>CAZPTD010000026.1:2142-24467 GCA_964588915.1 uncultured Neomegalonema sp. | reverse complement strand
GGTGACGATGTTCTGCCGCGCGAAGTCCGGCGAGAAGGCCCGGGAAGGCGGCGATGCCGGCGCGGCCGAGTAAGTGCTGACCGCGGAGCTCGATCGGCGGCTCGAGGCCTATTCTGCGGCGATGGAGGCGATCGAGATCCGCCGCGCCGCGCAGGAGCTGCGCGCGCTTTGGGTCGCCGGCAACGAATATCTGCAGAAGACGGCGCCCTGGGCGGCGTTCAAGGAGGACGAGGCGGCGGCGGCGGCGATCATCCGCACCGCGCTCAACCTCATCCGGCTCTACGCGATCGTCAGCCGCCCGTTCGTTCCGGACGCGTCCGATACGCTCTTGAACGCGCTCAAGCTGGCGAAAGAGACCGCCGAGGGCTGGCCGACCGACGCCGCCTCGGCGCTCGCGGCGCTGCCGGCGGGCCACGCCTTCGAGACGCCGGAGAACCTCTTCGCCAAGCTCGAAGACGCGCAAATCGCCGAATGGAAGGCGCGCTTCGGCGGCTCGGCCTAGGTCTCCGGCCGCGTCTCCTGCGGCGCTGGCGGCCCGCCTCCGAGAGGGAGAGGGGTCGGGGGAGAGGTGTACGACAGGACCGCAAGCGCATAGCATCGGCCCGGGACGAACGGCCGCGACGCGAGACGGCCGGCAATGGGAGGAGAGGCCGATGAAGCTCGGCGAGAACCTGATCGCGGCGAGCGGACTGCCGCCCTTCTTCGAGGTCGCCAATCCGGGCGCCGTCGGGATCGAGGCGCCCGGCTTACGTCGCGGCGACGCTCTGCGAACCTGGGTGCGGTCGCTCTCGGGCTTCCAGAAGGAGGCGCTCGTCCGCTCGGCGCGGACAGGGCGGACCTGGCGCCTCGTCAGCGACGAGGGGCCGTATCTGAACGGCCATGACGCGGCGCCCTGCCCGCTCGCGTTTCTGACCGCCGGCATGATCGCGAGCTACGCCGAGGAGATCAGGGCGCTCGCGCAGAGCCAGGGCGTCGAGATCCGCGAGCTCAGGCTCGTCCAGGACAATTACTACACCATGACCGGCTCGATGCCGAAGCGGACGATGCTCGGCGGCGCCGAGCCGGTGGAGCTCAAGGTCGAGATCGACTGCGGGCTCGAGGACGGTCCGCTCAACGCGCTGCTCATGAACGCCGTCGCCGCCTCGCCGCTCAACGGCTTGATGCGCGGGCGCCTGGAGAGCCTCTTCAAGCTCGGCAAGAACGGGAAGGAGCTGAACACCCAAAAGGTCGCGGAGCTCGACGGGCCGCTCTTTCCGGATCCGGGCGACCATTTCGCCAAGGCGGAGCCCGCCGCCGCGCCGGCGCTCGAGCTCATGGGGCCGGTCGGCGTCACGCCGAAGAAGGAGGTCGCGCTCGGCACGTCCGCCGGCGGAAGCAGTCTCGCCGACGAGCAGAACCGGCGGCTCAATATCGGCGCGACGCTCGCGTTCCGCGAGGACGGCGTGAAAGAGATCACGCAGCTCCAATACTCGCCGCACGGCACGTCCTTCCGCTTCCTCTCCGAGGAGGCGCCCGAGAACGGCGGCGAGGGCCGCGCGCCCGACGCCAACACGCTGATCAGCGCCGGGATCGGCTTCTGCTTCATGACCCAGTTCGGCCGCTTCGTCTCGATGCTGAAGCTCGATTTGCCCGACTACCGGATCGTGCAGGACACGCATTTCAGCCTCGGCGGCGCCTCGGGCGGCACGGGCCGCGCCGGCGAGGCCGATCCGATCGAGACGCATGTCTATCTCGAGACGTCCGAGTCCGACGACGCCGCGCGCGAGATGCTCGACATCGCCGAGCAGACCTGCTTCCTGCACGCCTTCTGCCGCACCGATCTGAAGACGAAGCTGAAGGTGAGCCGGCTTTAGCGCCAGCGCTGGAGCGCGGCCGGTATTGGGACGCCAGTCAGGGAGGAGCAGCGATGGCGGAAGAGTCGCAGCGTCACAAGGACGGGATGACGGTGCGCCGATCGGTGCTCGGCGACGCGCATGTCGACCGGGCCGAGGCCGCCAAGACCGCCTTCGACGCGCCGTTCCAGACCTTCATCACCGAAGGCGCCTGGGGCTCGGTCTGGGCGCGGGACGGCATCTCGCGGCGCGACCGGTCGCTGATCACGCTCGCGCTGCTCGCCGCGCTCGGCCAGTGGGACGAGGTCGCGATGCATGTCCGCGCCACCGCCAATACCGGCGCGACGCCCGAGGAGGTCCGCGAGGCGATGCTGCATGTCGCGGTCTACGCCGGCGCGCCGGCGGCGAACCACGCGCTCAAGATCATCAAGCAGACCTACGCCGAAATGGGAGTGAGCCTATGAGCTCGGACGACGGCGCGCCGAAGGGCGCCTTCTTTCCACGGGACAGAGGCTGGCATCCGCCGCCCCTCACGCCGCCCTACAAGACGTCGGTGGCGCGGTCGCCGAGGCTCGCGCTCGTCGCGCTCGACAACACGCTCTCGGAGCGCGCCGGCCCGGTCTTCTCGCCCGAGATCCTCGGCCCGAAGGACAACGACCTGATCACCAATTTCGCCGCGCCCGGCGAGATGGCGATCGGTCCGCGGATCATCGTCCATGGCCGCGTGCTCGACGAGAACGGCCGCGGCGTCGGCGGCGCGCTCGTCGAGGTCTGGCAGGCCAACGCCGGCGGACGCTATCGCCACGCCAAGGAAGGCTACATCGCGCCGCTCGACCCGAATTTCGGCGGCTGCGGCCGCGTCATCACCGGCGCCGACGGCTCCTACCGCTTCCGCACGATCATGCCCGGCCCCTATCCCTGGCCGAACGGCCCGAACGACTGGCGCCCGGCGCATATCCATTTCTCGGTCTTCGGCCACGGCTTCGCGCAGCGGTTGATCACGCAGATGTATTTCGAGGGCGATCCCTTGATCTGGAAATGCCCGATCGTGCGCACGATCAACGACCCAGAGGCGATCGAGCAACTGACCGCCGCGCTCGACATGAACAACACGATCCCGATGGACAGCCGCGCCTACAGATTCGACATCGTGCTCCGCGGTCGGCGCGCGACGCTGTTCGAGAACCGCATGGAGGGCGCGTGATGGTCCAGAAGCTCGATCAGCTCAAGGAAAGCCCGTCGCAGACCGCCGGTCCTTACGTCCATATCGGCGCGGTTCCGAATTTCTGCGGCGTCGAAGGCGTCTATCCGCGCGATCTCGGCGCGAGCATGGTGACGCCGGAGACGCAAGGCCAAAGGATCGTCATCCGCGGGATCGTCTATGACGGCGTCGGCATGCCGCTCAAGGACGCGCTCGTCGAGATCTGGCAGGCGGACGCCGCCGGCCGCTATCCGAGCCCGGAGGATCCGCGCGGCGGCGCCGACCCGAACTTCTCGGGCTGGGGCCGCAAGGCCGGCGACTATCAGACCGGCGAATGGGCGTTCGAGACGATCAAGCCGGGACCGGTTCCGTTCAAGGACGGCCGGATGATGGCGCCGCACGTCACCTTCTGGGTCGTCGCGCGCGGCGTCAATATCGGCCTGCACACGCGGATGTATTTCCCGGACGAGATCGCCGCCAACGAGGCCGATCCGGTCCTGCAGCGGATCGAGCATCGCTCGCGGATCCCGACCTTGATCGCTCTGGCGACCGGCCCGAACGAATACCGCTTCGACATTCGCCTCCAAGGCGAGAACGAGACGGTGTTCTTCGACATCTGACGACGACCGGCGCGAACGCGCCAGGCGTCCGTCATCCCGGCCGAGCGCCGAAACGCGTTTGGGCGCGCCGAGCCCGGATCCAGGGCCGCCGGCGCCGCGAGAAAAGGCCCTGGAACCCGGATCGCCGCTTTCAGCGTCGTCCGGGACGTGGTTCGAACAAGCTCGGGCGTCTGCGCCAGAACACGAAAGGACCTGAGAATGGGCGAACCCTGCATCATCTGCGTCGCCATCACCGGCTCGCTGCCGAAGAAAGCCAACAATCCGGCGGTGCCGATCACGGTGTCCGAGCAAACCGAGTCGACCCAGGCCGCCTTCGAGGCCGGCGCGGCGATCGCCCATTGCCACGTCCGCAACGACGATGAGAGCCCGAGCTCCGATCCGGAAAAGTTCGCGCGCCTCAAGGAAGGCCTCGAAAAGCACTGCCCGGGCATGATCATCCAATTCTCGACCGGCGGCCGCTCGGGCGCCGGCCATGAGCGCGGCGGCATGCTGCCCCTGAAGCCGGACATGGCGTCGCTCACCGTCGGCTCGAACAACTTCCCGAACCGCGTCTACGAGAACCCGCCCGATCTCGTCGACTGGCTGGCGTCGGAGATGAAGACATACGGCGTCAAGCCCGAGATCGAGGCGTTCGACCTTAGCCACATCTTCCAGGCGGCGGCGATGAACAAGGACGGCCGGATTCCGGGCCGGCTCTACGTCCAGTTCGTGATGAACGTGAAGAACGCCATGCCGGCCGACAAGGACGTCTTCGACTACTACGTCAAGACGGTGAAGCGGCTGACGCCGGACGCCGAGTGGTGCGCCGCCGGCGTCGGCCCGGCGCAGATCGTCGTCAACGAGTGGTGCGTCGCGGCGGGCGGCCACACGCGCACCGGGTTGGAGGACAACGTCCGGCTCGACAAGAACACGCTGGCGCCGTCCAACGCGGCGCTCGTCGAGCGTTGCGTCGAGCTTTGCGAGAAATACGAGCGACCGGTCGCGACCGCGGCCGAGGCGCGCGCGATCCTCGATCTCGCGCCCGCCGCCTGACCGCGATCGCCCGCGCCGAAACCGCGTCCGACGGACGGGCGCGACCGCGCAACGTCGATTGCACGCGCCCGCCGCGCAGGCGCGGCGCGGCGGCGCGGCGGGCGGTTGACGCGCGTCCCGGCGGCGTGTTCTTTTCGCGGGCAACGTGTGTGCGGCGCACAAATCGGCGCATTTCTTGCGGTTAACCCGCTGATTTCGCCGAGCGGCCGCGCGCGGAACCGTCTGTCGCCGCCTTGTGTGCGGCGCAAGAAACGAGCATTCGCCGGGCGCCGGGCGGAAGTTGGTCAGCGCCGTCGAATGTGACAGGGTGAGGCCGCCGTCGCGTGCGCGGCGGAGCGTGGAGAGACCGGAGAGCAGCATGGCCCAGATAAAAGCGTTTCGAGACACGGCGGCGCCGGCTCTGCTCGAGAATTACAATCCCGGCGCGTTCTTCTGCGAGCTGATGGGCGACGGCGCGGCCGACCGTCCGCGGATCCTGGAGTTCTGGCGGCGCCTCGAAGGGCTCGAGCTCGGCGAGCTCTCCGCGCGGACCGAGGACGCGCTCAGCGATCTGAGAGAGCGCGGCGTCACCTTCACCGTCTACACCGAGAAGGACGAGATCGACCGCGCCCTGCCCTTCGACGCCATCCCGCGCGTGCTGACCGCCTCGGAATGGGCGATGATCGAGAAGGGCGTGATCCAGCGCGTCGCCGCGATCAACGCCTTTCTCGACGACATCTATCACGACCGCAAGATCCTGAAGGACAAGGTCGTGCCGGCCGATCTCGTGCTCGGCAACAAGAACTATCTCGAGCAGATGGTCGGCCTCGACATGCCGCGCGGCGTCTACGCCCATATCGCCGGCGTCGACCTCGTGCGCGGCGGCGACGGCAAGTTCTACGTGCTCGAGGACAATGCGCGCACGCCCTCCGGCGTCTCCTATGTCGTCGAGAACCGGCATCTGATGCAGCGGGCGTTCCCGGACGTCGTCTCCGGCTTCAAGCTGCGCGACGTCTCGAATTACGGCCTCAAGCTCCGCGAGAAACTGCTCGACGTGGCGCCGCCGGCCGCGAGCGACGATCCCGAGATCGTGCTGCTCTCGCCCGGCGTCTTCAACTCGGCCTATTACGAGCACATCTTCCTCGCCCGCGAGATGGGCGCCTCGCTCGTCGAGGGCCAGGATCTCGTCGTCATGGACAACCGCGTCTACGCCAAGATGATCAACGGCCTGGCGCCGGTCGACATCATCTATCGGCGCATCGACGACGCCTTCCTCGACCCCAAGGCGTTCAATCCGTCGAGCGTGCTCGGCGTGCCCGGGCTCATGGACTGCCTGCGCGCCGGCACGGTGACGATCGCCAACGCGCCGGGCGCCGGCGTCTCGGACGACAAGGCGATCTACGCCTTCCTGCCGCGGATCATCCGCTACTATCTCGGCGAGGACGCGATCCTGCCGAATGTCGAGACCTATATCTGCCGCGAGCCGTCGGCGCTCGCGCATGTGCTCGAGAACGCGCATAAGCTGGTGATCAAGCCGGTCGGCGAGTCCGGCGGCTACGGCATCGTCGTCGGTCCGAAGGCGTCGGCGGCGGAGCTCGAGGCGGTCCGCGCCGCCGTGAAGGCCGATCCGACGAACTTCATCGCCCAGCCGATGGTCGAGCTCTCCGTCTGCCCGACCTTGGTCGAGGACGGCGTCGGCCCGCGGCATGTGGACCTGCGCCCCTTCGCGGTCACCGGCGACGGCACCTGGGTGCTGCCGGGCGGCCTGACGCGGGTCGCGCTCAAGAAGGGCTCGATCATCGTCAACTCGTCGCAGGGCGGCGGCACCAAGGACACTTGGGTGCTGGCCGAGGACGAGACGATCGAGGCGCCGACCGGCGGGATGCGCATGGAGGCGCCGGGATGATGCTCGCGCGCCACGCCGAATGCGTCTTCTGGATGGGCCGCTACATCGAGCGCGCGCTCAGCCTCAGCGGCATCCTGCTCACGCAGACGGCCTTCAATATCGGCCGCGCCGAGGGCTCGGGCTGGAGCTGGGTGCTCGCGCTCTATGACGAGATCGGCGCCTATCGCGAGCGCCATGGCGAGCCGACGCCGGACGGCGTCGTCGCCTATTACCTGACCGACCGCGAGCATCTCGGCTCCGTCGCCTCCTCGATCGCGGCGGCGCGGGCCAACGCCCGGTCGCTGCGCGCGCGCGTCTCGACCGAGTTCTGGGTCCTGATCAATCAGACCTACAAGCGGGTCCAGGAGCTCTCGGAGCCGGTGTCGGAGAAGCGGCTCGTCGCGGTCTGCGAGCGGATCCGGACCGACTGCTACGCGTTGATGGGCTCCGCCGAGGCGACCTTCTTCCGCGACGAAGGCTGGCGCTTCTTCCGCCTCGGCCTCGAGATGGAGCGCGCCGATCAAATGAGTCGGCTCCTCGACGTGCGCTTCGCGCAGCTGCAGACCGGCGACGCCGACAGCGGCGAGACGCTCGGCGATTTCGCTTTCTGGGCGATTCTCCTGCGCTCCTGCGGCGGATACCACGCCTATCGCCGCCTCGTCTCCGGGCCGATGGAGCCCGGCGCCGTCGCGCGCTTCCTGATCTTCGAGAAAGGCTTCGCGCGGTCGCTCGGGCATTCGGTCAGCGCGATCGAGCGGCTGTCGAGCGAACTCGAGAGCGAATGCCGAACGCCGACGCCCGAGGACGTCGAGACGCGGCTGACCGCGCTGACGCGCGTCATCAGCGGCGCGCGCGCCGATCCCGAGATCCTGCTCGGTCTTCACGGCTTCAACGATCGGCTGCAGCGGCGTCTCGCCGATCTGACCGAAGCCTTCACGACGACCTATTTCGGCGGCGCGCCGGCCGAGGAGCTCGAGATCGTCACCGACAAGCCGCCCGCGCGGGCGGCCGATCAAGAGCAGATGCAAACCCAGTCGCCGATTCCCGGCGCCGCCGCCGCGCGTCTGGCCTGACGCGCCGAAACAGCACGCCGGGCTGACGCGCGGGAAACCGCGCTTGGCGTTGCGCGCCGCTTTGCCGCGCTGGGCTCAGCGCCGAGGCGAGCGCGTCCGCAGCGCCCGCCGTTGAGAGGATTGGTCGATGTCTATTCAAGTCGCCCTCACCCACCGCACGAGCTACAGCTACGATCGACGCGTGCGGCTCGGCCCGCAGACGATCCGGCTGCGGCCCGCGCCGCATTGCCGGACCGAGATCATCAGCTATTCGATGACGCTCGAGCCGAAGGATCATTTCCTCAACTGGCAGCAGGACCCGTTCGGAAATTATCTCGGCCGCATGGTCGCGCCGGAGCCGACCGAGCGGTTCTCGGTCGCGATCGACCTCGTGGCGTCGATGGCGTCGATCAATCCGTTCGACTTCTTCATCGAGGAGGAGGCGCGCGAATGGGGCTTCGACTACGCGCCGGAGCTGATGGAGGATCTGCGGCCCTATCTCAAGATCGAGGCGGCCGGACCGCTGGTCGAGCGCTACGCCGAGAAGATGCGGCGGATCGATCACGAGACCACGATCGACAAGATCGTCGCCATCAACCAGTCGCTCGAACACGACATCGATTATCTCATCCGCATGGAGCCGGGCGTCCAGACGCCCGAGGAGACGCTCGAGAACGCGTCCGGATCCTGCCGCGACAGCTCCTGGCTTCTCGTCCAGCTTCTGCGCCGGCTCGGCCTCGCGGCGCGCTTCGTCTCCGGCTACCTCATTCAGCTCAAACCGGACGTGAAGCCCTTGGAGGGCCCGGTCGGCGCCGCGGAGGACTTCACCGATCTGCACGCCTGGGCCGAGGTCTATCTGCCGGGCGCGGGCTGGGTCGGCCTCGACCCGACCTCCGGCCTGCTGGCGAGCGAGGGCCACATCCCGCTCGCGGCGACGCCGCATCCGACCTCGGCGGCGCCGATCTCCGGCGCGCATGAGAAGGCCGAGGTCACCTTCGATTTCGACATGAAGATCGCGCGCATCGCCGAGACGCCGCGCGTGACCAAGCCCTATGCGGACGATCAGTGGTCGGCGATCCTCGCCCTCGGCGATCGCGTCGACGCCGAGCTCCGGAAAGAGGACGTGCGCCTCACCATGGGCGGCGAGCCGACCTTCGTCTCGGCGATCGACATGGAGGGCCAGGAGTGGACCAACGCCGCCGTCGGCCCGACCAAGCGGCGCTACGCCGAGGAGCTCGTCCGCCGGCTGACCGCGCGCTTCGCGCCGGGCGGGCTCATGCATTTCGGTCAGGGCAAGTGGTATCCGGGCGAGCAGCTGCCGCGCTGGGCCTTCGCCTCCTATTGGCGCGCCGACGGTCAACCGCTCTGGGAAAACCACGCGCTCATCGACCGCGAGACGCCGCTGAAGCCGGCCGGCGAGAGGGACGCGGCGGCCTTCGCCGAGGCGCTCTGCGTCGAACTCGGCCTGCCCGCCGACAGCGCCATGCCGGCCTACGAGGACGCCGCGCATTTCGCGCTGGTCGAGCAGAGGCTGCCGATCAACCTCTCGGTCGAAGACAACAAGATCGAGGACGAGGCCGAGCGCGCCCGCGTGATCAAGGCGTTCGACCGCGGCCTCGGCCGGCCCGCGGGCTACGTGCTGCCGATCCAGTGCTGGCAAACGCAGGATCGCGGCCGGCGCTGGGTCACCGAGCGCTGGACGACGCGGCGCGAGAAGCTCTTCCTCGTGCCGGGCGACTCGCCGGTCGGCTTCCGCCTGCCGCTCGGCGGGCTGCCCCACGTCTCGCAGACCGCCTATCCGCATGTCTATCCGGCCGATCCGACGATCGAGCGGCCGCCGCTGCCGGACCGCGAGGCGCTCCGGCGCCAGCGCCGCACCGCGACGCTCGAGGCGCCGCCGACGCCGCCGACGGCGCCGAGCGAGATCAGCGGCGCGGTGCGCACCGCGCTCGCGATCGAGCCGCGCGACGGCCATCTCTGCGTGTTCATGCCGCCGCTCGAGGACGCCGAGGACTACGCGGCGCTCGTCGCGGCGATCGAAGGCGCGGCGGCGCGGCTCGGCCAGCCGCTCCATATCGAGGGCTACGAGCCGCCCTTCGATCCGCGGCTCAACGTGATCAAGGTGACGCCGGATCCGGGCGTGATCGAGGTCAACATCCATCCGGCGCAGAGCTGGCGGCACGCGGTCGAGGTCACCGAGACGCTCTATGACGAGGCCTTCCAGTGCCGGCTCGGCGCCGAGAAGTTCATGGTCGACGGCAAGCATTCGGGCGCCGGCGGCGGCAACCACATCGTGCTCGGCGGACCGACGCCGAACGACAGCCCGTTCCTGCGCCGGCCGGATCTGCTCGCGAGCGTCATCACCTATTGGCAGCGCCATCCGTCGCTCTCCTATCTCTTCTCCGGCCTCATCATCGGCCCGCCGAGCCAGGCGCCGCGCGTCGACGAGGCGCGCCAAGAAGGGCACGACGAGCTCGAGATCGCCCTCAACCAGGTTCCGGCGCCGGGCGGCTCGATCCAGAACTGGCTGGTGGATCGGTTGTTCCGGAACCTGCTGGTCGACGTCACCGGCAACACCCATCGCGCCGAGATCTGCATCGACAAGCTCTTCTCGCCGGACGGCCCGACCGGCCGGCTCGGTCTCGTCGAGTTCCGCTCCTTCGAGATGCCGCCGCATGCGCGCATGTCGCTGGCGCAGCAGCTGCTTCTGCGCGCGCTCGTCGCCTGGTTCTGGAAGGCGCCGCAGACGGGTCGGCTCGCCCGCTGGGGCTCGGCGCTCCATGACAAGTTCATGCTGCCGCATTTCGTTTGGTCCGACTTCAAGTCGGTTCTGGCGGATCTCGAGGGCGCCGGATTCGCCTTCGACGAGGCCTGGTTCGCGCCGCATTTCGAGTTCCGCTTCCCGCACTATGGCGAGGTCGCGTTCGAGGACGTCGAGATCGAGCTCCGAGGCGCGCTCGAGCCCTGGCACGTGCTCGGCGAGGAGGGCGTGATCGGCGGCACGGCGCGCTATGTCGACAGTTCGCTCGAGCGGCTGCAGGTCAAGGCGCGCGGGCTCGACGAGCGGCATGCGCTCGTCTGCGGCGGCCAACGCGTGCCCTTGGCGCCGACCAGCGTCCGCGGCGAGGGCGTGGCCGGCGTGCGCTATCGCGCGTGGCGGCCGGCGGCGTGCCTCCATCCGACGATCGGCGTCCACACGCCGCTCGTCTTCGACGTGGTCGACATCTGGTCGGGCCGGGCGCTCGGCGGCTGCCGCTATCACGTCTCGCATCCGGGCGGAAAGTTCTTCGACGGCCCGCCGGTCAACGCCTTCGAAGCCGAGGGCCGGCGCCTGGCGCGGTTCGAGCGGATCGGCCATTCGCCGGGCCCGATCGCGATCCCGCCGGAGCGGCCGAACCCGGACTATCCGCACACGCTCGATCTGAGGCTCTTCAGCTAGAGCGCGAGCCGACCTGCGCGACGCGACGATCGAGCGGACCAAGTTCGGTCCGCGTCGGCGCTCGCCGTGAAGAGAGCCGGCTTCAATCGGCGCGGCAAGTTGACCCATTGCGGTCAAACCCGGCTTGCCGCAGCCGAACGAGCCTGATTCGATTTATGATTTCTTAGCTGCGATTTCGCGCTTTCGTGCTACGCTGTTCGCGTAGCGCGATAGAGGGTCATGGGGACGCATGACGGCAACGATCGAGGGCGCAGCGCAACGTGAGGCGCGTGCGGTTCCGCCCGGCTACGCCCCGCAACCGGGCGTCTTCGACGAGATGGTCGGGCCGGACGGCCAGGTCCGGCCGGGATGGCGCGTCTTCGCCGAATGGCTGAGCCGCGCGAGCCAGGGCGAGCTCGAAAGCCGATCGCAGCGCGCGTTGCGGCTTCTGCGCGACAGCTTTTCGGAGCCGAGCGCCGAACTCGCCGAATGGCGGCTCGACGTCGCGCCGCTCCTGATCTCGCAGCAGGATTGGAGCCGAATCGCCGAGATCGCGAGCCAGCGCGCGCGGATCTACACGGCGCTCCAGAACGATCTTTTCGGGCCGCAGCGGCTCTTCCGCGACGGCGTTCTGCCGCCCGACATCCTCGTCGGCGATCCGCGGTTCTTGCGGCCGATGTTCGGGTCGCCGAGCGAGCGGAACGGCCTGACGATGCTGGCGCTCGACGTCGCGCGCGGCCGCGACGGCGATTGGCGCGTCATCGACACGCACGCCGAAACCTCGGCCGGACACGGCTACGCGATCGCCAATCGGATGGTGATGACGGAGGTTGTCGGCGATCTTTTCCGCCGATCGGGCGCGCTCCGGGTCGGCGCGTTCTATCAGCGGCTTTGGGAGCGGCTGGCGGCCCGCGCCGGCGGCGACGATCCGAGGATCGCGCTCTTGAGCGGCGGCCCGCAGACGCCCGGCTTCAACGGCCACGCCTATCTCGCGCGCTATTTCGGCTTCCAGCGGGTCGAAGGCTCCGATCAGCGCGAGCTCGACGACCGCGTCTATCTGAAGAGCACCGACGGCCTGAAGCGCATCGACCTGCTCCTGCGCGGCGTCGAAGGTCGTCGTTCGGATCCGCTCGAGCTGGCGCCGGACGGTTTCGACGGTCCGCCCGGCCTCGCCCAGGCGGCCCGCGCGCATCCGGGCCTGATCTCGAACGCGCTCGGCGCCGCGGTCATCGAGAATCGCGGCTTCTCGCCCTTTCTCGGAGCGATCTCGCGCGCGCTCGTCGGCGAGGAGCCGCTCGCCTACGATTCGCCGCGGCTCTGGCTCGGCCAACGGTCGGTGCGCGAGCACGTCCTGCAGAATCTCGACGATTTCGTCGTCTATCCCGCCTTCGAAGGCCTCGGCCGTCCCGGCGAGGCGCAGGAGGGCCGCCGCGCCGCGGAGATGAGCGCGGCGGATCGCGCCGCCTTCGCGCAGGAGATCGAGCTGCGCGGCGCCGGGCTCGTCGCCGAGCAGCCGGTCGGCTTCGCCACCACGCCGAGCTGGCGCGGCGACGGCGTCCGCCCGACGCCCTTCGCGCTCCGCGTCTACGCGGCGATCGACGGCGACGGCGAGGACGCCGACTCGCTCGAGATCGACGTGATGCCGGGCGGCGTCGGCCTCACCATCGAGACGGAGAAGGCGGTCAATCTGAGCGCGCGCGACGCCTATTCGCACGACGTTTGGGTGATCGGCGGCGGCGGCGGCACCTCGCTCAGCCAGGCGCGCATCGCGGCGGCGCTGGCGCCGCACCGCGTCGACCGCGCGATCCAGAGCCGGATCGCCGACGATCTCTACTGGTTCGGCCGCTATTGCGAGCGCGCCGACGCGACGTTGCGGATCATCCGCCAGTCGTTGACGCAATCCGGGTCCGATCTGAGCTATATGCGCGACATGTCGCGGCCCTCGCGCGCGCTCACGCATCTCCTGGCCAAGGACGAGCCGCTCGAGGACGCGCGCCGCCGCTCGCTCGCCGACGCGGTCGCCGCGCTCACGCTCGGCGAGGATCGCGCGCACGGGCTCGCGCGGACGCTGGCGCAGCTCCGCGGCCTCGCCTCGCGCAACCGCGACGTGCTCTCGAGCGACACCTGGCGCGCGCTCAGAACGCTCACCACGGACGCGCTCAACGTCGCGGCGGCGCCGGCGGCGACGATCGGAGAGGGCGGCGAGATCCGGCCGGACGCGCCGCCGGCGAACGCCGTCGACATCGTCGACGGCTGCGACGCGCTGCTCACCGTGCTGTCGGCGCTCAGCGGCCTCACGCATGAGAACACGACCCAGGATCGCGGCTGGGTGTTCCTCGATCTCGGCCGGCGGATCGAGCGGGCGCTCAGGATCTCGGAGCTCCTGCACGAGCTTTTCGCCGACGCCGAGGCGGCGGAGGTCGAGCGCGACGACCTGACCTTCACGCTCGGCGTCGCCGACAGCGCGCTCGGCTACCGCAAGCGCTACCGCTTCGCGCCGGAATTCGCGCTGGTCATGGATCTCGTCCTGATCGAGGAGACCAACCCGCGCAGCCTCGCGCATCAGCTCGCCAAGGCCGAGGCGCATATCGCCGGCCTGCCGAAATCGGCCGAGGACGCGGTGCGCTCGCCCGAGCAGCGCCTGGCGCTCGAGCTCTTGACCCGCGTGCGCCTGTTCGATTGCGCACAGCTCGCCAGCAAAGACGCCGGCGCGGCGCGGAAAGAACTTGCCGCGCTCCTTAAGGACGTCTTTTCTGAGTTGCCGCATCTTTCGGAGATGATCTCGCGGCGCTATTTCAGTCTCGCCGACGAGGCGCCGCGCCGCTTGGGCCCGCGAAACGCCCTTTGAACTCAAGGCGACCGATGCCGGGCTACAAGATCACCCATCGCACCACCTATGACTACGCCGCGCCCGTGGTGCAGTCGCGCCACCTGCTGTACCTGACGCCGCGCGAGACGCCGACCCAGGCGCGGACGCGCCACAAGCTCTTGATCGAGCCGGCGCCGACGTCGAACGTGCAGCGCGAGGATTATTTCGGCAACGCGGCGGTGCAGATCGCGCTCGAGCGCGATCACACGCGCTTCACCACGACGGCGCAGAGCGAGGTCGAGGTCGCGCCGGGGCCCGAGATCGATCTCGAGGCGACGACGCCGTGGGAAGACGTCTCGCAGCGCGAGATCGGCCGCGAGGCGGGCTTCGATCGGAGCGTCGTCGATTTCTGCGCCTTCTCTCCGCTCGCGACGCCGACGCCGGAGATCCGGCGCTTCGCCGAAGAGACGCTGCCCGCCGGCGCGCCGATCCTCGTCGCCGCGAAGGCGCTGATGGAGCGCGTCCATGGCGAGTTTCGCTACGATCCGGCGTCGACCGACGTCTCGACGCCGGTCGACCAGGTCCTGTCGCAGCGCTCGGGCGTCTGCCAGGACTTCGCCCATCTCGGGATCGCGGCGCTGCGCGCCTTCGGCCTGCCGGCCCGCTATGTGAGCGGCTACATCCGCACGCGTCCGCCCGAAGGTCAGCCGCGGCTCGTCGGCGCCGACGCGTCGCACGCCTGGTTTTCGGTGTGGGCGCCGGAGACGGGTTGGGTCGACTTCGATCCGACGAACAACTTGGTGCGGTCCGTGGATCACATCACGGTGGCCTATGGCCGCGACTTCGGCGACGTCAGTCCGATCTCGGGCGTGCTGCTCGGCGGCGGCGATCACAGCGTCTCGGTGTCCGTCGACGTCGCGCCGATCGAAGAGGATTAACGCGGCCGCAAGGCCTCGGCGGACCCGCGCCGCGCGCGGGCGGTCTTCCATCGAATGACAGCGGTCACCGCCAGCAATTCACCACGGGCGGGCCCGGCCGATACGCGGGATCCGGCGCGCCGCTGGTGTTGACGATGTTGTAGTAGACCATCTCGCGCTGCGTCAGGCAGATCCCTTGCGAGAAGTCGACCTCGGCGGCGCGGTTCACGAGCTCGACCGAGACGCCCATAAAATTCAGATATTGCGCCCAGTTGGCGGTCTCGTCCGTCGTCCGGCGTTCGATCAATCGGATGGTCGAGCGCGCTTCGTCGTCATCCTCGATCGACCTGATGTCGCTCAAGAGCACGGTGCTGTTCGAGATCGAGCCGGGATGGATGACGAGCAGCGCGCCGGGATCGGCGAAGCGGATCAGCCCGCCGAGGAAGATGTCGACGCAGGCGCTGGCGCAGATATGGCGCGAGGAGACGCGCGTGACCAGGCGACGCTCGCGGATCGCGTAGCCGATGGCGTAGCCGGCCTCGACGTCGCCGCCGCGCGAATGGAGCCAGACCTCGTCGAAATCGCCTGCGGCGAGCCGTTCGACGACCTCGGACTCGTCGCCGGGCAGAACCTCGCCGGAGAGAAAGAGCACGCGCCTGCCGTCGATCTCGCGCAGCTCCGCGTCGAGCGCGTCCGCGGCGTCGACCGCGGCGCAGAAGGCGAAGGCGGCCGAGGCCGCCGCCGCCGTGATCAGTCTAGACTGGCGCAAAGCTGTCGCCTTCACGGCAGTAGGTGACCTCCTGACGCACGGGGCCGGAGCCCGGAATGACGGCCACTTCCTGCACGGCGTAGCACTCGCGCGGCGCTTCGGCCGAGACTTCGACGCGTTCGTCGCCCGCCTCCGGCCCGTCGTCGACCGCGGTCGCGCGTTGCGGGTCGTCGCCGCGCGCCGGCGCGCGGCTCGGTTGCGGCGCAGAGGAAGGTCCGCGCGGCGCCTTCGGATCGGGCGTCGCCCGCGCCGTCGCCGAGCCGCTGACGCCCTCGTTGGTCTCGCTTTCCCAGCCATGGGTGACCGGCGCTCCGCCGCGCGCGCGCGAATCGAAAATCGCCTGTTCGGTCGCCTGGCTCGCGAGACGACGGTCCTCCTCGTCGAGCGCCGCGCCGATCTCGCCGCCGACATAGACGCCGGCGGCCGCGCCGATCGCGCCGCCGATGATCGCGCCGCCGGTGCCGCCGACATTCTCGCCCACGACCGCGCCGAGCACGCCGCCGACGACGCCGCCGATCAGCTGTCCGCTCTCCTCCTTGGTCGAGCAGGCGGCGACGCCCAGCGAGAGCGCGCAGAGCGCCGCAATGGCGCGAACTGCGCGTTTTTTCTCAATCATTCCAACCCCCTTCTGGCGAACGTGGGTGACAATCGCCGCGGATCACTCGCGATAGAACTCGACCCGACGGTTGCGGCCGTCATAGGGATCGGGATAGAGCGGCTCGCTCTCGCCGTAGCCCTCGGCGCGCAGCCGCTCCTCGTCGATCCCGAAGCCGTAAATGAGCGCCGTCCGAACCGATTCGGCGCGGCGCAGCGACAGGTCGAGATTGTAGTCGGCGTCGCCGCTCGCGTCGGCGTGACCGACGATCAGCATGTTCGCCTCCGGCTCCGCCTCGAGATACTCGGCGATGGCGGCGATGTTCGACATGAACTCGGGCTCGATCTCGGCGCTGTCGAGCCGAAAGCCGATGCGCATCGACACGCCGCGCGGCTCCGCCGGCGGATCCGACGGCGCCGAGGCCGTCACCGGCCGCGCCGCGACGCGGTCCTTGTCCACCCGAGCGGCGACGTCGTCGGCGAGTTCGGCGCCGCCTTGCGGCTTGCCGGCGGCGTCGTCCGCGCGCGCCTCTAGCGTCGACTCGTCCGCGTCGCCGCTCGGCAACGCGCCGTCGAAGCCGATCGCGCGCTCGGCGGCGACGCCAGCCTCCGGCGCCGGCCCGTCGAACGACCGGCGCAAGTCCTCGAGCGTCGGCACCGCCGTCCCGAAATCGACCGGCCCGCTCTGCGCCGCCGCCGGAGCGGCGGCGCAGAGGCTGAAACCTATACAAAGCGCGAACCCGCGCAAGCTGTTCTCGAAGATCCGGCCCATCTCGTCCCTCTCCGTCGTCGCATGGCCGCCGCGCGCCGCCCGTTCGCCGGCGACTCGCGCCGTCTTGGATCTTGCTCCGGACCATGCGCTGCGACACCTTAAGCGCGTCGATCGCGCGATGCCAAGCGCGGCGCGGCGCGGGCGAAATTGGGCGCGCATTGAGTCTTTTTTTCGGCGCGGCCTTCTCGCCGCCGCGGCGCCGGCTCCGGGATCTCGAACAAGGGAATGTGACATGCAGCTTGCCGATGAAGTCCGCATCGCGGCGCCGCGGGACGTCGTCTACGCGTCGCTCAACGATCCGGAGATCCTGAAACAGTCGATTCCGGGCTGCGAGTCGCTGGAGATGGAGTCGGACACCGAGCTGTCGGCGACGGTCGCGCTCAAGATCGGCCCGATCAAGGCGCGATTCTCGGGCAAGGTGACGCTCTCCAACCTCAATCCGCCGCAAGGCTACACGATCAGCGGCGAGGGCTCGGGCGGCGTCGCCGGCTTCGCCAAGGGCAGCGGCGACGTGGCGCTCGAAGAGGACGGCGACGAGACGGTGATGAAATACGACGTCACCGCCGATGTCGGCGGCAAGATCGCGCAGCTCGGCAACCGGCTTCTGAACGGCACCGCCAAGCGCCTCGCCGGCGAGTTCTTCACCAAGTTCGGCGAGATCGTCTCCGAGCGTCAAGCGGGCGGCGGCGCGGAGACGAGCGGCCCGGCGTAGGCCGCGGCGTCCGGCTATCGCGCTGGCGGCGAGATCAGGACCGCCCGGAAATCGTTGACGTTGGTCAGCGTCGGGCCGGTGACGACCTGATCGCAGAGCTTCTCGAAAAAGCTGTGGCTGTCATTGGCGTCGAGCGCGCGGCGCGCCGCCTCGGCGCCGCCGGCGCGCGCGAGCGCATCCGGCGCGACATAGGCGCCGGCGACCTCGGCCGCGCCGTCGACGCCGTCGGTGTCGCAGGCGATCGCGTGGACGCCCTCGGCGCCGCCCAATGCGAGCGCCAGCGCCAGCGCGTACTCCGCGTTCGGCCCGCCGACGCCGTCGCCGCGGCGCGTGACCGTCAGCTCGCCGCCCGAGACGATCAGGAGCGGCGGATCGCCGGCGCGCCGATCCGCTCGGCGCCTGAGCGCCATCGCGCCATGCGCCGCGCCGATCTCGCGCGCCTCGCCCTCGAGCGCGTCGCCCAGGATCTCGACGAAGGCGCCCGCTTCGCGCGCCAGCTCCGCCGCCGCGGCCAGAGACTGCGACGGCGCCGCGATGATCTCGGTCTCGGCGCGCGAGAGACGCGGATCGCCCGGCGCAACGACGCTGGAGCCGGCCGTCAGCGCGGCGTCGATCGACCTCGCGCGCGGGACCGACCATTTCTCGAGCAGCGCGAGAGCGTCAGACGCTCGGCTCGGCTCGCCGACCGTCGGCCCGGAGCCGATCGCCGCCGGATCGTCGCCCGGCACGTCGGAGATGAGCAGCGCGCGCAGGCGCGCCGGAGAGGCGGCCGCCGCAAGCTGGCCGCCCTTGACGCGGCTCGCATGCTTGCGGACGACGTTCATCTTGTCGATCGGCATGCCCGAGGCGAGGAGCGCGGCGTTGAGCGCCTTCTTCTCGTCGAGCGTCACGCCGGCGGCCGGATCGACGAGAAGCGCCGACGCGCCGCCCGAGATCAGCGCGAGGACGAACCAGCTCTCGTCGAGCGCCTCGAGCCGCGCTTTGAGCCGCCGCGTCGCCGCGAGCCCGGCCTCGTCCGGCGTCGGATGCGCCGCCTCGACGATCTCGACGCCGCTGGTCGGCCGCGCATAGCCGTAGCGCGTGATCACGAGCCCGTCGCAAGGCCCCCAAACCGACTCGACCGCCTCCGCCATCCGCGCCGACGCCTTGCCGGCCCCGACGATCAGCGTGTTCTCGGGCGGAGAGGCCGGCAAGCGCTCCGGAATCACGCGCATCGGATCCGCTGTCGCGACCGCCTCGTCGAAGAGCGCGCGCAGGAAGGCGCGCGGGTCCTCGGTCGTCACGGGCGGCATGTCGTCGCCTCGATCCGCAATTTCGGCTCCTCGCCCCGAGCGGCGCGCATCTTGAGGCCGTCGAGATAGGCGCGCGTCGAACGCTCGACCATGATCTCCAGATCCATCCCTTCGATCACCTTCATGCGCTGACCGACGATCAGCGCCGCGATGCCGTGAATGCCGGACCAGAGCGCCAGCGCCATCTCCATCGTGTCGATCGCCTCGAGCCCGAGCCGCGCCTTCAGCGGCTCGATCGTCTCCAGCAACGTTCCGAAACAGGAAAAGCCGGCTTCCTCGACCGTCTCGTTCTTGAAGCTCTGGCGCGTCGTGCCCCACATCAGATGAAACATCTCCGGATCGGAGCTGACGAAGCCGAGATAGGCGCGGCCGAGCGCGATCAGCCCTTCGGTCGAGCCCTCGGGATGCGCCTCGCGCGCTTCGATCATACGCTCGGTCAGCCGCCGAAAGCCGAGAGCCGACACTTCGGCGATCAATTCTTCCCTGTTTTCGAAGTGCTTATACGGCGCGGCGGTGCTGACGCCGGCGGCGCGGCAGGCGTCGGCGATCGTGAAGCCCTCCACGCCGTGCGCGCTGACGAGCCGCTGCGATTCGCGGATCAGCGCGTCCCTGAGCGAGCCGTGATGGTGTCTCTCTTTCGCCATTGCGCTCCTTCGCCGCTCCTCGATCGCAGAGATTTCATCGGATATGGGCTTTTCCTTCGAAGTTAGTCGCGCTAACTCACCCGAAAGTTAGCTGCTCTAACCAAGAGTATCCCGAGGCGCCGGGTCGGGCAAGGAATGGCGGCGGACGAGAGCCGCCCGCGCACGCCGGCGCCGAGATGACGAGGACCGACCATGTCCGGATCTCCCTCCGAGCCCGCAGAGACGCCGGCGCAGCGCCGCCCGTCCAGGTTTCGGCGCGTCCTCGCCGCCATCGGCGCGCTCGGCGTCCTCGGCGGCGTCGGCGCGCTCGCGGCCGCCGCGCTCGGCGCGATCTACGCCGCCGCGCAGATGGACGGCGTCGAGCCGACGCCGCCGCTGCCGGTCGCGACCGAGCGGATCGAGATCGTCGACGCCTACGAGACCACCGAGAGCTATATCGGCCGCGTCGAGCCGGCGCGGACGACGGCGCTCGGTTTCGAGATCGGCGGCGAAGTGGTCGCCGTTCTGATCGAAGAAGGCGTCTACGTGCTCGAGAACCAGGTGATCGCGCGGCTCGACGTCGCGTCGCTCGAAGCGCGCCGCGCGCAGCTCGTCGCCGAGAAGGAGCGGCTCGAGGCCGATCTCGCGCTCGCCCGGCGAACCCGCGCCCGGCAGGACCGGCTTTCGGGCGACGGCTTCGCGTCCGAACAGCGGGCGGACGAGGCGCGGACGGCCGAGACGACGACGACGGCGGCGATCGCCGCGATCGACGCGCGGCTGCGCATGGTCGACATCGACATCCGCAAGGCGACCATTCGCGCGCCCTTCGCCGGCGTCGTCGCTGCGCGCGGCGTCGACGAAGGCGCCATCGTCGCGCCCGGCCAGATGGTCGCCGAGCTTCTCGAGAGCGACCGGCCGCAAGCGCGGATCGGGCTGCCGCCGGAGCGGGCGGAGCGGCTCGTCATCGGCGACCGCTACGAGATCGCGTTGCGCGGGCGTCCGACGCCGGCGACGCTGACGCGGATCCGGCCGGATCTCGACCCGGCGACGCGCACGGTCGCGGCGATCTTCGATCTCGATCTCGCGACCGGCGGTTCGCGGGCGTTCGCGGCGGCGTCCGGAGCGGCCGGCCGAGCGCCGGTCGTCGCGCCGTTCGGCGAGGTGGCGCGGCTCGAGCTGTCGCTCGAGGTCTCGGCGCGCGGCGCCTGGGTCCCGCTCTCGGCGCTCCAGGAGGACGCCAAGGGCCTCTGGCGCATCCTCGTCATCGCCGAGAACGACGCCGGCGAACCGGTGGTCGCGGCCGAGAACGTCGAGGCGCTCTACGTCGCGGGCGAGCGCGCCTTCGTCGCCGGCGCGATTGCGGACGAGGCCGAATATCTCACCGAAGGCGTCAACCGCGTGGTGATCGGCGACGTCGTCGCGCCGAGCCTCGGCGAGTAGAGGCGAAGGAGGTCGGTCCCATGGCGCTGTTGCTCCTGCGCGAGAAGCGGATCTTCGCGCTCGTCCTTTTGATGATCGCCGCGCTCGGCGCCGCCACCGCCGCGACGATCGGCCGTCAGGAAGACCCGACCATCACCAACATCTTCGCGCTCGCGATCACGCCCTATCCGGGCGCCGGGCCCGAGCGCGTCGAGGCGCTGGTGACCGAGAAGATCGAGGAGGAGCTCCGGCAGATCCCGGAGATCAAGGTGATCACCTCGACCTCGCGCAGCGGCATCTCGGTCGTTCAGGTCGAGCTCTCCGAGTTCACGCCCGACGGCCGCATCGAGCAGGTCTGGTCCGAGATGCGCGACGCGCTCTCCGACGCGTCGGCCGCGTTTCCGCCCGGCGTGCCCGAGCCCGAATTCGACGGCGATCGGATCGGCGCCTATACGGTCATCTTCTCGCTGACGGCGGCCGATCCCGAGACCTCGTTCTCGGTGCTGACGCGCCGGGCCGAGCTTCTCGCGGACCGCCTGCGCGGGCTGCCCGGCGCGGAGTTCGTCCGCAGCTACGGTTCGGCGACCGAAGAGATCCTGATCGAGATCGATCCGGCGCGGCTCGCCTCGCTCGGCCTGACGCCGGACGAGGTCGCCTCCGCGGTGACCGGCGCCGATTCGAAGGTGCGCGCCGGCCGCGTCCTCGGCAGCGAGACGGACTATCTCGTCGAGGTCTCGGGCGAGATCGACGGCGTCGAGCGCGTGCGCGAGATCCCGCTCCTCGGCCAGGAGGCCGCCGGGACCGGCGCGCCGGTCGTCCGCGTCGGCGACGTCGCCGAGGTCCGCCGCGCGGTCGAGGCGCCGCCCTCGGAGATGGCGGTCTCGAACGGCGCGCCGTCGATCCTCGTCGCGGCGCGCATGGAGCCGGACCTTCAGGTCGACGCCTGGACCGACCGCGTCAAGGCGGCCTTCGCCGACTATCAGGCGACCGCGCCCGCCGGCGTCTCCGCCGAGATGATCTTCGACCAGAGCGCCTACACCTTCGAGCGCCTCGCCGATCTCGGCGTCAACTTGCTTATCGGCATCGGCATCGTGCTCGGCGTGCTTCTCGTCACGCTCGGCTGGCGCTCGGCGCTCATCGTCGCGCTCGCCCTGCCGCTCACGACGATGCTCTCGCTCTTCGTCCTCCAGCGGCTCGGCGTCGTCGTGCATCAGATGTCGGTGACCGGCCTCATCGTGGCGCTCGGCCTGCTGGTCGACGCGGCGATCGTGATGACCGACGACATCCGCCGCTCCTTGCGCGAGGGCGCGCTCCGCGAGCAGGCGGTGCGGATCGCGGTCAGGCGCCAGACCGCGCCCCACCACGCCACCACCGCGCCAGCGGAGCAGACCATAGTGCA
>CAZPTD010000026.1:0-2132 GCA_964588915.1 uncultured Neomegalonema sp. | reverse complement strand
GGGGCCGCGCGCGGTGGCGGGGGGGCGGTGTCGGCCGCCCGCCCCCCCCCCCCGCCGCTCCTCGCCTCGACGGCGACGACGGTGCTGACCTTCGTGCCGATGGCGGCGATTCCGGGCCCGGCGGGCGACTTCATCGGCTCGGTGGCGCTCTCGGTGATGACGATGCTGATCGCGTCCTTCCTGGTGGCGATCACGATCACGCCGGCGCTCGCCGGCATGACCTTGCCGGCGCGCGACAAGGACGCGCCCGCCGATCGGCCCGGCCCGATCGCGCGGCTCTATCGCTGGAGCCTCGAGCGCTCGATGGCCAATCGCGGCGTCGCCGCCCTCGTCGCGATGTCGCCGGCGGTGATCGGCTTTCTCGCCTTTCCGACCTTGACCGCGCAATTCTTTCCGGGCGTCGACCGCGACCAGTTCTACGTTCAGATCGAGCGGCCGCTCGGCGCGTCGATCGCGTCGACGGCGCGAACGGTCGCGGACGCCGACGCCGTCATCCGCGCCGCCGAGGGCGTCGAGCGCGTCGACTGGGTGATCGGCCGCAACGCGCCGGCGTTCTATTACAACATGACGGCGACCTTCGAGGGCCAGCCCGAATTCGCCGAGGCGCTCGTCGTCACGGCGTCGCCGGAGGCGACGGAGCGGCTGATTCCGGCGCTGCAGGCGACGCTCGACGAGACGCTGCCGGGCGCGCAGGCGCTCGTGCGCGGGCTGGTGCAGGGTCCGCCGGTCGCCGCGCCGCTCGAGCTCCGGATCATCGGGCCGGATCTCGACGCGCTGCGCGGTCTCGGCGACGAGGCGCGGCGGCTGATGGCGACCTTGCCGATGGTCGAGCACACGCAGTCGGATCTCGGCGGCGGCGCGCCGAAGCTGGTGTTCGACTTCGACGAGGAGAAGCTCCGTCTCGCCGGGCTGACGCTCTCGGACGCGGCCCGGCAATTGGAGAGCTTGCTCGTCGGCGTCACCGGCGGTTCGCTGGTGGAGGGCTCGGAGGAGCTGCCGGTGCGCGTGCGCATCGCCGCCGAGGACCGGGCGAGCGCCGACCGGATCCTCGCCTTGCGCATCTTGCCGCAAGGCGCTCGGGCGACGGCGGCGGCGCCGATGCCGGGCGTGCCGCTCTCGGCGCTCGGCGCCTTTCGGCTGGAGCCGGCCGAGAGCCCGATCACGCGGCGCAACGGCGAGCGCGTCAACACGGTGCAGGGCTTCCTGCAGCTCGGCGTGCTGCCCGAGGAGGCGCTGAAGGCCTTCCGCGCCGCGCTCGAAGCGGAGCCCTTGGCGCTGCCGCCCGGCTACCGGCTCGAATGGGGCGGCGATTCGGACGCGCGCAACGACACCGTCAACAACCTGATGGCGACGGTCGGCATCGTGGTCGTGGCGATGGTCGCGACCATCGTGCTCACCTTCAACAGCTGGCGGCTCTCCGGCGTCGCCTTCGTCGTCTCCGGGCTGACGATGGGCCTCAGCCTGCTCGTGCTGGCGGTCTTTCAGTTTCCGTTCGGCATCCAGGCGCTGATCGGCGTGATCGGCTCGGTCGGCGTCTCGATCAACGCCGCGATCATCATCATGTCGACCTTGAAGGCGGATCCGCGCGCGCGGCTCGGCGACCGCTCGGCGATCATCGAGGTGGTGATGCGGGCGACGCGGCATATCGTGTCGACGACGCTGACGACCTTCGGCGGCTTCCTGCCGCTGATCCTCGCCGGCGGCGATTTCTGGCCGCCCTTCGCGATGTCGATCGCCGGCGGCGTGCTGCTCTCGACGATCGTGTCGCTCTATTTCACGCCGCCGATCTTCAGCCTGCTCGCCGGCCGCAAGGGCTACGAGGCGCCGGCGGCCGAGCGGCGGGCGATGGCGGACGCCGCGCCCGCCGCCGCGTAGGGCGGACGCCCGACAGCCGGCCGACGCGCGCCGTCGGCGGACGCGCTTGACCGTCCGCCGACAAGAGCCGATAGACCCGCCCAGGTTGAGCACGAGTCTCGCGGCCGATCACGCCGCGGCGGGGGAGGCGCGCTATGGAGCGGTTGAACGAGCTATTTGGCGGCTATCTGGCGATCGGCGCGATCGTGATAACGAAAGGAGCCAAAAAGAAAAGCCTAATTGAAATGAGAAAGGGGCAAAAGGAAATAAACGCCGTG
>CAZPTD010000025.1:0-25009 GCA_964588915.1 uncultured Neomegalonema sp. | reverse complement strand
AATGCCGTCGAACAGGATCTTCATGTCCTCGACGCTGTCGATGGCGTCGCCGGCCTTGCCGACTTCGCCGACGACGCGCTCGTGATCGGAGTCGTAGCCGCGATGGGTCGCGAGATCGAAGGCGACGGAGAGGCCCTTCTGTCCGCTCGCCAGCGCGCGGCGGTAGAAGGCGTTCGACTCCTCGGCCGTGGAGAAGCCGGCGTATTGGCGAATCGTCCAGGGCCGGCCGGCGTACATCGTCGCCCGCGGTCCGCGCAGAAACGGATCGAGGCCAGGCAGCCCGCCGAGATGCTCGAGCCCCTCGAGATCGGCCTCGGTGTAGAGCGGCTTGACGTCGACGCCTTCGGGCGTGCGCCAAACGAGCTCCTCGGGCGCGCGGCCTTTGAGCTCCTTCTCCGCCAGCGCGCGCCACGCCTCGAGGCCGGGCTTCGCGCCCTTCAGATCTCCGCCGTCGTCCATCGCGCGCGTCCTTCCCGTCAGCCACGTCCGTTCGCCGACCGAGCGTACAGAGTCGCCGCTCCGGAGCGCAAGAAATGCTCAATCCGAGAGCCCGGCGACGGAAACCAGACTCCAAACGCGTATCGACGTTCGAGGGCGCTTCCCATTGGCGCCGAATATGCTGATAAGCCGATCCCGAGGCTGGGAGCGCAGCGCAACAGAGAGCCGGCGGCCGTGCAGAAGTCGGACGCGTATCGACGATTCGAAGAGTATCTCTACGCGCAGCTCGAGGGCGCCGCCGGCGGCGAGCCCGTCGAGATCTCGCCGATATGCGACCATCACGTGCGGGCGCGCTTCGAGACGTCGATCTGGGCGCGCGCGGATATCGTAAAGACGACGGCGCCGGGCGCCGCGCCCGTCGGTCCCGTGGTCGCGGACGAGGCCGCCGCCCGCGCCGCGCTGGCCGAGGCGGGCGCCGCGGCCGCGCGCCATCCCGCGCTCACCAGCCGGCTGAAGCCGCGGCTCTCGACCGGCGAGGGCCCGGACTTCGCCGACATGCAGGGCGCGTGGCGCGAGTCGCCCTTGCCGCAGACGCGCTCGGTGGTGCGCAAATGCGCCGCCTGCGCCGGCGCGGGCGGCTTCGCCTGCGACGCCTGCGAGGCCCGGGGCGACCGGCTTTGCCAACGCTGCGACGGCGCCGGCAAGGTCGATCAGGTCTGTCCCGCCTGCCGCGGCCGCGCCAAGTCGTCCGGCGCGCGCTCGATCTGGGACGAGAGCATCCTCTCCTTCCGGAGCAAGCCGTCCGAGAACGAGGCCGATCCGGACTGCGAGGCCTGCGGCGGCGCCGGCGCGCTCAAGGTCGAATGCGCCGTCTGCGAGGGCGCCAAGCGCGTGACCTGCGCGCTCTGCGAAGGATCGGGACGCGTCGAATGCGCCGATTGCGACGGCACCGGCGCCGAGACCGACCGCTACAGCCCGACCCTGCTCTTTCAATACGCCTGCTACACCGCCGCGGAGCCGCCGCTCGAGCCCGCGGCCGAGGCGAAGTTCCGCCGCGGCGCGCAGATGCTCTTCAAGCTCGGCCTGATGAGGCCGCGCTTTTTCGACTTTCAGTCCGACGCGCTCGGGCATCGCGCCGTCTATGTCGCCGAGGCGCCCTTCGTCGGCGCGCGGGTGTCGATCGGGCGGCGCTCGCCGCGGGTGATGGCCGAGCTCTACGCGATCGGCGACGGGCCGACGCTCATCGATCCGCCGCCGATTGTCGACGCGCTCCATCAGCGGGCGCTCGACGGGCTGAGGATCGCCGGCGCCGACGGGCCGCGGCGGCTCGCGGACGCGCTCGGCGAGCGGGATCTCGGCCGGGCGGCGCTCCGGGCGGCGGCGCGGCGCGAATTCGCCTTCGACGCCTCCGACTTCGAGCCCTTGGCGACGCAGACCTATGCGCGCCGGCTCTTCGAGCTGGCCAAGGTCTGCCATCGCTTCGTCGGCTGGCGCGCGCGGCGCTGGTACTGGCCGGCGGCGGCGCTCGCCGCGCCGCTGATGGTCGCCGGGCTCGACGCGACCGGCGTGACCTCGGCCTTCGCCGGCTGGACTTCGGTGGCGGCCGCCTCGGGCGGCTTCGAGGCGTCGGCGGCGCAGAACGCCGCCGCCGAGGGCGGAGCGTTCGTCGCCCGCTTCGCGACCATCGCGCTCTGGTGGGTGCTCGCGCTCGCCGGCGCGACGGCGCTCTATCGGCTCACGGTGCGGCGGGTGCTCGGCGTCGGGCGCAAGGCGTCGCGCTGGGACGCGCTGCGGGCCGGGCCGGCGCCGCTCCTCGGGCTTCTCGCCGGCGCCGGGCTGACGGCGCTCTTCGTCGCCGCGCCGACGCCGGACCCCGACCTCGTCGCGCGCGCCGGCCAGGTCGCGGCCGGCGTCGAGGCGCGCCGCGAAGAGGCGCAGGGACGGGCGGCGGCGCGGGCGGCGGCGGATCCGAACGGCTGGCGGCTCTATCGCGGCCGCGACGGCGTGCTCTTCGCGCGGGCGGCGGCGCTCGGGCCGCGCGAGGCGTCGATCAGCATCAGATGCTACGAGGGGCGGCCGCTTCTGCGCTACGAGGAGGTCGCGCCCTATCTCGCGCGCGGCGCGCGGATCTCGATCGGCCTCTCGACCAATCGGCGCGCGCTCGGCGTCGACCGGGCGCGGGTCGTCGAGGACGGCGTCGTCGAATGGGGCGTCGATCGCTTGACGCTGGACTCGCTTCGATCCGGCTCCTGGGTGCGCGTCGAAGTGCTCGACGGCGCGATGCGCTGGCCGATCCGCGAGTTCGGCTTGGAAGGCTCGGCGGAGGCGATCGACCGGGCGATCGAGCCGTGCCCGATCTGACGCGGCTCGGTCGCGCCGCCGGGGCCGCGCCGCCGCCGATCCTCGAGGCGCTGCCGGACGTCGCGGCGCGCCTCGCCGAGGGGCGGAACGTCGTCCTGGAGGCGCCGCCCGGCGCCGGCAAGACCACCTACGCGCCGCTGGCGCTCCTCGACGCCGAGTGGCTGCGCGGGCGGCGCATCGTGATGCTCGAGCCGAGGCGGATCGCGGCGCGGACCGCGGCGGCGCGGATGGCCGCTCTGCTCGGCGAGAAGACGGGCGAGACCGTCGGCTACCGGATGCGCGGCGCGAGCGCGGTCGGACCGAGGACGCGGATCGAGGTGGTCACCGAGGGCGTGCTGACGCGGCGGATCCAGTCCGATCCCGAGCTCGGCCATCCGCCGGTCGGCTGCGTGATCTTCGACGAGATCCATGAGCGCTCGCTGCAATCCGATCTCGGGCTGGCGCTCTGCTTGGAGGCGCAGGCGGCGCTTCGGCCGGATCTGCGCCTCGTCGCGATGTCGGCGACGCTCGACGGCGAGCGGCTGGCGGCGCTGATGAACGCCGCGCGGGTGCGCTCCGAAGGCCGCGCCTATCCGGTGGAGATCCGCTGGCGCGAGACGCCGCTCGGTCCTGACGAGCGGATCGAGCGCGTCGCGGCCGAGACGGCGGCGGCGGCGCTCGAGGCCGGCGCGGGCGACGCGCTCGTCTTTCTGCCCGGCGTCGGCGAGATCCGCCGCGCGGCGGCGGCGCTCGAAGGACGCGTCGGATCGGAGGTTCTGATCCGGCCGCTCTATGGCGATCTCTCGCTCGCGGAGCAGCAGGCGGCGATCGCGCCCGCGCCGGACGGCAAACGCAAGATCGCGCTGGCGACCGCGATCGCCGAGACCTCGCTCACCATCGAGGGCGTGCGCATGGTCGTCGACGCCGGCCGCTCGCGGCGGGCGCGCTTCGATCCGGGCTCGGGCATGGATCGGCTCGTCACCGGCCGGGTGAGTCGAGCGGCGGCGGAGCAGCGGCGCGGCCGCGCGGGGCGGCTCGCGCCCGGGATCTGCTGGCGGCTCTGGACCAAGGGTCAGAACGGCGCGCTCGCGCCCTTCGATCCGGCGGAGATCCTGGAGGCGGATCTCGCCGGCCTCGCGCTGGAGCTCGCGGCCTGGGGGGCGGAGCCGGAGGCGCTGCCCTTTCTCGACCAACCGCCGGTCGCGGCCTACGCGCAGGCGCGGGCGCTTCTCGCCGAGCTCGGCGCGCTCGACCGTGCCGGCGGCGTCACCGAGCATGGCCGGCGGATCGCGCGTGCGCCGCTGCATCCGCGGCTCGCGCATATGGTCCTCGCCGCCGGCGCGAGCGAGCAGGCGCGGCGGATCGCGGCGCTCTTGGAGGCGCGCGATCCGTTGCGCGGTGTCGGCGAGGCGGATCTCGACCTCCGCTTGCGCGCGCTCGACGCGCCGAAGCGCCATGGCGCGGCGGCGCCCGGCCTCGAACGCGTTCGCGCCTCGGCGAAGGATCTCGCCAAGCGCCTCGGCGACCTCGCGGAGCGCGCCGAGGGCGATCTTTCGACGGGCGCCTGTCTGGCGCTCGCCTTTCCCGATCGGATCGCCGCTCTGCGTCCCGGCGGAAGCGACGACGCGCCGAGCCGCTACGCGCTTTCGGGCGGCCGCGGCGCCGCCTTGCGCGCCGGCGATCCCTTGGGACGCGCGCCCAATCTCGTCGCCGCCGATCTCTATTTTCCCGAGGACGCGGCGCGCGCCGCGCGCGACCCGGAGATCCGCCTCGCCGCGCCGATCGAGAGGAGCGAGATCGAGGCGCTGTTCGCCGACCGCATCGTCTCCGAGGAGGCGTGCTTCTGGTCGAAGCGCGACCGACGCGTGCGGGCCGTGCGCCGGCGCCGGCTCGGCGCGCTCACGCTCGACGAGCAGCCCTGGGCCGACCCGCCTGAGGACGCCGTCGCGGCCGCAGCGGCCGAGGGCGTGCGCCAGCTCGGAATGGGCGCTCTGCCCTGGACGAACGCGGCGCGGCGGCTGCAGAAGCGCCTCTCCTGGGCGCGCGACGCCGGCGCCGCCGTTCCGGACCTCTCCGACGCGGCGCTGCTTGCGACGCTCGAGAGTTGGCTGGCGCCGCATCTGGGTTCGGTCCGAAGCGATGCGGATCTCGCCAAGCTCGACATGCTGCGGCTGCTCGAAGCGCAGCTCGACTGGCCGGCCGGCCAGGCCTTGGAGGCGGCGACGCCGTCCCGTTTCGTCGCGCCGACCGGCACGAAGGCGCCGATCGAGTACGCCGAGTCCGGCCCGAAGGTCTCCATTCGGCTGCAGGAGCTCTTCGGCCTGACGGTCCATCCTGAGGCGGCGGGAAAGCCCATCCTTTTCGAGCTGCTCTCTCCGGCCGGTCGGCCGATCCAGGCGACCGCCGACCTTCCGGGCTTCTGGTCCGGCTCCTACGCCGACGTCGCCAAGGAGATGCGCGCGCGCTATCCGAAACATCCATGGCCCGAGGATCCGGCCGCCGCCGCGCCGACCCGGCGGGCGAAGCCGCGAAAGGGAGTTTGATGGCGACGGAGACGTTCGATCTCGACGGTTTCGAGGAGAAGGCGTTCGATCTCTCGACGCGGACGATAGAGTCGTTCGCCCGGCCCCGTCGCGAACACGTCTTTTTCGGCTTCGCCATCGACGTCAGTTTCGAGATCGGCCACTTCAAGTTGTGCTTCGCCACAGAAGCCGGACTGGCGGCGGCGCATAAGAAGAAGTACCAGGATTTTCCCGAGGACGATTTCATTGCCGCGGAAGAATGGACGCTGATCCATACCGACATATTGCAGCGTTACATCGACGCCGTCGCGGCGCGCTATGCGGACGACATCTCAGCCGGCCGGCAGGTTCAGCAGGTCGACTTGGAGGATTGGCCGGAACGAGAGCGCGCCGCCGTCAACCATAAGCTGTGCACCTGGAACTGGGATTTCGAAGGATTCAACGACGTCGCCGATTATGCGCCGCAAGCGGGCGTCGCGGCGCGTTGGATCGATCAAGATCTCTACGAGCAGTGGCCGCCTCTTCAAGACGGCCTGCGGCGCCGGCGCCTTTCGCTCGAAAGCCAGGACCGACGCGACGCCGACGCATGGAAGGCGTCGATGGCGCGCGCCGCGAGCCGCGTCCTCTTCAGGCTCGAACAATCCGGCGTTCTCGGGCTCGTCCGGCAGGAGCCGCATTTCGTCAGCTACATCGTCGACTACGACGTCGAGGCCAGCGCCTCGCTCGTCAGGATGATGATCGAGCGGCGCGCGTTCGAGCGCTCGGCCGCGCGCGGGTGAGCCGCGCCGGGCGTCGAGGCGGCGGTCGCAACCTGCGCCGTCGGGCGCGCCGCCCGCCACGCCCCGAACGGGAACGCCCGCCCGGCGTCTCGGCCAGGCGGGCGTTCAGTTCCTCGGACCGCGGCGCCTCGGCCCCGCGCGAGCCGATCAGCAATTGAAGTCGGGGCTCGATTCGTCGTAGCAGGCGGCGTTGGCCCGCGTGCGCCGAACCGTGCCTTCGGAAACCGTTAGCTCCTCGGGCCAGCAATCATACCGTCGGAAATCGAGGAAGCCCAAGTCTCCGAGATCGTAGATACGAGAATAGCTCTGCAGAGCTTCGTTGAGATCGTCACCGAGACCGTCGATGATCGCTTGCCCGAGCACCAGCTCTTCATCTTGCTCCTTGATGAAGACGAAAACCGTGCTGCGCTGGATCGCCGTATTTTGGAACTCCGTCGTATCATCGTTGTATTGACCGAGCGCGGTGCGATAGATCGGCGTATTCGCGCCCGAGCTGCGGTTCGCCGCGGTCAAGGCTTCGGCGAGCTTGCGCGAGCGGCACGACGTCAGCTCGCGGTTCGCTCGCGGGGTGCCCTCGCTCGACGCGAGGCCGACCGCGATGACGCCCGCCGAATTTTCGAGCCGACCGTCGAGCGCCGCGATCACCTCCTCCGACGTCGCGCCCGACTCGAACGACGTGCCTTCGAGCGTCCAGGCGAAGGCCGCTCCCGGCGCATAGAGCTCGAACTCGCCGCATCTTTCTTGCGCGTCGCAGCCTCTGAATTCATAGGCGAACGGCGCGTCGGGCGCCGGCCTGAAATACCACCAAGCGGCGACGGCGAGACCGATGAGCACGGCGATGATTCCGATGATGATCGGCCAGCCGAGCCCGAACAGACCTGACCTTTTCGCGGCTCCAGAATCCGACATCGTATCCCCTCCAGATTATCGTTTTAACTAGCGCCGACGGCGCGAGACGCGAACGCTCCTCCTCGCGCGGTCGGCGAGTCACCGTTAGCAGGACGCTGCGCGGCGATCCACGACTTCGACGTCCCGGGCCGCGCCGAAATCGTCGAAAAGACGGCGGCGCGTCAGCCGAGCCGCTCGAGACGGACGACGTCGCCGGGCTGAACCTCCCGCAAGAGCGTCACGTCTTCGACCGCGTCCGCCCAGACGTTGCAGGGCGAGGCGAGGCGGATCTCGCCGGGCGCCGAGATCGGCGTCTCGCCGAAGCCGATCGCGATCGCGTCGCCTTCGGTCCAGAACGCGATCTCGCCGGCCTCGACCACGGCGCGCGCGTCGGTCTCGCGCGCGGCGACGCCGACGCCGGAGGCGAAGTAGACCTCCTCGCCCCAGGTCTGCGCCCGGCCCTCGATCGGCGCGGCGCCCCAGACCGCGTCCGCGGTGGGCGTGTCGCGCAGGACGATGTCGATATCGACGGCGCCGGCCGTCAACCGCATTCTCCTCATCGCCCGAGCTCCTTTAGCCGTCGGTCCAGGAAATCCGCCGCCGTCGTCTGGGCCTCGGCCGCGATCGGCAGCCCGTGCTCGGGCGCGACGAAGACGTCGAAGGCGTGGATGGCGCCCGCGAAGACCGCGAGTTCGGCCCGCGCGCCGGCCGCGCGCCAGCGCTCGGCCATGAAGAGCGTGTCGTCGAGCAACGGATCGACCGTGCCGATCTGGAAATGCGCGGGCGGCGCGCCGGTCCAATCGGCGAGGAGCGGCGAGACCGCCGCCGAGCGCGCCAGGGACCGTTCCGGCAGGAGATTGCCGATGAACCATTCGATGATCGGCGTCGAGAGCACGATCGCCCTGTCGCCCCAGGCGGCGGCCGACGGCGAGAGACGCATGTCGAAGGCGCCGTAGACGAGCACCGCGCCGGCGACGCGGTCGAGGCGGCCCTCCGCCTTCAGCCGCTGCAGCGCGACGGCCGCGAGATGCGCGCCCGCCGACGCGCCGCCGATGAAGAAGGGCAGGCCGGCCGCTTCGGCGCGGGCGAGCGCGAACCGCGTCGCGGCGGCGGCGTCTTCCGCGCAGGCCGGCCAGGGATGCTCCGGCGCGAGGCGATAGCCGCCGCCGAGCACCTCGACGCCGGCGGCGCGGGCGATCGCGAGGTTGAAGCCGTCATGCTGCTCGGGCGAGCCGAAGGTCCAACCGCCGCCATGGAAGTAGAGATAAACGCCGCGCGGCGGATCGTCCGGCGCGACGACCCGCATGCGGCCCGGGCCGCCCGGCGCGCCATGGGCGGCCGCGTCGACGTCGAGCCAGCGCGCCTCCGCGATCGGCCCGTCGATCGGCAACAAGCCCTTGCCGGCCGCTCGAAGCGCGCGCATGACGTCGATGTCGACCTCCTCGGGGCCCGGCGCGCCCTCGAACATCGCCGCGATCTTGGCGTTGAAGGCGAGGGTTTCGGGCGTCGGTTCGCCGAAGGACGCGAGGGCGACGGTCGGAGGCGGTGGCGGCATGGGACGTCTCGGTCGGTGCGGGTTGAGGGTCCGCGGCGAAGATGGGCCGTCGTTCTCTAGTCAATTGTCGGCGCGGTCGCCAGGGCGGAGGACGCCCGGGCGCGCCGGGCGAGGAGGCGGCGGCGCCGTTGTCGGCGCGAGGGGGCCACAAATTCGCCACCATCGGCGCTTCGGCTGACGAGAGAACATGCAGGCGGCGGCAGGGGGCGACAGTGCGGATGCTTCGAACGGCGATCATCGGGACGCTGGCGGTTATGACGGCGCCGGCGGCGGCGCAGCCGGGGCGGAGCGACTTCATCGACCAGATCGGCGCGTGGACGATCGCCTACGCCGAGATCGACGCGCGCTCGAAGATTTGCGCCGCGTTCAACGAGCTGAGCACGGGATCGCGGCTTTCGCTCGTCGTCTACAGCGATTTCGAGGGGGTGAACCTCCTTTTCGCCGCCTTCGACGCGCCCGATCTGCCGAGCGGCGCCAGCGTCGTGGTCGACGCCGCGTTCGAGAGCGCCGAAGGGTCGGAGGAGACGCGCTATTTCGGACTCGCCACCGCCGAGCACGCCGGCTCGGGTTTCGGCGTTCTTCTCACGGAGGAGGAGGACGCCGCCCGCCTGCGCGGCGCCGATCGCCTCGTTCTCTCCTATAGCGGCTATCGGTCGGAGCCCTTCGATCTCGGCGACGGGGCGGCCGCTCTCGACGCGCTCGAGCGCTGCGCCCGCGACCGTTTCTGAGCGCTTTGAGCCGATCGAGCCTAAAGATCGCCAAGGTCTCCGTCTTCGGTCGTTCCGTCGGTCAACGTTCCGTCCGCCGACGGGTGCAAGTGAGGTGATGAAGATGCAGACATTACGGTTCTTCGCGCGTTGCGCGGTCGCGGCGACGCTGTTCCTGGCCGCGCCTCTGTCCGCGTCGGCGCAAGATCTCGAGACCCTCGGAAAAACCGGCGAGTGGGAGATCATCTACTCCGAGCTGCCGGACGGGCTCCGTTTTTGCGGCGCGTCGCGCTACTATCCGATCGACGCATGGCTCCATATCGACCGCGTCAACGCGACGCCCGAGACGATCGTCACGCTCTACGCCGCCGGCGCTCCGCAAATGCAGCAGGGTCAGATTGCGCCCGCGACGGTCGTCTTCGAGCTGCAAGGCGGCCCGCGGCGGATCGCGACCAACGGCCTCGCCAGCAGCACGACGCAGTATCACGGGCTTTCCGTCTACGCCGACGGCGAGATCATGGATCTCTTGCAGAGCGCCAATGGGATCGCCATCGAATATCTGGGCTTTCGGACGCCGGTCCTGGCGCTCGAGGACAGCCGCGCAGCGGCGGCGGCGGTCGTCAACTGCGTCGCCGCCCGTTTCTGACGCGGGCCGCGAAGACGTCGGAGCCCGCCGCGCCGAACGAGCGCCGCGCGACGTCGCGGCGCGCGGTCGCGCGCGCTTTTCGGACGTTAGGTCGACAGCGCCTGGATCAGCCGGTTCGCGATCCGCGCCGGCACGCGCTTGACCTCGACGCCGGTGAAGACGTGCAGCGTGTTGAGGTCGCGGTCGATGACCGCGTGATCGCTCACCCAGCCGCCGAGCGACAGATAGCCGCGCAGGAGCGGCGGCATCATCTGCATCGCCTTGCGCGGATCCGGGCGCTTCAGCTTCAGAAGCTTGGCGAAGCGGAAGATGTTCTTCGCTTTCGGCCGCGGCAGCCAGCGCTTCGGCGCGAGATGCCTCTCGCGCAGCAGCGCGAAGGCGTCGGCGTAGGCTTGCGCGTCGTTGCCTTCGAAGCTCGAGCAGCCGAAGAGCAGCTCGAAATTACGGTCGGTGACGTATTTCGTCATCGCCACCCAGGCGACGCGGAGCACGTCGGCGTTGCGGTGCTCCGGATCGATGCAGAACCGGCCCATCTCGACGATCGGGCCTTCGATGTCGCAGAGATTGGAGAGCTCGTAGAACTGCGCGGAGTAGGAGCGGCCGATTTCCGCGCCGCTCGGCAGCGGCAGAAGTCGGTAGCAGCAGACGAGCTCACCCGTCTTGCGCTCCTCGATCAGCACGTGATCGCAGGCGGCGTCGAACATGTCCTGGTCGACGCCGTGCTCGACCGCGTCCGGCGAGCGGCCCGTCTGGCGCTGCGCCACGAAGATCCGGTGCCGCAGCCGCTGAGCGGCCAGAACGTCCTCGGCCGACTCCGCGAGACGCACATCATACTTACCGCGCATTAACCGCAACCGCATGCCCAGCTCTCCGTTTCGGCCGATCGGCCGCACCGATTCGTCGACGCGACTTATCGACCGTCTTCTCCGCCGCGTCTATCACGTCGACGTCACTCAAGCGTCGCTGACAAAACCCTGCAACCGCCCCATCATGCCGAAACTAGCGAAGCTTTCGCCGAGGGCAATGGGAGACTATTATGAACGACAAAATCGTAAAGTCCGACGCGGAGTGGCGGGACGAATTGACGCCGGAGCAATACGACGTTCTGCGGCGGAAGGGAACCGAGCGCCCCTTCAGCCATCCCGGTTTCGAGAAGGGCGACGGCGTCTTCCGCTGCGCCGGCTGCGGCGCGATGCTTTTCGAGAGCGCCACGAAGTACGAGTCGGGTTCGGGCTGGCCGAGCTTCACCGCGCCGATCGACGGCGACGCCGTCGCCGAGCAGGAGGATCTGAGCCACAATATGCGCCGCGTCGAGGTCCTGTGCGCGCGCTGCAACGGGCATTTGGGCCATGTGTTCGAGGACGGTCCGGGGCCGGAAGGGCTCAGATACTGCATCAACGGCGCGGCGCTCGAATTCGAGAAGAAAGACGGCGATTGAGAAGGGGGCGAGGTGGCCGATAAGACGACGGAAATCGACGCGTTCGGGCATGTGGACGTCTGGATCTTCGATCTCGACAACACGCTCTATCCGCCGTCGAGCGCGCTCTTCGACCAGATCCACGTCAAGATGACCGCCTTCATTTGCGAGCTGCTCCGCGTCGACGCGAAGGAGGCGAACCGTTTGCGCGCCCATTACTGGCGGCGCTACGGCACGACGCTCAAGGGGCTGATGGAGGAGCACGGGCTGGCGCCGGAGGTCTTTCTCGAGGTCGTGCACGACATCGACCTCGCCTCGATCGAGTCGGCGCCGGCATTGGGCGCCGCGATCGCCGCCTTGCCGGGGCGCAAGATCGTCCACACCAACGCCTCGCGCGCTCATGCCGAGCGCGTGCTCGCGCGGATCGGCCTCGTCGATCGGTTCGAGGGCGTGTTCGCGATCGAGGACACCGCCTTCGACCCGAAGCCGGATCGCGTCGCCTATGAGCGCGTGATCGGCGCCGGCCGCCTCGCGCCCGAGCGCGCGGCGATGTTCGAGGACAGCGTCAAGAACCTGATCGAGCCGCACGCGCTCGGCATGCGGACGGTCCTCGCGCACGCGCCGAACTCCGAGGCGGAGGCCGAGCACGTGCATTTCTGGACGGACGATCTCGTCGGCTTCTTGCGCCGCCTGGTCGCATAGAAGTCGACGGCGGCGCGGCTATCGTCTCTCGCAGAGGGTCGAGCCGACGGAAAGGCGGTCGCGTGCGAGAAGATTTCGACGTCATCATCGTCGGCGCCGGTCCGGCGGGCGCGGCCGCGGCGATCGGCTTCGCCGACGCAGGCTTCGCCGCGGCGCTCGTCGATCGCGCCGACCCGGCGGCGGCGAGAGACGATCTGAGGAGCACCGCGATCCTCGGGCCGGGCGTCGCCTTCCTCGACCGGATCGGGGTCTGGTCCGAGGTCGAAGGCGCGTCGACGCCGCTCGCGACGTTGCGCATCGTCGATCTCGGCGCGGAGGACGCGCGGATGGCGCGCGACTTCGAGGCGGAGGCGATCGGCGCGCCGGAGTTCGGCCGCAACGTCGCCAATGCGGCGCTCAAGGACGCGCTCGCGGCGCGCGCGGCGGCGGCGCGCGGCGTGGCGGTTCTTCAGCCGGCGGAAGTGCTCGCGGCGACGCGGCGGAGCGACGCGGCGCTCGTCGCGTTGGAGACGCCGTCGGGCGCGCGCCTGCTTTCGGCGCCGCTTCTGATCGCGGCGGACGGGCGCCGATCGCGGCTGAGGGACGAGGCCGGGATCGCGGCGCGGCGCGACGATCACGGACGGCGCGCGACGGTCGCCGTCTTCCGGCATCCGGAGCCGCATCGGAACGTCTCGGTCGAGATCTACAGCGAGGGCGGTCCGTTCACGCTGGTGCCGTTTCTCGACGACGAGGACCTTTCGCCGCGCTCGAGCCTTGTGTGGATGCGTCGGAACAGAGAGGCGGCCGCGCTCGAGGCGATGAGCGACCCGGAATTCGCGGCGGCGGCGACGGCGCAGTCCGGCCATGTCTTCGGGCCGCTGACGCTGGCCTCGGCGCGGATGAGCTGGCCGGTGGCGACGGTGCTGGCGGAGCGGTTCACGGCGCGGCGCCTCGCGCTGATGGGCGAGGCCGCGCATGCGACGCCGCCGATCGGCGCGCAGGGGCTCAACATGTCGCTGACGGACGCGGAGATCCTGCTCGAAGAGGCGATCGAGGCGCGGTCGGCCGGCCGCGACATCGGCGGCGAGGCGACGCTCGCGGCGTATGAGCGCGCGCGCCGGTCCGACGTGCGGCTGCGCGTCGGCGCCGTGGCGGCGCTCGACGTGGCGGCGGACGGCGCGATTGCGCCGCTCAGGGCGGCGCGCCGTTTCGGGCTCGCCGCCGCCCACGGCCTGCGGCCGGTTCGACGCGCGCTGATGCGGCGCGGTCTCGGCGCTTCGGCCTGAGCGCGCGCCTCAGATCGGCGTGTAGGCGCGCGCCGCCGGCGCCGACCAGCGCTCGACGGTGCTGGCGCAGACGCCGCAGCGGTACCAGCCGATGATTCGCTCGGTGAGCGGCGTCTCGACGACGCGGTAACGCGCGCCGCAGCAGCGGCAGCGCGCCTCGCCGAGAATGCGCCATGGGAGTTGCGGCGGCGCCACAGACGCCGTGTCCGGTTGCGGCGCCGCTTCTCGCGACGCCCGCCGCTGCGCCGAAGTTTTCCGCGCCGCGCCGGATTTTCTACCGGTCAAAGTTTTGGTCGACATGCTCGTTAACCCGCTTCAACGCGCGTCTGCGCGCCATTTTCCCGCATATTAACTCTAAGCGCGTCGAGTCGCGCGCCTTGGCGAAGCGCGCCCTGACGTCCACGCTCGATCCGTGGCGTCGGGGCGACAGCGTCCACGAACGGCGGCCCTTTCGATGATGTGGGCGGCGCAGGACCCGGCGGGAAGAGCTGCCGCGTGACCATCTCGGGGCGATTCCGGGGCGTCGGCCGCAGATCGACCGAACGCGCCATTTTGACGCCGCAGAAGACGCCCAAAAATGCTGGGATCGGGTCGGTTAACAGGCCATTGCCGCGGGCGAAAAAACATCGAGGAGAGCGATGATGGCGCGTCGCGCGATTCTGATCGGAGCACGGCTGCTCGCGGCTTGCGTCGCGTCCGGCGCGCGGGCGCAGGAATGCGGCGGCGCCGGCGACTCGGGCGCCTATCGCTGGGAGTTCCAGCCGTCTTTCTGGCGCGTCGCGCCGCGCGGCGCCGGCGATCGCGCGGTGAGTCTCGGCCTCCGCGTCACCTTGGACCCGAATCTCGAGCTGAGGGTCACGGCCGAAATCGACGCGGCGATCGCCGAGAGCGCGCGCGTCGCGGAAGCCGACGCGGACGGCGAGCTCGGAGAAGCCGCGCTCCGCTTCGACAACGGCGTCGAGATGCGCGCCGACGTGGCGTTCTTGAGCGGCGACGTCTACAGCGCCTTCGGCGTCGCCGGGAACGCGACGTCGGAACTGATCGACGCGTTCGGTTCGGCGGACAGCGTCGAGATCGTCCTTCTCGTCGGCGGCGAGCCCGTCGCGACCGCGTCGCAGCCGCTCAACGGGACCGCGCGCGCCGTCTCTCGCGCGGCGGCCGGGTTCGAGCGGTCGCTCGAGCTGACGCGGGCCGGGCGATGCGGCTGATCAGGCGCGGCTCATTCCGGGCGCCCTAGGATCCGCGACAGCCAGCTTCGCTCCGGCGGCGGGTTCCGCGCGGCGTCGCGCGGTCCGGCGTTCTTGACCATCTCGCCGAGCGCGCGCGCGACCTTCTCGGCGTCGCCGTCCCAGATCATGTAGTTCTTGCCTTCGACGATCTGCACCGGCCCGAGATCGGGCTTTCCGACCAGGAGCGCGGCGACCGTCTTCTTGCCGGCGAGCTCGAGCGAGAGCGCGGTGTTGATCTCGGCCCGCGGCCAGGGCTTCGACACGGAGTGCGCCGAAAGGATCGTCAGGACGACCGGCGCCGCGGCCAGCGCGGTGTTGATCTTGGTGGCGAACTCCTCGCCCCAGGCGATGTGCTCCTGGTCGAGGAAGGCCTTGATCCCGAGCTTCAGGCAGGCCTCGTAGATCGGCCGCGCCACCGATTTGCGGTCTTCGCTGGCGTGGCTGATGAAGACCTCGGCCGCCTCCTTGCCGTGGACGACCTCGCGCAGGAAGCGCGAGGGCTTCGGGTCGATCGCGTGGAGCTTGCGGCAGAAGGAGAGGAACAAGGGATCCTCCGAGCCGCGCACCATCTTGAGATAGGCGATCTCGCCATAGAGCTTGGAGCGGAAGCGCCGCGGCGCCTGCGACGGCTTCCTCGGCCCGCCGCCATGGCGCGCGAAATGAACCCGCGCCGCCGCCTCGACGCCGAATTTCCGCCAGGCGTGGATCATCGCCCGGATGCGGCCGAGCCGGCGCCGGTCGACATTCGGGCGCGCGTTGACCGTCAGGCCGGTCACCGACTGGCGCACGCGCCGGTGCTGGACGCGCACCTTCTTCTCGTTGACCCGGAAGCCCGAGGCCTCGATCGCCGCTTGCACCGCGTCGCCGACCGCCGCCGGCGCGTTGGCCGGCTCGCCGCTCCAGCGGACGATCGCTTGGGGAAACTCGGTGCGCGCGGTCGAGTAGGTGATGTCGTCGGCGTAGCGGCTGTAGCGCAGCCCATGCTCGCGGGCGAGGCGCGAGAGGCGTCGGTCGAGGGCGCTGGCGATGTAGTTGGAGAGAACCGGGCTTGTCGGCGCGCCCTGCGGCAAGCCGTTCTCGTAGCAGCAGATCTGCGCGCAGATGGTGGCGGCTTCGGCGCTCATCAGGAAGGGCTTGGCCATGAAGAGCCCGCGGACGCGGCCGAAATTGACGCTCGGAAAGAAGCCTTCGAGATCGATGTTGAGGACGAGCCGCTGGCCGATATGCGGCCGCGCGTTGGTGAGCACGCTCCGCCCTTCGATGAAGGCGTGGCTCGCCGGATGCGGACGGTGCCGCTCGACGAGAAGCGGCAGGAGCGCGTATTGCGCCTCGCGGGTGAAGCCCGTCGGGCTGTCGATCCGCCGGACGCCGCCCGTGCGCTTCGGGATCTCGAAGCTCTCGTAGCGGCCCGAGGCGTAGATCTCGCGGCGCAGCTCGCGCTTCGAGACGCCGAGACGCGCGGCGATCTCCTCGGCGCTCTGGAAGCTCTTCGGAAACGCCGGCCCGCGATCCCGCGCCTTCGCTTTGCCCTCGCTCACGCGAAGCCTCCCTCGTCGCCCGTCCGAAGCGGTCATCCACACGCGTCACGGCGTCGAAATCAAGGCGAAAACGGCGCCGCGAGCGCCTTGGCGCCGCGTGGGATCCCTTTGCCGATGGCGGGATCGGAGCGCCGACGGCTCCCGCTCGGCAAAGGCCGAGAAGGCGCTCGTCGAGAGCCCGCGGCGCGGGCGCCGGTTCGTTATCGACGCGAACAGAAATCGGCGTCCCGTCCCTCGCACTCTAAACCGCGTAGCCCCTTGGTCCGCAGTAGGCGGACCAAGGGGCTACCAAAGCGTACAATCGTTCCTCCGTCGCGGATCGCAGACGGATATAGAAGGACGGGAGCCGTCGCCACAAAAGGCGGGACGCGCATGGCTGTCAACCCGCTTCGGCGACGCGCGCGAGCGGCGCGCGATCCGGCCGCAGAGCCGCCGCCGACCGGCCGCAATCGGGCTCCAGAGACGGGACGCGGCGTTACGTCCTCATGCGAAAGGCGACTTCGATGAAACGTATGATCGCGGCGGGCCTCCTCTGCCTCGCCGCCATGGCGCTCGGCCCGGACGCGGCGCGCGCCTGCAGTTGTCTGGCGACGGATGAAGGCCCGATCGAGCTCCTCGCGAGCGGCGCGGTGGTGGCGCGCGGCCGGATCGCGCTCGTCAGCCCGGCGAAGCCCGCGTCCTTTCCGGACGCGCTCGTCTACGAGTTCGCGGTCGACCAGGCGCTCAACGGGCGCCTGCCGGCGGTGATTCGCGTCTCCACTCCGCGCTCGAGCGCCGCCTGCGGCGCGGGGCTCGCCGAGGGCGAGGTCGTTCTCCATCTCGGCGAGGCGCGGGCGGGCGGCGCGGTCGAGGAGCCCTATCGGGTCACGATCTGCGGTCAGCTGCCGATCGACCGCAGAATCGAGGAGTGGAACACGCTCTTCGACGCGATCGAAGCGGCTCGATAGCGGCGCGGCGAAAAAAAAGCCGCGCTCGGGGCGCGGCTGTAGGGAGCTCTATCGCGGCTCGATCCGAAGCCGCGCCGCCATAGAGCGGGGAGACACCTGGTTAATCGCCTAAAAAGACTAACGATTCCTTAGCGCCGCCGCGCCGAGTTCGTTCATTCGCAAGACACGGCGGCGGTTCGGCTCCTTCCGACGCGCGGATCGAGGGCTCAGCGCGTGATCGCCACCGTCGCGAGGAGGTCGGCCAACCTCTGTTCGAGCGCCTCGCGCGCCGGCGCGTCCGACAAGACCAACAGGCTGTTGCGCAGATAGACGCAGCCGTCGCTCAGCCGCAGGTCGATGACGCCGACCACATTGAGACCGTCGCTGCGATAGGACTGCGCCGGTTCGCTCTCGGGGCGGAGCGCGAAGAGCCGGGCCTCGCCGCGCAACGCGCCGAGTTCGACGTCTTCGACCGTCGTCAACGGCTCCACGTCTTCCGGTCCGTACAACTCGCTCGCGTTGCCGCCGCTGACGAAGGTCAGCGCGCCGTTTTCCGCGAGCGAGGCGTCAATCTCGTCGAACCTGGCGCGTTCGACCGTCACGACGCCGACGCCGACGGCCGACATCGTCCTAATCGATTCGCCGAAAGAACCGTCGAACATCGTGATGACGGCGCTGTTCTGGTCCGCCAGCGGGTCCAGAACAACGGTCCACTCTGCGCTCGAGACGGCGGCGTAGAGAACCCTCTCACCGTCATCGACGACTTGGAAGCCCTGCTCGGGCTGATCCGGATCCGCAAGGCACTCGCCAAGCGCGGATGTCGCCGAGAGGGCGAGCGCGCAGGCGCCCGAGAGGAAGAGACGCGTGCTTCTGCCCATCGTTGGAAATTCCGCCTCGTTTGATCCGCTGAGGCGCGCCCATCAGCGCGCCGCGCGTCTCAGCAACAGGCGGGTCAGGCGATTTCGGGATGCGCTGGAGGCGCTTTCGCGGCGTCGATCGCGCCTAGCCGCCGGTATGGCTCATGTGCCGCGGCATCCGGCCGCCGAGCGTCTGGCGCGAATAGTCGAAGTCGTGGCCCTTGGGCTTGCGCGCGATCGCGGCGCGAATCGCCTCGGCGACCTCGGCGTCGGAGGAGCCGTCGCGCAGGACCGCGCGCAGATCCGCCTTGTCCTCTTGGCCGAGGCACATGAAGAGCTCGCCGGTGCAGGTGAGCCGGACCCGGTTGCAGCTCTCGCAGAAATTATGCGTGAGCGGCGTGATGAAGCCGATCTTGAGCCCGGTGTCGTGGTTGACGACGTAGCGCGCCGGTCCGCCGGTGCGGTAGGGCGTGTCCTCCAAGCGCCAGCGCGTCTCGAGCTCGGCGCGCAAGTCTTTGACCGACCAGTACTGATCGAGCCGCGCGTCCTCGCCGATCTCGCCCATCGGCATCACCTCGATGAAGGTGAGGTCGTAGCCGCGCGCGCCGCACCATGCGACGAGGTCGTGGACCTCGCCGTCGTTGAAGCCCTTGAGCGCGACGCAGTTGATCTTGACCCTGAGACCGGCCTCGGCGGCCGCGTCGAGCCCGTCGAGCACCTGGTCGAGCCGGCCCCAGCGCGTGACCTCGGCGAATTTCTTCGGATCGAGCGTGTCGAGCGAGACGTTGATCCGCCTCACCCCGATCTCGGCCAGCCGGCCGGCGCGCCGCCTCAGCTGCGTGCCGTTGGTCGTCAGCGTCAGCTCGTCGAGCGCGCCTGTGCCGAGATGCCGCGCCGACGCCTCGAAGAACGTCATCACGTCGCGGCGCACCAAGGGCTCGCCGCCGGTGACGCGGAGCTTGCGAACGCCGAGCGAGACGAAGACCGAGCAGAGCCGGTCGAGCTCTTCGAGCGTCAGGAGATCCTTCTTCGGCAGGAAGGTCATGTGCTCGGACATGCAGTAGACGCAGCGCAGATCGCAGCGGTCGGTCACCGAGACGCGCAGATACTCGATCGCCCGCGCGAACGGATCGACGAGCTTGGGCGGCGTCTCCGCGGCGGCCGGGATCGGCATGTCGACACTCCTTGACGAGACTATCGCTTCGGCTTTTCGACAAGCTAGGTCGGTTGCGCGGCCGACGCAATCCGCGGCCGCTCCGGCGCAGGAAATCGTTTCGAACGCGCGGAGGAGCCGGTAAGCGAGAAAGGTGCGGCGTCCGACGCGGCGTCGGGCGAAAGCGAAGGGCCAGCGCCATGTATGATCTGGAAAGCCGCGCCGTCGGCGCCGTCGCCGATCTCCGGAGCGACACCGTCACCAAACCCTGCGCGGGAATGCGCGCGGCGATGGCCGCGGCCGAGGTCGGCGACGACGTCTATGGCGAGGATCCGACCGTCAATCGCCTCGAGGCGGTCGCGGCCGAACGGCTCGGCAAGGAGGCCGGCGTTTACGCCGCGAGCGGCACCCAGACCAATCTCCTCGGCGTCCTTGCGCATTGCGCGCGCGGCGAGGAGGCGCTCGTCGGCGCGCGCAACCACATCTTCCGCTACGAGGCGCTCGGCAGCGCGGTGCTCGGCTCGGTGGCGCCGGCGCCGTTGCCGACCGCCGAGAACGGCGCGATCGCGCCCGAAGACATCGAGGCCGCGATCAAGCCCGACGATCCGCATTTCCCGGTCACGCGCCTCCTCTGCCTCGAGAACAGCTTCAACGGCCGCGTCCAGACGCTCGCCGAGATCGAGGCCGCGACCGGCGTCGCCCGCGCCGCCGGGCTCCGGACCCATCTCGACGGCGCCCGTTTCTTCAACGCCGCCGTCGCGCTCGGCGAGGCGCCGGAGCGGCTGGCCGCGCCTTTCGACACGGTGTCGGTCTGCCTCTCGAAGGGCCTCGGCGCGCCGGTCGGCTCGGTTCTCGTCGGCGACCGGGAGACGATCCGCGCCGCGCGACGCCTGCGCAAGATGCTCGGCGGCGGCATGCGGCAGGCGGGCGTCATCGCCGCCGCCGGGCTCTTCGCGCTCGAGAACAATGTCGAGCGCCTGGCCGAGGATCACGCCCGCGCCCGGCGCCTGGCCGAGCGGCTCGCCGCGATCAAGGCGCTCGGCGTCGGCCTCGCGGCGGTCGAGACCAACATGATCTTCGTCACGGCGCCCGAGCGCGACCGCGCGCCGCTGCGCGCCTTCGCCGGGTCGCGCGGCGTCCTTCTGGCCGCGGGCGCCCCGGCGATGCGGCTCGTCGTCCATCGCGACGTCGACGACGTCGGAGAGGCGGCGGTCGCGGAGGTGTTCGAGGCCTATTTCGCCGCGCCGGCGGCGAAACGACGGAAAAACGCCTCTTAACAACGTCTTTTCGTCGGCCGGAAAGAAAAGCCGCGCATTCTCTCCGAACGAACGACTGTGCTTCGCGCTCGGCCCTCGTCCGCGCGCGTCTCGACCTTGCGCCGGAGGGGATTGCGAGGATGGCGACAGAGTCCGTCATTGATGTGAGAAAAGCGCTGGCGGCGGCGGAGGAGCGCGCCGAGGCCGAGCGCGCGGCGCGGGTCGAGGCGGAGCGGCGCCTGGCCGAGCGCTCCGCCGAGCTCGACTGCGTGACGACGCAGCTTCACGCCGTCGCGGCGGAGCTCGAGGCGAAGCTCGCCGAGCTCAGCCGCTCGCGCGAGGAGGTCTGGCGCCTCGCCAATGTCGACCATGCGACCGGGCTCGCCAGCCGCGCCTGGTTCGAGCGCAATTTCGGGCCGTCGCTCGATCTCGACATCGCCGACGGCGCGCAGATCGCGCTCATCTTCCTCGACATCGACCGTCTGCGCGACATCAACGACGCCTTCGGCGCCAACGCCGGCGACCGCGTGATCTCCGCCATGGCCGAGCGCCTCGGCCGCGCGACGCCGCCGGGCTGGTCGCTCGCGCGGATCGCCGGCGACCGCTTCGCCTTCGCTTCGATCCGCTCGGCCGAGGACGGGTGCGATCTCAGCGCGGAGACCGATCGGCTGGGCGCGAAGATCGAGCGCCTCTTCGAGCGGCCGATCGAGATCGACTATTGCGAGGCCAAGATCAGCGTCTCGATCGGCGGCGCCGCGGCGCCCAGCGACGCGCGCTCGATCGGCGCGCTGCGCCGGCATGTCGATCTCGCCTTGAGCGCGGCCAAGCGCGCGCCGGAGACGGCCTATGTGCGCTTCGAGCGCCGGCTGATCGAGGATGTGGGCGCGCGCCAGTCCTTGGCCTGGGCGCTGCCGCGCGCCATCGACACCGGGCTGATCGAGGTCTGGCATCAGCCGAAGATCGCGCTCGACACCGACGCCGTCGTCGGCGTCGAGGCGCTGGCGCGCTGGCGCCGCGAGGGCGGCGCGATCACCGGGCCGGACGCGTTCGTGCCGATCGCCGAGGAAAGCGCGCTCATCCGCGACCTCGGCCGCAACGTCATGCTGCGCGCGCTCGGCGATATCGGCCCGTGGCGCGAGGAGGGCCTCTGCCCGAGCGTGGCGGTGAACGTCTCGCCGCTGCAGCTCCGGGCGCCGGGCTTCGCCGAAGAGGTGATCGACGCGCTCGAGACGACGGGCCAGCCGCCGGAAGCGCTCCAGATCGAGGTCACCGAGACCGCCATTCTCGCCGACCACGTCGGCGCGGCGGCGGTGCTCGGGCGGCTGAAGGAGATCGGCGTCAGCGTCGCGCTCGACGATTTCGGCTCCGGCGTCTCGAATCACCGGCTTTTGCGCGAGCTGCCGGTCGACACGCTGAAGATCGACCGGTCCTTCGTCGGCCAGATCGGCCGCAGCGCGTTCTCGAACACGGTCGTCGACAACATCCTGCAGCTCGGCCGCGCGCTCGGGCTGACGGTGGTCGCCGAGGGCGTCGAGGAGCCGATCCACAAGGCCTTCCTGCAGGTGCGCGGCTGCCAGATCGGCCAGGGATTCTTCTGGGCGCGGCCGATGCCGGTCGAGACCTGCGACGCCTATCTGCGCCGGAGCCGGCGCAAGGCCCGCGCCGCGCTCGCCTGAGGCCTGCGCATTCGCGTCGTTCCGGCCGTGCGCGCAGCGCGCGGAGCCGGAATCGAGGGGCGGAGAGGGCCGGCGTCGGGTTCGGGCGCGTTGATCCCGGTTCGACGCGTTCTCAGCAACGCCGCCCCGGGCTCGACCCGGGCCTCCGGCGCCCGCGCCGCCACGCGTCCGGATCGACCTGCGATCTTCTGGGATGACAGGCGGCGCGCGTATTGGCGCCGGTCTACTCGGCGCCGAGCGCTACAACGGCACCGCCGTCTCGCTCTTCAGCGTCTCCATCGACAAGAGCGAGGTGACGTTGAAGATTTCGACCTGGCCGACCAGGCGCTTGTAAAAGTCGTCGAAATGCCGCGCCGAGCGGACGCGGACCTTGAGGACGTAGTCGATCTCGCCGGCGAGGCGGTGCGCCTCCTGGATCTCGGGCAGAGCTTGGACCGCCTTCATGAAGTCCTCGAGCCAGCCGGTCTCGTGCCGCGAGGTGCGCACCAGGACGAAGAAGCAATGGTCGAAGCCGGTCCGCTCCGGATCGACGATCGCGACCTGCCGCTCGATCACGCCCTGATCGCGCATCCGGCGGATCCGCGTCCAGACCGGCGTCTTCGAGGAGCCGACGCGATCCGCCAGAATTTCAAGGGATTGCGTCGCGTCGCGCTGCAATTCTCGAAGGATTTTCCGATCGAGCTCGTCGAGGCTCGCCGGCGTTTCGGCATCCCGGCTGTTCATAGGAAAAAGTTCCACTTGATCGCGTCTGAGACGGCGTCTGCTCTTATTCCGTCCGCCATATTGCGCTTCTATGGGAAAAAAGTTCCTCTGCGCCACATAAATCGACGTGGTCGCCGGGATGGCGGCCGTCGCGGAACAATGGGACGTTGCGATGCGGTGCTATCCGATCTTTCTGAATGTCGCGGGACGGCGCGCGCTCGTCTCGGGCGCCGGAGAGACGGCGTCCGCCAAGCTGCGCCTCTTGATGAAGACCGAGGCGCGGATCGTCGTCTATGGGCGCGAGCCGGACGCCGATATCGCGAGCTGGGCGGAAGAGGGCCGGATCACGCTCGTCGAGCGGCCGCTCGAAGAGGGCGACGCGATCTGCGCGGCGATCCTCTACGCGGCGAACGACGATGCGGCGGAGGACGCGCGCGTCGCCGCGATCGGCCGGCGCGCCGGCGCGCTCGTCAACATCGTCGACAATCTTTCCGAGAGCGACTTCATCACGCCGGCGATCGTCGACCGCGATCCGGTGGCGGTCGCGATCGGCACCGAAGGCGCGGCGCCGGTGCTCGCGCGGCGGATCAAGCAGAGCGTCGAGGAGACGCTGGCGCCGGATCTCGGCGTTCTCGCCCGCGCCGGCCAGGCCTTCCGCGACGACGCGGAGCTTCTGCCGAAAGGCGCGCCTCGACGGCGCTTCTGGGCGCGGTACTATGACGAGATCGGCCCGAAGGCGCTGGCGACAGGCGGCGAGGACGCGCTCCGGCCGGCCCTCGAGGCGCTGCTCGCCGAGGCGCTGGACGAGGCGCCGCGGGCCGGCCGCGTCGCGCTCATCGGCGCCGGACCGGGCGATCCCGAGGAGCTCACCCTGCGCGCGCGGCGGCTCCTGCACGAGGCGGAAGTCGTCGTCCATGACCGGCTCGTCGATGCGCGCATCCTCGAGCTCGCGCGCCGCGAGGCGCGGTTCGTCGAGGTCGGCAAGACGCCGGGCGGACCGTCCTGGAAGCAGCGCGACATCGAGGCGCTGATGATCGAGGAGGCGTCTTCGGGCGCCTTCGTCGCGCGGCTGAAATCGGGCGATCCCGGCGTCTTCGGCCGGCTCGACGAGGAGCTCGACGCGCTCGACGCGGCGGGCGTCGCCTACGAGGTCGCGCCGGGCGTGACCTCGGCGGCCTCGGCGGCGGCGCGGATCGGCGCGTCGCTGACAAGACGCGGCCGGAACGCGTCCGTGACCTTCGTCACCGGCCATGACGCGGAAGGCTTCGCCGAGCAGGATTGGCGCGCCGCGGCTCGGCCGGGCGCGGTCACGGCGATCTATATGGGCGTGCGCGCCGCGCGCTTCATCCAGGGCCGTCTCCTGATGCACGGCGCCGCGCCGGAGACCGAGGTCACCGCGGTCGAGAACGCGTCGCGGCCGAACGAGAGGGTCGTCTCGACGACGCTCGGCCGGCTGCCGGACGCGCTCAAATCCGCCGGCGCGAAAGGCCCGGCGATCCTCTTCGTCGGCCTCAGCCCGCGCCGCGCGCTCAAAGCGCTCGACGACGCGGCGCCGGAAGACGTCGCAGCATTGGCGGAGGCGCTCTGATGCCCAAACCATTCCAACCGCAGATCGTCACCGCCAACGATCTCCTGCTCGGCGACGCCGTCTACTTCACGGCCGAAGGCGGCTGGTCGCGCAACCACGGCGACGCCGCCGTCGCGCGCACTGAGGAGGACGCCGACGCGCTGCTCGCCGCCGCCGCCGCCGATCATCTGAAGGTCGTCGGGCCCTATCTCGCGCCGACGGCGATCGGCGCGGGCGGCCGGCCCGAGCCGAGCCATTTCCGCGAAGTTTTCAGGACCCGCGGCCCGAGCTTCCGAACCGATCTCGGCAAGCAGGCCTGGGGCGACCCGACCGAGAAGGAAACCGCCTGATGTATCGCTACGACGAATTCGACCATGCGTTCGTCCGCGACCGCGTCGCGCGTTTCCGCGATCAGGTCGCGCGCCGGATCGACGGCCGCCTCTCCGAGGACGAGTTCAAGCCGCTCAGGCTCCAGAACGGCCTCTACCTCCAGCTTCACGCCTACATGCTGCGGGTCGCGATCCCTTACGGCACGCTTTCCTCGCGGCAGATGCGCCAGCTCGCCATGATCGCCGAGCGCTGGGACAAGGGCTACGGCCACTTCACCACGCGGCAGAACATCCAGTTCAACTGGCCGGTCTTGAAGGTCGTGCCGGAGATGCTGGAGGCGCTCGCCGATGTCGAGATGCACGCCATCCAAACCTCGGGCAACTGCATCCGCAACGTCACCGCCGATCCCTTCGCCGGCGTCGCCGCCGACGAGATCGAGGACCCGCGGCCGACCGCCGAGCTGATCCGGCAATGGTCGACGCTGCATCCCGAGTTCAGCTATCTGCCGCGCAAATT
>CAZPTD010000024.1:0-25491 GCA_964588915.1 uncultured Neomegalonema sp. | reverse complement strand
ATAGATCATGCCATTGATCGCGGAGCAGCCGCCCAGGACTTTGCCGCGCGGATAGTTGAGCGCGCGCCCGCCGAGGCCCGCCTCCTCCTCGGTCCGAAACGCCCAGTCCGCGCGCGGGTCGCCCATGCAATAGAGATAGCCGACGGGAATATGGAGCCAGATCCAATCGTCCGGCCCGCCGGCCTCGAGAAGGAGAACGCGCGCCTCGGGATCGACGCTCAGTCGGTTGGCGAGCACGCAGCCCGCCGATCCCGCGCCGACGACGACATAGTCGTAGAGGCCGAAATCTTCCGTCTCGTCGTCCATGGCGCGTCCTTCCATCGTCTCTTTCCCTCAAGAGAAAAGCCCGCCGCCGAAATCGCAAGGCGCAAAGCCTCTTTCGCGGCCGCGCCGGCCGCGTCATTTTGACGGCTCGCGGCGGCTTGCCGACGCGCGGCGGCTTGCCGACGCGCGGCCGCGGAGAAGAGGAGCGCGAGATGACCGAGAGCCACAAGCCCGAGGCGCCGCGCCGCGTCGCGCTCATCGGCGCGCCGACCGACGCCGGCGCGAGCCAGATCGGCTGCCGCATGGGCCCGGACGCGCTCCGTGTCGCCGGGCTGCGCCAAGCGCTCGAAGCGCTCGGCTGCGCCGTCGAGGACCAGGGCGATCTTCGGCCCGCGCCTGTCGCCGGCCTCGAGAGCGGACCGAAGACGCGCAACCTGCCCGACGTCGCCGCGATCAGCCGGGCGACGGCGCGCGCCGCCTATGACGCCGCGAAAAGCGGCGCGACGCCGATCTTTCTCGGTGGCGACCATGTGATCTCCGGCGGCTCCGTCGCCGGCCTCGCGGCGGCGGCGGCCGAGGCCGGCGAGCGCCTCGCCGTGATCTGGTTCGACGCGCATCCGGACTTCCACACCGCGGCGACGACCCAGTCGGGCAACATGCACGGCATGGCCGCGGCCTATTTCTGCGGACATGGCGATCCGCCCGCCGACCTCGAGACGCTCTACGGCGACGCGCCGCGCGGCGCTGTCGACCCGAAGGACTTCACCGTCTTCGGCGTGCGCTCGGTCGACCCGACCGAAGGCGCGCGGCTCATGGAGCACGGCGTCACCGTGCACGACATGCGCGCGATCGACGAGTTCGGCGTGGCGCGGCTGATGCGCGACTACATCGCCGAAGTCTCCGCCCGGCCGAAGATCCGGCTCCATGTCAGCTTCGACGTCGACTTCCTCGAGCCGGAGATCGCGCCCGGCGTCGGCACCACCGTGCCTGGCGGCGCCACCTTCCGCGAGGCGCATCTCGCGATGGAGCTGCTCGCCGACAGCGGCCTCGTGCGGTCGCTCGATCTCGTCGAGCTCAACCCGTTTCTCGACGAGCGCGGCCGCACCGCGCGGCTCCTCGTCGACCTCGCCTGCAGCCTGTTCGGCAAACGCGTAATCGACCGGCCGACGCGAACGCGGTGGTCGGTCTAGCCGACACTGATCTCCGCCCTCTCGAGCGGAACCGCGAGCACGCCCATCACCGGCGACGGCTCCTCCGGATGCTCGAAGCCGTTCTCGCGCTCGAACTTGCCGAGCGCGTAGAGCAGGTCCGGATGGTCCTTGCGGCCGAGCTCGGGCTCGGCGGTGATCATCGCGCAGCGCCCGAGAAGCGCGCGCGCCTCGAGCCGCGCCGCGCCGATCCGGAGCGTCGCCTTGTCGCGCGCCCAGGCGTATTCGGCGCCGATCCCGGCGCGGACATAGATGTTGCAGCGCCAGCGGACCGGCTCGGCGACCGCCGGATCGCCGAACCAGGCGGCGAAGGCCTCCAAAGTGTCGAGATTGACGATCGAGACGAAAGGATCGGGCCGGTCGGCGAAGCGCTGGCCCGGATCCGCCCGGATCAACCGCGGCTCGGCGGCGCTCGCGGTCGCCGCCCGCGCCGTCGCGGCCGCGGCGTCGAGCGCGACCGGCGTCTCGCCCTCGGCGCTCTTGAGCCGCATGCCGACGAGCTTGACCGACGCGCCTTGCGGATCGGCGGCGATCTCGGGCTTCAGCCGCGCGATCTCCGGCGTCCGCACCCCGACCAGGAAGTTCAGCTTCCGCCGGTAGACGCCGTCGCCCTCCGCCGGCGGCGCGTCGACGGCGAAGGCGTAGGCGCGGTCGGAGCGCGCGCCGATCCCGGGATCGAGATCGAGCGTCCTCGGCTCGACGCCGCCGCAGCCTTTGACCGGATAGACGAAGAGCCGCTCGGCTTCGAGTTCGATCATCTCGCTCTCCTTTCACATCCGCGCCCGGCGCCCTCGCCGCCCGCGCTCCCGTCCGCCATCCCGGGCGAGAAGTCCTGCCGCTGGAGCCGCCGTCGCTCGGGCAACAGGCGGCCGCGACGGCCTCCGCGTCAAGGATTCACCGGGCTCGCCCGGCGATGATTTTCGAGAAAATCATCGTCCTTGACGCGGAGGGCGGCGCGGTCGACGCCCGAGAGCGACGGCGGGTCCGGCGGCGGGACGGTCCTGCCGATGGTGAGCCGGAGCAATCGCTTCGCCGCCGCTCCGGCGCCGCGTCCTGACGTTCGATCGCCGCGCTTGCGCGCGCCGCCGCCGCCCGCTAAGCGCAGGATGGACTGGACGGAGCCCTCTGGGCCGCATGGAGAGCCGACGCCGCGTCGACCGAAATCCGGGACGCGATCGGCGCCGTCCCAGGCGGCGTTTCGCCGTTTGGCCGCCATGGCTCCTGATTTCGCCGGCCTTCCCAGAGCCGCGCCCGAGAGACGGAGACCGAGAGCGGATGCGCCCACTGATCCTTTCCGCCGCCCTTCTGATCGCGACGCCGGCCGGGGCCCATTTCGGGCACACCGGCGAGGCCTCCGTCCATTTCCAACACGCCGCCGCCGCCGCCGGCGGCGACCATCTCGTCGGCCTGGCGGCGCTCTTCGGCGCGGTCGGGGGCGTCGCGGTTTTCACGGCGCTCACGGGCCGAAAGCCGCGGAAGCCGGATGGCGTCGAAGGCGAAACCGACGAGGCGGCCAAGACCGCATGAGCGCCCGCCCCTCCGAACGCCTCGGGCTCATGCTCTGCGGCCACGGCTCGCGCTCCGCAGCCGCCGTCGCCGAGTTCGCCGGACTCGCCGAGACGCTCGAGGCGCGGATGCGCGCCGAGGGCCTCGATTGGCCGGTCGCGCATGGCTATCTCGAATTCGCCAATCCGGTGATCCGCTCCGGGCTCGACCGGCTGCGCGACGCCGGCTGCGACCGCGTCCTCGCCGTGCCGGGCATGCTCTTCGCCGCCGGCCACGCCAAGAACGACATTCCCTCCGTGCTCAACGCCTACGCCGCCGAGCACCGGATCCGCGTCGACTACGGCCGCGAGCTCGGTCTCGACCCGCGGATGCTGCGCGCCGCCGCCGACCGAATTGAACACGCGATCGGCTCCGCCGACGCCGCCGGCGCGCCGGTCCCGCGCCACGAGACCTGCCTCGTCGTCATCGGCCGCGGCGCTTCGGATCCGGACGCCAACGCCAACGTCGCCAAGCTCGCGCGGATGCTCTGGGAAGGCATGGGCTTCGGCTGGTGCGAGACCGGCTATTCCGGCGTGACCTTTCCGCTCGTCGAGCCCTGCCTCGAGCACGCGGCCAGGCTCGGCTATCGGCGGATCGTCGTCTTTCCCTATTTCCTCTTCTCCGGGATCCTGATCGACCGGATCTACGGCTTCGCCGACCGCGTCGCCGCGACGCGTCCGCAGCTCGAGATCGTCAAGGCGCCCTATCTCGGCGCGCATCCCGAGGTCGTCGCCACCTTCCTCGAGCGCGCGACCGAGATCCTGGACGGTCCGCCGGCGATGAATTGCGCGCTCTGCAAGTACCGCACGCAGGTGCTCGGCTTCGAGGCGGAGCAAGGCGCGCCGCAGGAGAGCCATCACCACCATGTCGAGGGGCAGGGCGCGCGGGCGCCGGGCTCCGACGTCGAGACCTGCGCGCTCTGCGAGGATTTCTGCACCGGACTCTGCCGGCTCGAAGCCGGCCGCGCGCAGGACCGCCACGCGCACGACCACGACCACGCGCATCACGATCATCATCATCACCATCACCATCACGCGCCCTACCCGCACGCCGATCATCCGCTCGGGCCGGAAAGCGCGCGACGGTCGCGCCCGCGATGAGCCCGCCGCTGCGCTACGAGCGCGACCCCGCGGCGATCTACGCCGAGAGCTTCGCGATCGCGCGGGCCGAGACCCGGCTCGATCATCTGCCGCCGGGCGTCGCCGAGATCGCGCTCCGGCTCGTCCACGCCTCCGGCATGCCGGAGATCGCCAACCGCCTCGCCAGCTCGGGCGATCTTCCCGAGGCGGCGACGGCGGCGCTCCGCGCGGGCGCGCCCGTCCTCGCCGATTGCGAGATGGTGGCCGCCGGCGTCATCCGGCGTCTCTTGCCGGCCGAGAACGCCGTCGTCGTCACCTTGAACGCGCCCGAGACGCCCAACCTCTCCGTCGCGCTCGGCACCACGCGCTCGGCGGCGGCGGTCGAGCTCTGGCGGCCGCATCTCGCGGGCGCCGTCGTCGCGATCGGCAACGCGCCGACGGCGCTCTTTCATCTTCTCGAGCTTCTCGACGCCGGCGCGCCGAAGCCGGCGGCGATCCTCGGCTTTCCGGTCGGCTTCGTCGGCGCCGCCGAGAGCAAGGCGGAGCTCGCCGCGCGTCCGCGCGGCGTCCCGTTCCTGGCGCTGCGCGGCCGCCGCGGCGGCTCGGCGCTGGCCAGCGCCGCCGTGAACGCGATCTCGGTTCTGGCGCGGGAGGAACGGCCGTGACGCGGCGCGCGCGCCGCCAGACCGCGTCCTCGCCGTCCGGCGGGACGAACGGTCGAGAGCGCGACGACAACCGATGTCGCCGCCCTCTCCCCCTCGGAGAGAGACCGAGGGAGAGGGTTTCCGCAGGACCGGCCGGAGCCGGCCGATGAAGCCTTGGCTCGACATCGTCGGGATCGGCGCCGACGGCTACTCGGCGCTCAGCGAAGGCGCGCGGCGCGTCCTCGAGGCGGCCGAGCTCCTGATCGGCGGCGAGCGCCATCACAAGCTGACCGCGCATCTCTCGGCCACGCGCATCTCCTGGCCGTCGCCCTTCAACGCGCTCATCGACACGCTCCGCGCCGCGAGGGGGCGCCGCGTCGCCGCGCTCGTGACCGGCGATCCGCTCTGGTGCTCGGTCGGCGCCAAGCTCGCCGCGGCGTTTCCGGCCGAGGAGATCCGCTTCTGGCCGCAGCTCTCCGCGTTCCAATGGGCGTCCTGCCGTCTCGGCTGGTCGCTCGCCGATCTCGAGACGCTGACCGTCCACGGCCGACCGGCGGAGCAGATCCTGCCCTTCGTCGCGCCCGGCCAGCGGCTCCTCGTCCTCGCCAAGGACGAGACGACGCCGCGCGAGATCGCCGGCCTCCTCGCCGAGCGCGGCTTCGGCCACAGCCGGCTCGTCGCCCTCGGCTGGCTCGGCGACATCGACGAGAGCCGCGAGGAGGGCCTGGCCGAGGATTGGGCGCGCGAGACGCCGCCGATCCCGGCCTTCCACACGCTCGGCGTCGAGCTCCGCGCCGAGGCCGACGCCCAGCCCTTGCCGCGCGTCGGCCTGCCCGACCGCGTCTTCCTCCATGACGGGAAGATGACCAAGCGCGAGCTCCGCGTTCTCGCGCTCGCCGCTCTGGCGCCGCGGCGCGGCGAGACTCTCTGGGACGTCGGCTGCGGCTGCGGCTCGATCGCGATCGAATGGACGCGCGCGGATCGCGACATGATCGCCTACGGGATCGAGCCGCGGCCCGGACGCCGCGAGATGGCGGCGGCGAACGCCAAGGCGCTCGGCGCGCCGCGTCTGACGCTGATCGGCGGCAAGGCGCCGGCGGCGCTCCAGAACCTGCCGCCGCCCGACGCGGTCTTTCTCGGCGGCGGTCTCGCCCGCCAGACCGCGGAGCGCGCGATGGCGGCGCTCAAGCCCTTCGGACGGTTGGTCGCCCATGCGGTGACCTTGGAGAGCGAGGCGCTCCTCGCCGATCTGCATGCGGCGCATGGCGGCGGGCTGACGCGCGTCCAGGTCTCCCGGGCCGGACCCGTCGGCGATCTGCGGGGCTGGAAGCCGGCCATGCCGGTGACGCAATGGATGTGGACGAAAGCCGGGCCGGTCGAGGAGGCGAGCCGATGACGCGCATGGCCGCCGGCGTCCTGATCGGCGTCGGCGTCGGGCCGGGCGATCCAGAGCTGATGACCCTGCGCGCCTATCGGCTGATCGCGGGCGCCGACGTCGTCGCCTATCTCGCCGCCGACGCTTCGGACGGCCCTCGGCCGAGCCGCGCCAGGCGGATCGCGGAAGACGCGATCGCCGAGGACGCCGTCGAGATCGAGATCCGGACGCCGATGCGCGCCGAGCGCGCCGCCGCGCAAGCCGCCTATGACGAGGGGGCCGAGCGGATCGCCGAGCGCCTCGAAGCGGGGCGCGACGTCGTCTTTCTCTGCGAGGGCGACCCGCTCTTCTACGGCTCCTTCATGTACCTGCTCGCCCGGCTCGGGCCGCGCTTCGAGACCGAGATCGTCCCGGGCGTCGCATCGCCGATGGCGGCGGCGGCGGCGATCCGGCGCCCGCTGGCGGCCCGCGAAGAGGCGTTCAGCGTCCTTCCGGCGACCGCGCCCCGAGAGGAGATCGCGGCGCGGCTCCGTCTCGCCGGCGCGGCGGCGATCCTCAAGGTGGGCCGGCGCCTTCCGGAGATCCGCGCGCTGATCGACACGCTCGGGCTCCTGGACCGCGCCTACTACGTCGAGGCGGCGACGGAGCCGGGCGAGATCGCCCTGCCGCTCGCCGAGGCGCCCGAGACGGCGCCCTATTTCGCCCTGGTTCTGGTTGTCGGCGACGACGGCTTCGCGAATGGAGCGCTGGCGTGACCGATCGGCCCGCCGTCCTCTGCCTCAATCGCGCCGGCCTCGACGCCGCGCGGCGCATCGCCGAACGCGTCGACGGCGAGCTTCACGGCCTCTCCGGCCGCGTCGAGGCGCCGGTCGCGTTCGACAGCTTCGTCGACCATGTCCAGACGCTGTTTCTGGCCGGCCGGCCGATCATCGGCGTCTGCGCCGCCGGAACGCTGATCCGCGCCGTCGCCCCGTTTCTGCGCGACAAGCGCCGCGAGCCTCCGGTCGTCGCCGTCTCGCCGAACGGGCGCCATGTCGCGCCGCTCCTTGGCGGACACCATGGCGGCAATCGGCTGGCGCGCGAGGTCGCCGCCGTCCTCTACGCCGCCGCGTCGATCACGACGGCGGGCGACGCGTTCTTCGACATCGCTCTCGACGAACCGCCGCCCGGCTGGCGCTTGGCGCGCCCGGAGCCAGCGAAAGCCGTCATGGCGGCGGCGCTCTCCTGGGGCGAGCTGACGATCCGCGGCGAGGCCGAGTGGACGCGGCCGCTCGAGCGCTCTGCGAACGTTCGGCGCGAGCCGGGCGCGCCGGGCGCCGTCGAGATCGAGGGCGGCGGCGAGACGCTCGTCTACGCCGAGCGGCGCGTCGCCCTCGGCCTCGGCGCGGCGCGGGGCGCGGATCCGTCGGAGATGCGGGCGCTCGTCGACGCGTTGTGCGCCGCGGTCGATCTGCCGCTCGCGGCGATCGGCGCGGTCTTCACGATCGATCTCAAGGCGGACGAGACGGCGGTGAACGCGGTCGCCCGCGCGCTCGACGCGCCGCTGCGCCTGTTCACGGCCGCGGAGCTCGAGGAAGAGACGCCGCGGGTGTCGGATCCGTCCGAGATCGTGTTCCGCGAGGTCGGCTGCCATAGCGTCGCGGAGGCTGCGGCGCTGCGCGGCGCCGGGCCGGACTCGACGCTTCTCGTCGGCAAGCGAAAGTCGGCGAGCTGCACCGCGGCGCTCGCGCGGGCGACGGCGGCGATTCTCGACCCGCCCGGCCGAAAGCGCGGCCGCCTCGCCGTGATCGGCGCCGGACCCGGCCGGGCCGATCAGCGCACGCCCGAAGCGACGCGGCTCGCCGCGGAGGCCGAGGAGCTGGTCGGCTACGGGCCCTATCTCGACCTTCTCGGCCCACTGGCTCCGGCGACGAAGCGCCGGACCGCGTTCGCGCTCGGCGAAGAAGAGGCGCGCTGCCGCTACGCTCTCGAGCGCGCCGGCGAGGGCCTCTCGGTCGCGCTGGTCTGCTCGGGCGATCCGAGCGTCTACGCCATGGGCGCGCTCGTCCTCGAGCTGATCGACCGCCCGGCGGATCAAGGCGGCGTCTCGGACGCGGCGCGGCGGGCGGAGCTGATCGTCTCGCCCGGCGTCTCGGCGCTGCAGGCGGCCTCGGCGCGCGCCGGCGCCCTTCTCGGCCACGACTTCTGCGCGATCTCGCTCTCCGATCTCCTGACGCCCTGGGACGCGATCGAGCGCCGCATCCGCGCCGCGGCCGCCGGCGACTTCGTCGTCGCCTTCTACAATCCGGTCTCCGAGCGCCGACGCTGGCAGCTCGCGGCGGCGCGCGACATCCTCTTGGAGGCGCGGCCGCCGGAGACGCCGGCGCTGCTCGCGCGCCAGGTCGGCCGGCCGGACGAGACGCTCCGCTATCGAACGCTCGGTCGATTGGCGGTCGACGAGGTCGACATGCTGACCGTGGTCCTGGTCGGATCGAGCCAGAGCCGGGCGGTCGAATCGGGCGACGTCTCCGCCGGCGCCGAAGGCTTCCGCCTCTACACGCCGCGCGGCTACGCCAAGAAAATCGACGGCTGAGCGGCGCCGTCCGCCGTCAGTCGCGGCCCCGAGCGAGCAGGACGAGCGCCGCCAAGGTCGCGGCGACGCCCGGCAGGATCGCGGCGGGCGCCCAGCCGGAGCCGATCACGCCCTCGATCAGGATGACCAGCGACGGCGGCAGATAGGTGTAGGCCATCACCTTCGAGGCCGGCAGCCGCATCGCGGCGAATTGCAGGAGCAAGGTCGAGCAAACAGTGGCGCCGAGCGCGAGATAGACCGCGGCGATCCAGACGATCGGCGGCAGAGCGGACCAATCGGTCGCGGCGATCGCGCCGACGCCGGCGGCCGTGACGACGACAAGCGAGCCGAGGATCACGCCGAGCGCGAAGACGGCGAGCGGCTCCGGCCCCTTCAGCTTGCGCACGAGCGCCGCGTAGACGGCATGGCCGATCGCGCCCAAGAAGAAGATCGCCTCGCCGAGCCCGACATCGAAGGCGAGGATCGCGTCGAGATCGCCGCCGAAGATCACCCAGACCGCGCCGAGCGCGCCGAGGACGAGCGCGCCGAGCACGCTCCGCGGCGTCGTCTGGCCGGCGACCCAAAAAGCGATCGCCGCGGTCATCAGCGGCGTCAGCGTGAAGACGGCGGCGAGCGGCGTCGGCGTGGTCAGGCGCAGCGCCTCGAACATGCAGACGAAGAAGCCGCCATAGAAGACGCCCATGAGCAGGAAGCGCCAGCTCCGCCAGCCGAGCGCGCGAAGCGGCCGGAGCGCCGAAGCGAGCGACGCGCCGCGAAGGACGGCGCCGGCGAGGACGAGCCCGAGCATCGACGCCGCGGCGATCAGGAACCTGAGCGCGGTGATCGCCTTCGGATCGATATGCGGCGCGGCGACAGCGCCGAGCGAGAAGGAGACGCTGATGAAGCCGGCGAAGAGCAGGAGCGCCGCATGGCCGCGCCAGCGCTCGCGGGCGACGCGGCTCGGATCGAGCTCCGTGGCGGCTTGGGCGCTCATGTCGGAAGTCCTTGCGGACGGTTGGGCGACCATCCCTCGGCCGGCGCGCGGCGAAGGTCAAGCGCGGTCGTCTGGCGCGGGACGCCGAGCCAGGCTAAGACGCCGTCCATGACCGTCCATTTCATCGGCGCCGGACCCGGCGACCCGGATCTCATCACCGTCAAAGGCCGGCGCCTGATCGAGCGCTGCCCGGTCTGTCTCTACGCCGGCAGCCTGGTGCCCGAGGCCGTCGTCGCCTATGCGCCGCCGGGCGCGCGCGTGCGCGACAGCGCCGACATGACCCTCGACGAGATCGTCGAGCTGATCGCGGAGGCGCATGCGCGCGGCGAGGACGTCGCCCGCGTCCATTCCGGCGATCCGTCGCTCTACGGCGCCGTCGCCGAGCAGATCCGGCGGCTTCAGGCGCTCGGCGTCCCTTACGAGATCACGCCGGGCGTGCCCGCCTACGCCGCCGCCGCCGCCGCGATGGGCCAGGAGCTCACCATCCCGGAAGTCGCCCAAACGCTGATCCTGACGCGCACCGCGATGAAGTCTTCGTCGATGCCGCCGGGCGAGGACCTCGCGACGCTCGGGCGCGCCGGCGCGACGCTCGTCATCCATCTCTCGATCCGAAACCTGCTCGAGATCGAGCGGACGCTCGCGCCCATCTACGGCGCGGACTGTCCGGTCGTCGTCGCCTATCGCGTCGGCTGGCCGGATCAGCGGATCATCCGCGGCGCGCTCTCGGACATCCGCGACAAGGTCCGCGCCGAGAAGATCACGCGCACCGCGCTCATCTTCATCGGGCCGGCGCTCGCCGCTTCCGACTTCCGCGACAGCGCGCTCTACGACGCGGCGCAGCCGCATCTTTTGCGCCCGAAGCTCAAGACGGACGGCGGGCGATGAAGATCGGCGAGGCCGCGGCGAAGGTCGGGCTGCCGATCAAGACGCTGCGCCACTACGCGGATATCGATCTCGTCCGGCCGGCGGAGGTGCGCGAGAGCGGCTATCGCCAATACGGCGAGGCGGAGCTCCGGCGGCTCCGGATGGTCGCCCGGGCGCGCGCCGCCGGTTTCTCGATCGAGGAATGCCGCCAGCTGATGCGCTTCATCGACGATCCGGCCGCCGCCGAGGACGACGTCGTCGTCATGGCCTTCGCCAAGCGCGCCGAGCTCGACCAGCGGCTGGCGGATCTCCTGTCGCTGCGCGCGACGCTCGATCAGCTCATCGCCGCGCGCGAGAAGAACGGCCCGCGCCACGAGCAAGACGCGCCCGGCCTCCTCGATTGACCCGCCGTTCAGGCGTCGGCGACGCAGCGCGCGACGTCCTCGGCGACGCCGCGCGGCACCGCCGGACCGGACGCGAGATCGCGGCCGATCACGTCGAGGTTCTGGGCTCGAAGCTCGGCTTCGCGCGACAGCGCCGTCTCCAGGCCGGCAAGCCGGCTCGCGACGGTCAGGAGACGGCGCGCGCCGAGTCCGAACCGCGCCTCGAAGAGCGCCCGATCGATGAAACACGATCTCATCTCAGCGCGGATCGTCGGCGCTCGCCAGAAGCGGCGCGAGCGCCTGGCGCAGCGCCTCGGGCGCCCGCACCGGCCGCGACGTCGCGCGCTCGACATAGACATGCGTAAAGCGGCCCTGCGCCGCGGCGACGTCCTCGTCGTTTCGGAAGAGGCCGATCTCGTAGGTCACCGAACTCTCGCCGATCCTGGCGACGCGCAGGCCGGCATGGACGAGATCCGGAAACGCGATCGGTGCGAAATAGTCGCACGACGTCGCGACAACCAGGCCAACCACCTCGCTCCGGCGAATATCGAGCACGCCGGACTGGACGAGATAAAGATTAACCGCGGTATCGAAGAACGAATAGTATTGGACGTTGTTGACGTGTTGAAAGACGTCGTTGTCCATCCACCGGGTCGTGATCGTCGTAAAGCGCCGAAAGGCGGCCCGGGTCTCCGGCGTCGGCCGCGCCATTCAGAGGCGCGCCGACTTGCGCCGCCCGGCCGCGCGCCGGCGCGGCGTCCTCAACGCGGCTCCTGCTCGCGCTCCGGACGCGACCGAACGGGAACGCGCTTCGGCTGCGGCTTGCGGCGCGCGACCGCCGCCGCCGCGGCGGCGAGACCGGCCACCACGGCGATGGCGATGGCGGCTTCCGGGCTGGCGGCGGCCGCTCCGACGGCGCCGGTCGAGGCGAAGGCGACGCCGCCGCTGGCGATCACGGTCGAGCCGGCGGCAAGAGCGGTGCGAAAAGCCATGATACGCTCCCTTGTGTGCTTTGCGAACATGTTGTGGCGCGGCGCGAAAAAATCCAGACCAAAGAGCTGTTGACACGCCGCCGCCGCCGCCCGCGCGTTACGAATCGGTCGGCGAGCCGTGCGTCGCGGAAGTTTGTCGCGCGACCACGTTGCGATGAGCAAGCAGCATGCCGCGCAGCGTGATGTCCGGATCGCGCTGCGACGCCATGTCGAAGCTGTAGCAAAACGTCTCGGCGTAGCCGCCCGAGACGATCACCGGCGTCTCGTCGATGCCCGCGCCGAGCTCTTCGGCGATCCGACGGCACATGAACTGGATCATGCCGACATAGGCCCAATAGAAGCCCGAGCGCATCGCGCCCAAGGTCGAGCGGCCGATGACGCGGTCCGGCCGCTCGATCTCGATCTTCGGCAGCTGCGCCGCGACGCGGTGCAGGCTCTCGAGCGACAGCGCCGGCCCGGCGGCGATCGCGCCGCCGACATAGGCGCCGGTCGGACCGACCACGTCGAAGGTCGTGCCGGTGCCGATATCGACGACGATCGACGGCGCGCCGTAATGGGTCCGCGCCGCAAGGGCGTTGACGATGCGGTCGACGCCGGCCTCCGACGGCCGATCGATGTCGACCTCGATGCCGAGCGATTCGCGGTGCTCGTTGAGGATGACGACGTCGCGCCCGAAGACCCGGCCGGCCGCGGCGGCGATCCGGTCCGTCATCGACGGCACCGTGCTCGCGACGGCGACGGACGTCGCGGCGGCGAAGGCCGTCGCCCGCTCCGCCGTCGCGGTCAGGGCCCGAAGCGTGAGCTCGTAGAAATCGCCCGTCCACTTCGCTTCGGTCGGCAGGCGAAAGCGATATTTGATCGCGTCGCCATGGGCGAGCGCGACGACGATGTTGGAATTGCCGATATCGACGAGTGCGGTCGCGCCCGAAGACGCGGCGGCGGATGCGGGCATGCGGCCTCCTGCTCGGCGCAAACCCGGCCCGGCGCCGGCCTACGCGCGAACCAACGACAGCCCAGACTCGGCGCCGCCGTCAACCGCCGCGGCGCCGTTCGGCGCTCAGTTCTCGGCGAGCGCCGCCTGCTTCTGGCGTGCGCGCCAGATCGTCTGCATGCTCGATTTCAACGACGGATAGCGCGACTTCTCGGCGCGTTTGCGCGCCTCGTACTCCTCGCGCTGCTCGGCGACGAAGCGCAGCCACTCCGCGACGCGCGCGCAGGCCGCGCTCTCCTTCGATTCGCCGCGACGATAGCCGACGTCGACGAGAAGTTCGGACGCGACATAGAGATCGTTTATGCTCGTGTTGAACAACATTTTTGGCCCGCTCGTCTTCATCGCCGCGTGTAATTTCGTCCGACCGCCTCAAATGGCGCGCCGTCGTCCGACCGCCCCGCCGTCATGGAGCCGAGACGGCCCCAAAAAGGACGCGTCCCGACAAAACGCCTCTCGGTCCGGCCGCTCCGCTCTCCGCGCGGCCCGCACTCCCGTATCGCGCGACGTCGCCTCTACACGCGCGCATAGTTAGAACAAATTCTTCCTCGCATAATTTCAACCAAAATCGACAGGACCTGCAAAACTTTGCGCCCGACGACACGCGCACGTTGCATCGCGCGGCTACTCGGCCCGCGCCTCGGCCTTCGCCAGCACGGCGCGAAGCGCGCGCGCGAACCGCCCCGACACGAGTTTAATCCTTTCTTCTCCGAAGATATCTTCGTGAACCGCCAGCCAGTACGAGCGCCGCAAGCGCACCTTCTCCGGCAGAACCCGCCTCAGTTTCGGATGACGCGACGCCATGAAAGCCGGCAGAACGCACACGCCGCCATCGGCGAGCGTCGCATGGAGCTGAACGTTGAGGTCGCTGCTCGTCAGCGTCGGCCGGAGTTCGGGATCGATGAGCGGCGCATAGTCGAGCTCGGGATCGAAGATGAGGTCCGAGACGTAGCCCATGCTCTGCGCGCGCCTCAGATCCTCGAGCCGTCGGATCGGCGGCGTCCGGGCGAGAAAGGCGTCGGTCGCATAGAGATAGAGGCTGTAATCGGCGATCTTCTCGGTGACGAGCCGACCGCGCTCCGGCTTCGAGACCGCGATCGCCAGATCCGCCTCGCGCCGCGACAGATTGAAGGTGCGCGGCAGCGCGACGAGTTGGATCTCGAGCCGCGGATGCTCCGCCGCGAGCGCCGCCGCCGCCTCGGCCAGAACATAGGTCGAGACGCCGACCGGCGCGCCGACGCGCACCGCGCCGCTGACGCCGCCGCCGAGACGGCCGGCGCTGGCGACCACGGCGTTCATCTCCGCCTCGACGCGCTCGGCGCTCGGCAGAAGCCGCCGGCCGACATCGGTGAGCTCGTAGCCCTGCGCGCCGCGCTCGAAGAGCTTGGCGTCGAGCCGCGCCTCGAGCGCCGCGATCCGGCGCCCGACCGTCGCCTGGTCGACCTTCAGATCCGCGCCCGCGCGCCGCAGCTTGCGTCGCCGCGCGACGGCGAGAAAGTGCTTTAGGTCGTCCCAGTTCATCGGCGGCGCTCCGCGGCGGCGGCTTGATGCAAAAATGCATTGTTGCTTTTGAAATTTGCGTATTGCAATGCAAATCCGCGTCAGGAAAACTGCGTCGACGCCGGCGCGGCGGAACAACGAGACGGACGAGGAGGAGGCCGCGGATGGATTTCGCGCTTGACGATCAGCAGAGCGCCATTTTCGAGACCGCGCGGCAGTTCGGCGCCGAAAAGCTGGCGCCGGGCGCGATCGAATGGGATCAGAGCGGCGTCTTTCCGACCGAGATCCTGCGCGAGACGGCGGCGCTCGGCATGGCCGGCGTCTATGTCGGCGAGGAGCATGGCGGCTCGGGCCTCAGCCGTCTCGACGCCGCGCTGATCTTCGAAGGCCTCTCCGAGGGCTGCCCGTCCGTCGCCGCGTTCCTCTCGATCCACAACATGGTCGCGTGGATGGTCGCCGCCTTCGGCTCGGACGAATTGCGGGCGGCGTGGGTGCCCGAGCTCGTCTCGATGCGCAAGATCGCGTCCTATTGCCTGACCGAGCCCGGCGCGGGCTCCGACGCCGCCGCGCTCTCGACCCGCGCCGAGCGCACCAACGCCGGATGGCGCCTCAATGGAACGAAGGCGTTTATCTCGGGCGGCGGGTTTTCCGATCTGTTTCTGGTCATGGCGCGCAGCGGCCAAGGGCCCGGATCGGACGGCCCGCGCGGCGTCTCGGCCTTCCTCGTCGAGAACCCGAGCCCCGGCCTCAGCTTCGGCGCGCAGGAGAAGAAGATGGGCTGGAAGGCCCAGCCGACCGCGCAGGTGCAGCTCGACGACTGCGCCGTGCCGGCCGAGAACCTGCTCGGCCGCGAGGGCGAGGGCTTCAAATACGCGATGAAGGGCCTCGACGGCGGCCGGCTCAACATCGCCGCCTGCGCGCTCGGCGCGGCGCAGAACGCCTTCGACAAGGCGCTCGCCTATGCCGGCGAGCGGCGCGCCTTCGGCCAGAGCATCGACCAGTTCCAGAGCGTCCAGTTCAAGCTCGCCGACATGGAGACCGAGCTCCAGGCCGCGCGCGTCTTTCTGCGCCAAGCGGCGTGGCGGCTCGATCAGGGCGCGGCGGACGCGACCAAGCATTGCGCCATGGCCAAGCGTTTCGTCACCGACAGCGCCTTCCGCGTCGCCGACGAGGCGCTGCAGATCCATGGCGGCTACGGCTATCTCGCCGATTACGGGATCGAGAAGATCGTCCGCGATCTGCGCGTGCATCGGATCCTGGAAGGCACCAACGAGATCATGCGTCTCATCATCGCGCGCGCGCTTCTCAAGGAGCGCGGCTGATCAAGGGACCGCAGACGATCGAAGAGAGGGAGGATCGGCCGGCATGAAGACGATCGGCTTTGTCGGGCTCGGCAATATGGGCGCGCCGATGGCGGCCAATCTCGCGAAGGCCGGATACGACGTCCGCGGCTTCGACGTGACGGACGTCGCGGTCGAGGGCGCCGCGCGCGTCGGCTCGGCGGCGGAGGCGGCCAGAGGCGCCGAGGCGGTGATCACCATGCTGCCGGACGGCGCCGTCGTCGACAAGGTGTCGGCCGAGATCGCCGGCGCGGCCGAGACGGGCGCGCTGCTCGTCGACTGCTCGACGATCGACGTCGCCAGCGCCCGAGCCTTCCACGAGCGCGCTTCGGAGGCTGGCTTGCGCGCGCTCGACGCGCCGGTCTCGGGCGGCGTCGGCGGCGCGGCGGCGGGCGCGCTCACCTTCATGGTCGGCGGCGCCGAGGACGCGTTCCGCGACGCGACGCCGCTCTTCGACGTGATGGGCGCGCGCGCCGTCCATTGCGGCGCGGCGGCGGCCGGCCAGATGGCGAAGATCTGCAACAACATGATCCTCGGCGTCTCGATGATCGGCGTCTGCGAGGCCTTCATCCTCGCCGACAAGCTCGGCCTCTCGCGCCAGGCGATGTTCGACGTCGCCTCGACCTCGTCCGGCTCCTGCTGGTCCCTCAACACCTACTGCCCGGCGCCCGGCGTCGGCCCGGAGACGCCGGCCGATCGCGGCTACACGCCCGGTTTCGCGGCCGAGCTGATGCTCAAGGACCTCATGCTCGCGCAGGAGGCCGCCGCCGCCGCCGGCGCCGCGACGCCGATGGGCGCCGCCGCCGAGCGGCTCTATCGGAGCTTCGTCGAGGCGTGCGGGCTCGGCCATGATTTCTCGGCGATGATCCTTGCGCTCGGCGAGCTCAGCCGAGAGGATGCGCTGAAGAAATTGAACGGCTGATCACTTTCGGAGAGAGATCCCATGACCGACGCTTCTGTCGTCCTCGAGGAGCGCCGCGGCCGCGTCGCGATCCTGCGGCTCAACCGACCCGACGCGCTCAACGCCCTCAACCGCGACGTCATGCTCGCCATGGCCGACGCGATGAAGGCGCTCGACGCCGATCCCGAGGTCGGCTGCATCGTGATCACCGGCTCCGAGCGCGCATTCGCCGCCGGCGCCGACATCAAGCAAATGTCGGAGCAGAGCTTCGTCGACATGCATCTGGCCGAATGGTTCTCGGGCTGGGACGCGGTCGCGAAGGCGCGCACGCCGATCATCGCCGCGGTCTCGGGCTACGCGCTCGGCGGCGGCTGCGAGCTGGCGATGATGTGCGACATGATCATCGCCTCCGAGACGGCGAAGTTCGGACAGCCCGAGATCAGGCTCGGCATCATGCCGGGCATGGGCGGCTCGCAGCGCCTGGCCAAGGCGGTCGGCAAGTACAAGGCGATGGATATGGTCCTCACCGGGCGGATGATCGACGCCGAGGAGGCCGACCGGATGGGCCTCGTCTCGCGCGTCGCGCCGGCGGAGAAGCTGATGGAGGAGGCGCTCGGCGCGGCGGAGACGATCGCCGGCTACGGCAAGATCGCGGCGATGGCCTGCAAGGAGGCGACGAACCGCGCGACCGAGACCAGCCTTCAGGAAGGTCTTCTCTTCGAGACGCGGCTCTTCCACTCGCTCTTCGCGACCGAAGACCGCGGCGAGGGCATGGCCGCCTTCATCGAGAAGCGCCAGCCGGGTTTCAAGGGCCGGTAGGGCGATCGCGGGCGGGTCTTCGGGCCGCCGCGCGTCATGGCGACGCCGGACGCATTGCGCTCTTGAGCCGCTCGCCCTTTCCGCGAATGATCGCCCGCGGGGCGATCGGCGCCGGCGAGCAAGAAAGGGACGCGACCGTGCTTTTTCGACCAGGGTCTCGAGCGGAACGACCGCGACTTCTGCGGATCGCGCTTGCAGCCTTGCTCGCCGTCTTCGCGGGCGGCGCGGCGACGGCGCAGTGGACGGGCTCGGCCGCGCCCGGAGAGTCCGAAGCGGCGGCGCCGCCGGCGAGCGCGCCGGTGGTCCATTCCGGCACGCAGTATTTGGTCAAGAACAACGCCGCGCTCTTCGGCTGCTTCCAAGCGACCATGTCGGCGTGCCAGCAGGTCTTCGGCGCCTGCGAGCGCTCCGGCAACCTGATCATCTACCGCAGCGAGGGCGCGAGCATGGCGGCGATCTGCGGCGAGATCACGGTGCTCGAGGGCGACGGCGTCGTGATGAGCGTGGGCTACGGCGCGGTCGAAGAGGCTTTCGAAGAGCTGCGGGAGGAGGTCGGCGAGATGGTCCGCCTTTCCCAAGAGACCTATTGGTGACGCCGCGACGGACGGCGTCGCGCGGCGGTTCCGCGACGCGCCGGGATCGACGGTTCGCCGTCTTCGGCGCCGCGCTTCTCGCCGCGTCCGCCCTCGCGGCGCCGGCGACCGGGCAGCAGGTGCTGAGCGGCGCCCAGATGATCGCCAAGACCAACGCGTCGGTCGAGGGCTGCTTCCGAGCCGCGCTCCGCGCCTGCCGCGAGGTCTTCGGCGCCTGCGCGCGCGACGGCGCCGGCGTCTTCCATGTCGCCGAGACCGTCGACGTCGCCCTCACCTGCCGCAGGCTCGACATCGCGCCCGACGACCTCGTCGTCCTGGTGCTGAGCTTCGCCGCGCTCGCCGAGGATTTCGGCCCGCTCAAGGACCGGGCGCTCGAGATGGCGGTCGTCATCAACGAGACCTACTGGTGAGCGGCGAACGGACGTCGGATCGGACACGGCTCGACGCCCTCGCGACGGCCTATGAGCGCGGGCTCGCCGCCGAGAAGGCGGGCGACCGCGGCGCGGCGGCGACGGCGTATCGCGAGGCGCTGGCGCTCGATCCGGCCGATCCGGGCGGCGTGTCGGTGCGACTCGCCGCCTTGGGCCTCGGCGAGACGCCGGCGCGCGCGCCCGAGGCCTATGTCGCGACGCTCTTCGACCAGCATTCGGAGGTGTTCGACAGCCTGCTGGTCGACCAGCTCGGCTACGACGTCCCGCTTCTCCTGCGCCAGCGCCTGCTCGCGGTCGCGCCCGGCCCCTATCGGCGGCTCCTCGATCTCGGTTGCGGCACCGGGCTGACCGCCGAGGCCGTGGAGGATCTCACGGCGCATCGAACCGGCGTCGACATGTCCGAGGGCATGCTCGACGCGGCGCACGAGAAGGAGGTCTACGACGCGCTCTTCATCGCCGACGCCGCCGGCTTTCTCGCGAGCGCCGAGGCCGAGGGCGAGAGCTGGGACCTGATCGCGGCGACGGACATGTTGCCCTATCTCGGCGCGCTGGAGCCGCTCTTCGACGGCGTCGCCGCGCGGCTCGCGCCGGGCGGCGTCTTCGCCTTCTCGTCGGAGACGCTGCCCGAGGCGGCATTCGAGGGCGCCGACTACCGCGTCGGTCCGAAGCAGCGCTTCGCGCATCGGCTGGACTATATCGAGCGGCTGCTCGCCGCGCGCGGGTTCTCAATCCTATCCGAGGAGCTGATCGTCGTCCGCTATGACGAAGGCGACCCGGTGCCAGGCCATCTTCTCGTCACGCGGTCGGCGTAGCGACGGCGGCTGCGAAGCGCCGACGCGCATATGGCGAGGAGAACCGGCGACGCCCTTCCGCATGATCTTGGCCGCGGCGCTTATCGCGCTCGCGGCGGCCGCCGCGCGCGCCGAAGAGGCCGTCGACCTCACCGGGCTCTGGATGGGCGAGGGCTACGCCTGCTACGACGCGTTCGGCCGGCTCACCGCGCACGCTGAGAGGGTGGAGATCTTCGTCGAAGACGACGCGCTCGTCGCCGTCAAACTCGACGGCGATCCTTGCGTCGGAGCGGGCGAGGTCACCTGGCGCGCCCAGGTTCCGGGCGACAGCTTCGACGTCGGCGTCGTCATTCCCGTGACGTCGCACACCCGAGCGCCGGGCCATGTCAGCGTGTGGGTCAGCGGCGCCGTCGAGGTCGCCGCGCCCGATCGGCTGGTATGGCGCGTCGCGCCGACGATCGACCCGTTCCCGGTGATCTTTCGGCGATACGCCGAGCCCGTCTCTTAGTCGCCCGTCTCTTTGGCGCCCGTCTCTTCGTCGGACGTCTTCGCCGGCATCGCCGCGTCGTCGAGCGCCATCGCCCGCGCGTGCGCCGCGCGCGCCGTCAGGCGATCGACATACTCTCGGAAGCCCGGCCGTTTCTCCACCGTGCCGAACTGCAGGCCCCACCAGAGATGCGCGCCGAGCAGGACGTCGGCGGCGGTGAAGCGGCCGGCGGCGACATAGTCGCGGCCCGCGAGCGCCTGCTCGAGCGCGTCCATCACCCGAGACGCCTCGCCGTAAGGGCTCATGCCGCGCTTCTCCTCCGGCGCCTCACGGCCGAGGCTCTTGTCGACGACGCTCGCTTCGAACGGCCCGACCGTGAAGAAAAGCCAACGATAGTAGTCGTGGCGCTCCGCCAGCGGCGGCGCGAGACCGGCCTCGGGAAAGGCGTCGGCGAGATAGGCGCAGATCGCGGCGCATTCGGGCACGACCCGCTTCCCGTGCTCGATCACCGGAACCTTGCCGAGAGGATTGAGCGCGAGATACTCGGGCGACTTCATCGCCGGCCCGTACTCGTGGATCACGACGCGATAGGGCGCGCCGACCTCCTCCAGCATCCAGCGGACGATTCGCCCGCGCGACATCGGATTGGTGTGAAAAACGAGCTCGTCCGCCATGGTCGGATCCTTTCGACTCACGTCCCAGCCAGGAACATAAAGCGAACAGCCGGCTCGGTCCAGCGTTATCTCTACACCGACCAACGCGGCTTGCGCTTGTCGAAGAACGCGCCGACGCCCTCGGCCGCGTCCGGGCCGTCCCAGGTGTCGGCGAGACGCGCGATCGTGCCCTCGATCACGCCCGCGTCGATCGGCGGTCCGAGCTCGCGCGCGAGCCGCTTCGCCGCGGCGACGGCCGCGGGCGAGGCCGCCAGATAGGGCGCGACCTCGGCCTCGACCGCCGCGTCGAGCTCGGCCTCGGGCAGCGCGCCGGCGACGCTCCCGAGCTCCACGGCTTCCGCCGCTTCGATGACCCGCGCCGATTTGATGACGCGCCGCGCCCGTCCCTCGCCCATCCGCGCGAGGACATAGGGCGAGATCGTCGCCGGGATGAGCCCGAGCCGCGTCTCGGTCAGGCCGAACTTCGCGCCCGTCTCGGCGAGCGCGACGTCGCAAACGCAGGCCATGCCGACGCCGCCGCCCATCGCCGCGCCGTGTATCCGGCCGATCAGCGGCTTCGAGAGCGTGTTGAGCGCCTGGAGCGTCTGCGCGAGCCGGCGCGCCTCGCGCATCCGCGTCTCGCGGTCGGCGCCCATCTGCCGACGCATCCAATCGAGATCGCCGCCGGCGCAGAACGCCGCTCCGTCGCCGCGGAGGATCACGACGCGGATCGTCTCGGAGGCGTCGATCTCGGCGGCGACGGCGGCGAGTTCGTCCATCATCTCCGGAGAGAGCGCGTTGCGCTTCTCGGCGCGGGCCAAGGACAGCGTCGCGACGCCGCGCGCGTCGGTCTCGAGACGGATGGTCTGACGCGTGGTCATGGCGCGCTCTCCTGAAAGCTCTTCGCGATCTCGACCGCCCGGCCGAGCGCGTCGCGGTCGAGGCCGGTGGCGAGCCCGAGTTCGGCGAGCGCGGCGTCGACGGCCTCGGTCGCGACGTTGCCGCGGGCTCCGGGCGCGAACGGGCAGCCGCCGAGCCCGCCCGCGGCGGCGTCGAAGACGCGGAGGTCGGCGTCGAGGCTGACGCGGATGTTGTCGAGCGCGCGGCCCGACGTGTCGTGAAAGTGCCCGGCGAGCCGATCCGCCGGCGCCACGACGCGCACGGCCAGCAGCATCTCCTTGACGTCCTGAGGCTCGGCGCGGCCGATCGTGTCGCCGAGGCTGACCTCGTAGCAGCCGAGCCCGAGCAGGATCTCCGCGAGATCCGCCACCGCCTTCGGCGGCGTCGGCCCGTCATAGGGGCAATGCGTCACGCAGGAGACGTAGCCGCGCATCGGGATCCCGTCGGCGAAGGCGGCCTCGGCGACCGGCCGGAACCGCTCGACGCTCTCCTCGATCGTGCAGTTCAAGTTCGCCTTGGAAAAACCCTCCGAGGCCGAGGCGAAGATCGCGATCTCGTCCGCCTTCGCCGCGCGCGCCGCCGCGTAGCCCTTCATGTTCGGCGTGAGCGCGGTGTAGCGGACGCCCTCCTTGCGCGTGATCCCGTCCATGACCTCGGCGCCGTCGGCCATCTGCGGCGCCGCCTTCGGGCTCACGAAGCTCGCCGTCTCGATCTTCCGGAAGCCGACCTCCGAGAGCGCGTCGACGAAGCGGATCTTGTCCTCGACGGCGATCTTCGCCTTGATGTTCTGCAGCCCGTCGCGCGGGCCCATCTCGAAAATCAGAACGTCGTCAGACATCGCCCTTCTCCTCCCTTTCTCGGCGCGCGCGATCGCGGAGCTCCTTGCGGATGATCTTGCCAGTCGCCGTCAGCGGCAGCTCGGAAAGGAACGCGATCTCGCGCGGATATTCATGCGCCGCGAGCCGCGCCTTCAGATGCGCCTGGAGCTCGGCGGCCAGCGCCTCCGAGGGCTCGACGCCGTCGGCGAGCACGACATAGGCCTTGACGATCTCCGTCCGGTCCGGATCGGGCTTGCCGACCACCGCCGCCATCTTGACCGCCGGATGACCGAGCAGGCTGTCCTCGACCTCGCCCGGGCCGATCCGGTAGCCGCTCGAGGTGATGACGTCGTCGTCGCGGCCGACGAAGCGAAAGAAGCCGCCGGGCTCGCGCGCGCCGCGGTCGCCGGTGACGAGCCAGTCGCCGCGGAGCTTCTCCCGCGTCGCGGCCTCGTTGCGCCAATAGCCGAGAAACATCACCGGATCCGGCCGCTTGACCGCGATGTCGCCCTCCGCGCCCTCGGGCCGGACGGCGCCGTCCTCGCCGATCACCTCGACCTCATGACCGACCGCGGCGACGCCCATCCTTCCCGGCCGATGCGCGCCGAGCGCGCTCATCGAGGAGACGATCATGTTGCACTCGGTCTGGCCGTAGAACTCGTTGATGGTCACGCCGAAGACGCGGCGGCCCCAATCCAGGAGCTCGGCGCCGAGCGTCTCGCCGCCGCTGGCGACGCTGCGCATTCGGACGCCGTCGCGCTCGGCGTCCGCGACCCGGCGCATCGCTTTGAGCGCCGTCGGCGGCAGAAAGGCGTTGCGGACCTTCAGATCGCGCATGAGCTCGAAGGCGGCTGCGGCGTCGAACTTGGCGAAGCGCTTCGCCACCACCGGCACGCCGAGCGAGAGCGCCGGCGCCAGCACGTCGAAGAGCCCGCCGATCCAGGCCCAATCCGCCGGCGTCCAGATCCGGTCGCCTGGCTGGCCGAGAAAGTCGAGGCTCATCTCGACGCCCGGCAGATGGCCGAGCAAGACCCGATGCGCATGCAGAGCGCCCTTCGGCGCGCCGGTGGTGCCGGAGGTGTAGATCAGGACGGCGGGATCGTCGGCCTTGGTGTCGACCGGCGCGAAGGCGTCGCTCTCGGCCGCCAGCGCCGCATGGAAATCCTCGACGCCCTCGCCGGCGCCGTCGACGGAGAGGACGACGTTCAGCTCGGGAAGCCCGTCCCGCAGCTCGCCGAGCTTCGCCGCGCCGGCCGCGTCGGTGATCACCGCCTTGGCGCCCGAGTTCTCGAGCCGGAAGCCGAGCGCCTCCGGTCCGAAGAGGCCGAAGAGCGGCAGCGAGATCGCGCCCGTCTTCCACGCCGCGACATGCGCGAGCGCGGTCTCGAGCGCCTGAGGCAAGAGGACGCCGACGCGGTCGCCCTGCGCGACGCCGCGCGCCGCGAGGGCGTTGGCGAGGCGGTTCGAGTACGCTTTCAGCGCCGCATAGTCGACCGTGCGGACACCGCCCTCGGCGTCGACGAGGATGAGCGCCGTGCGCCCGGGCGCGCTCGCCGCCCATTTGTCGCAGATGTCGACGCCGATGTTGTAGCGCTCGGGGATCCGCCACTCGAAGCCGGCCCGGAGCGCGTCGAGGCTCGGGGCTTGCGTCAGCATGGCGCCCGCTCCGGAGAAAAAGGACGCCCTTCGAGCGAATGTCCTCTCAAATCCATCGCCGCACCTTTCGGCGATAGGCGACGTACTCCTGGCCGAAGACGCGCTCCGCCGCCCGCTCCTCGCTCGGCGCGTACCAGAAATTCGCGAGCAGGAAGAAGATCAGCGCCGGCCAGAGCGACAGCGTCGTGTTCCAGTAGAGGCCGACGCCCGTCAGCATCAAGGTGAGGCCGAGATAGATCGGGTTGCGCGTGTACGCGAAGACGCCGCCGGTGATCAGCCGTTCGGGATCGCGGAAGGCGTGAATGTTGGTGCGGCGGCGGAGGAACTGGAAGGCGGCGACCGCGCAAAGAGCCGCGCCGAGGCCGAAAAGGACGTAGCCGGCCGGCCGCGCCCCTTCCGGAAAGAGGCCGCCCGGCTCGACAAGCCGTTGAATAACATAGCAAAGGACGGCGAGCAGCAGCCAATGCACGGGCGGCAGGCGCCAGAGTTCGTTCGCCTTCGGCATCGCGCTCTCCTTCCCGCCGCGCTCAGGACGCCTCGTCGGGAGCTTTGTCCCGCCGGAGCGCGAGCAGCAGCTCGCCCTCCTCGACCTGATCGCCCTCGCCGGCGAAGACCTCCTCGACGACGCCGTCCCGCGGCGCGGTCAGAGTATGCTCCATCTTCATCGCCTCCAGAACCATCAGCGCGGCGCCCCTGGCGACCTCGGCGCCGGGCTCGGTCGTCACCGCCTTGACGAGGCCCGGCATCGGCGAAAGCACGCGGTCGCCGCCCGCCTCCGACGCGTCCTCGCCCGAGAGCGGATCGGGCGGCGCGAAGCGGACCGGCGCGCCGCCGGCGCGGATCTCGATGGCGCTCGCGGTCGTCAGCACGTCGGCCGTGACGTCGCGCGCGGTCTCGCCGTCGACGACGCGCAGGCGCAGACGCGGTCCACCGCCGCGGCTCCGATCGATCGACAGAACCCGGAGATCGACCGCGCCGAGCGGCGTTTCGACGCGATAGGCGCCCTCCTCGCGGCGCGTCGCGCGGATCGGTTGCGGTTCGCTGTCGAGGATCGGCTCGACCGCCAGGCTCGCCGGCGCCCAGGCGCGCCAGCCCGCGCGCGCCGCGAAGGGATCGGGCCAGCCCGCCTCCGGCGCCGGCTCGAAGAGCCCGAGCGCCGCGAGGCCGGCCAGCGCCATGTCGAGCGCGGTCGGCGCCGGCGCCGCGAGGAGCGCGTCGAGATCGCGGTCGATGAGGCCGGTGTCGACCTCGCCGCGGCCGAAACCCTCATGGGCGGCGAGCGCCTCCAGAAAGCGCAGATTGGTCACCGCGCCGACGACCCGCGCCTCGGCGAGCGCCGCCCGCAAGCGCCCAAGCGCCGCGTCGCGGCTCGCGCCTTTCGCGATGATCTTGGCGATCATCGGATCGTAGAACGGGCTGATCTCGTCGCCGGCCCGCACGCCGGAATCGACCCGCGCGAGACGCTCCGGCAGATCGAGCGCTTCGAGCCGTCCCGTCGCCGGCAGGAAACCCGCGGCCGCGTCCTCGGCGTAGAGCCGCGCCTCGAAGGCCCAGCCGTCGAGCGCGAGCTCCTCCTGGCGCGCCGGCAGCGTCTCGCCGGACGCGACGCGGAGCTGCCACTCGACGAGATCGAGCCCGAGCACCGCCTCGGTCACCGGATGTTCGACCTGGAGCCGCGTGTTCATCTCCATGAAGTAGAAGCGGTCGGAGCGGAG
>CAZPTD010000023.1:0-25793 GCA_964588915.1 uncultured Neomegalonema sp. | reverse complement strand
GCCATGGGTGGAGCGCACAACCTTGTCATGCGCCCAGCGCTTCCGGTAGGCCTCCTCCCAGTCGCGGTTTTCGTTTGTGACGACGCCGTGGCCTTCGGAGAAGGTGTCGATGTTCTTCTTCGCCAGAAAGTTCAGGCGGTCGAGAAGCTGTGACATGGTCGATAATCCTTGTTTATCCGCCGCTTAACAGGGAACGGGCGCGTTCTTGCGCGTATAGAACAGCCAGGTGATCGCCAGGCACAGCGCATAGAAGGCACCGAAGATCCACAGAGCCGCGTCTGCTCCGCCGGTCATGGCGATGGACGAGCCATAGGCTTTCGGGATGAAGAATGCTCCGTATGCGGCAATTGCCGAGGTAAAGGCGATGATGGCCGCGCTCTCGCGATCGCCCTGCCGGACCTGTTCGGCCGCATTGAGCTGAGGCATGAGGCGGGCAACTTCCTGCCGCATGATCGAGGGGATCATCTGGAAGGTCGAGGCGTTGCCGACGCCGGTCAGGAAGAACAGTGCCATGAAGCAGGCGAAAAAGCCCCAGAATGCGCCCGGTTGTTCCTTGATTCCGAGGAAGACCAGTACGCCGGCAACAGCCGCGATCATCAGGAGGAAGACCCAGAAGGTCACGCGGCCGCCGCCATATTTGTCGGAGACCCACCCCGTCGCGGCCCGGCTCAGCGCGCCGACGAGCGGACCGAGAAAGGCGTAGGACAGGGCGTCCACCGCCGGGAACTGCGTCTTCATCAAGAGCGGAAAGCCTGCCGAATAGCCGATGAAGCTGCCGAAGGTGCCGGTGTAGAGCACGCACATGATCCAGTTGTGCTTGCGCGAGAAGATGATCGACTGCTCGCGGAAGGAGGCCCGCGCGTCGGCGATGTCGTGCATGCCGAACCAGGCGGCGAGCGACGTCGCGACGAGGAACGGGACCCAGATGAAACCGGCGTTTTGCAGCCAGAGCTCGCCGCCGTCGGAGAGCTGCTGCGGCTCGCCGCCGATCGCGCCGAAGACGCCGGCGGTGATGACGAGCGGCACGACGAACTGCATCACCGAGACGCCGGCGTTGCCGAGGCCGGCGTTGAGCGCGAGCGCGTTGCCCTTGACCCGCTTCGGGTAGAAGTAGGCGATGTTCGCCATCGAGGAGGCGAAGTTGCCGCCGCCAAAGCCGCACAGGAGCGCGAGCAGCGCGAACTGCCAGTAGGGCGTGTCCGGGTCTTGCACGGCGTAGCCGATGCCGATCGCCGGCAGCAGCAGCGAGGCGGTGGACAGCGTCGTCCAGAGCCGGCCGCCGAAGATCGGGATCATGAAGCTGTAGAAGATCCGCAGGGTCGCGCCGGAGAGGCCGGGCAGCGCGGCGAGCCAGAACCGCTCGCCGACGCTGTAGTCGAAGCCGATCGCCGGCAGCTTGGCCACGACGACGGACCAGACCAGCCAGACCGAAAAGGCCAGCAGCAGGCAGGGGATCGAAATCCAGAGATTGCGGGCGGCGATCGCCTTGCCGCGGGTTTCCCAGAACTGCGCGTCTTCGGGGCGCCAATCCGTTAGCGTGTGGCCGCGTTGGCCGGCGTCGGGCGAGCTGATCGCCATGAGAACCTCCCTAAGGCCGCTCGGTCGGAGCGTGTTCGGTGGGGCGGGCCGCCGCCTGCGGCCCGCGCGTCGAGGGCGTGCTTCGGTCCGTTATTCGGCGGGCCGCGCCTGGGCGCCGCCCGGCGCTTGCGGGCGCTCCGCCTCGCCGACGGCGAACGGCTCTTCCGGAAGATCGGACAGGCGGTCCTTCTCGGCGGCCAGCGCCGGATGGCGACGCTTCTCCATGTTGCGGATGGCGATGTGCATCCAGACGGTGGAGACCGCGACGAGAACGAACATGATCATGAACGGCACGGTCCAGACGCCGGTCGCGTCGAGCAGCGCGCCGAAGCTGATCGGCAGCACGAAACCGCCGAGCCCGCCGATCATGCCGACGAGACCGCCGACGGCGCCGACGTGATTCGGATAGTAGACCGGAATGTGCTTGTAGACGGCCGCCTTGCCGAGGCTCATGACGAAGCCGAGAACGATCGTCAGCGCGAGGAAGACATAGACGTTGATGCCGAAGGTGAACTCGAGCGGCCCGCCGACGCCTTCGACGACATAGCTCGTCTCCGGGTAGCTCATGACGAACAGGCAGACGAGCGAGACGATGAACGTCAAATACATGACGAAACGCGCGCCCCATTTATCCGACATCCAGCCGCCGAGCGCGCGGAATACGGAACCGGGCAGCGAGTAGAAGCCGGCGAACACGCCCGCCATGGTCAGCTCGAGCCCGTAGGCGCCGACGTAATAGCGCGGCAGGAACGACGCGAGCGCGACAAAGGCGCCGAAAACGAAGAAATAGTAGGTCGCGAACCGCCAGACTTGCACGTATTTCAGCGGCGCCAACTGCTCTCTGGTCGACACCGGCTTGGCGCCCGCGCGACGACGCTCCGCCTGGGCCGGATCCTCCTTGGCGAAGACGTAAAAGAGCACCGCCGTCACCACGAGAACGACCGCGTAGACGCGCGCCGCGCCTTCCCAGCCCATGGCGAGGACCAGGAACGGCGCCGCGAAGTTGGTGACGGCCGCGCCGACATTGCCGGCGCCGAAGATGCCGAGCGCCGTGCCCTGACGCTCCTTGGCGTACCACCGCGAGACGTAGGCGACGCCGATGATGAAGGATCCGCCGGCGAGACCGAGGCCGAGCGCGGCGAGGAGGAACACCTCGTAGGTCTGCACGGAGGTCAGCAGCCAGACCGCGACGGCGGTGACCAGCATCTGGAGCGGGAACATGATCCGCCCGCCGACCTGCTCGGTCCAAACGCCGAGGAATATTCGGCTGACGGAGCCGGTCAAAACCGGCGTGGCGACGAGCAGACCGAACTCGGTGTCGGACAGGCCGAGGTCAGCTTTGATCTGGACGCCGATGATCGAGAAAATTGTCCAAACTGCGAAACAGACGGTGAAGGCGAACGTGCTGAGCCCGAGCGCTCGGTTTCGGTCGGCGCGCGAGACCCCGGACAAGGCGTGCATGGGGCTTCTCCTCGTTTGTCAGCCGCGCCGAGGCGAAGGGGCGCGGCGTGAGGAGATGAAGGGTTGTTGCCCTTGCAACGATTTGATCTCGATCAAAAAACTCCGCGCCCGCCGAGGAAATAAATGAGAGGTCAAAATAATTACTTCAGGCGACTTAGACTTTTTCGGTCGCGCTACAAAGAGTGTCTGCCGCCCGATTGACGGATCCCGGCGTCGCGCTTAACAAATGTCAAGCAGTCCACTGGCCGGGGACGAGGGGCGATGCGATCCGAAGATTTGCCGGAGATACGACGGCTGGCGCTGTTCCGCGATATGTCGGAGGACCATTTCGCCGATCTCGTCCGCGGCGGCTACATGCAGACCTTCCCGCCGCAGATCGAATTGATCCGCGAGGGCGACAGCTCCGATTTCCTGCACGTCATCGTCGACGGGGTCGTCGAGCTGTTCGCTTCATGGGCCGAGCGGCAGACCGTTATGGCGATGGTGCGCCCGGTCTCGACGTTCATTCTGGCGGCGACCATCAAGGACGCGCCGTACCTGATGTCGGCGCGCACGGTCGAAAAAAGCCGGATCGTGATGCTGCCGTCCGAGGACGTGCGAGAGGTCTTCGACCGCGACAACGCCTTCGCGCGCGCCGTCGTGACAGAGCTCGCCGTCTGCTACCGCTCTGTGGTCAAGAACAGCAAGGAGCTGAAGCTTCGCACGTCGATCGAGCGATTGGCGAACTATCTTCTGCGCGCCGGCAAGCACGCCAAGGACCCTCGGCGCTTCGCTCTGACGGTCGAGAAGCGTCGGCTGGCGTCGTTTCTCGGCATGACGCCCGAGAATCTCTCGCGCGCCATCAAGACGCTCGAGCCCTTTGGCGTGTCCATCGACGGCGCGGAGGTCACGATTGACGATTTGCACACGCTCGAGCGCTTCGCGAAGCCGACGCCGTTGATCGACGACCCGAACTGCTGAGCGGCCGATCGCATCGCATATCGTCGCGGGACGTCGAACAGACGCCGCAGCGGCTTTCATAGCCGCCGGATCCTCGGAAATCTCCGGCGCCGAGCCAGGGCGCCTTCGGGGCTCACGCCACAGGGAAAAGGACTCGCCTCACGACTGCGGGACCCGAGGGGCTCGGACCAAGACGCCGCGCGTTCGCGTCGGCGGCGCGCCTACGATTTCGGCTGGAACAGCTTGCACCAGCCCTGCGGCTCGATCGCGCCTTCGACGACCGAGCAAACGCCATCGCCCTCGTAGAATCTGCAGGTTTCGCAGGTTTGGTCGCCGTTTGGAGTACTTTGATAGTTGACCGTTTCCTGCGACGCCTTCGCCTGCGCGGGATCCGCAATGAAGACCGTCGCGACCGCGGCTGGCGTCGCCGTAAGGGCGGTGCGCAACACCGCCCGTCGCGAAAGTGACTTGGAGGACATGACTAGGCTCCTTCCTGTTCTGTCTAAAAAGTCTTCGCGAAGAATTGCGCGTTCGCAATGAACGCCGCCTCGCGACGGCGCACATTGAGGTGACGAGGGCGTGAACCGCCGGCGCGATCGCGTCGCAAGCGATCGCGACCCGGCCTCGGCGGCCGCGGCGCGCGCCGAGGCGACCGGAGCGACCTATGAGGCCGGCGGCGCGCGATAAGATCCTGTGTTCAGCGCGAATGTCGGTTGCGGATCGCGCCGCGCGCGCTCAGCGTCGGAAGCAGCCGATTCCGAGACGCGCGAATCGGCGGCCGCGCGGCCGAGAGCCTGCGCCGATCGTGATCTTCGGGGTCGAGCGGGAAGGGATGACGAGATGAACGCTGACAAGCCGACCGAAACGACGGCGCGCGCTTCGGGACAGGCCGACGCAGACGCGACGAACGCCGAGCGCGACAAGCCGCGGACATGGCTCGGACGGGTCTATCGTCGTCTGAAGCGAGCCTACGACGCGTTCGACGACGCGTCGTCGCTCTTGGACTTTTGGGAGCTGATCAAGTCGCAGGCGCAGAATCTCGTCGCCGTCGCGAAGGCCAACACCGCGGCGACGGCGGCCGCGGCGACGGTCGCGACGACGGCCACGGTCGTCGCCATCGAGCCCGAGCTTCTGACGGACCTCTTCGAAGACGAGCCGCCGGCGGTCGTTGAGCCGGCGCCGGCGCCGGTTCCGGAGCCGCCGGTCGAGATCGCCGAACCGCCGGCGGTGCGGGTGGAGACCATCCGCTGGGGCGAGGCGGTCGTCTTTCCGATCGAAGGCGTCGACGCCGAGGGGCGCCGCGCGCGCTTCGAGGTCGCGGTGCTGCCGACCGACTTCGCCTGGGCGCGCTCCAGCGCCGTGGCGCTGACGCGGGACGGCGAGCCGCTCGACGCCGACGCGGTCGAGACGATCGTCTTCGCGGCGCCGCTGCGCGCCGGCCTCGCGCAATCGGAGGCGCTGATCGCCGTCGGCGCGGCGAGCCAGGAAGGCGACCTGCGCGCCGAGACGATCCGCGCCCGCAACCGAGCGCGCACCGCGGCGGGCTGGCTGCGGGAATACGTCTCGGAGGAGGCGCGGATCTATACGCTCAATCTCGGCCAGTACCAGCCCTCCTGCGGCGCGGACGCCAGCGAGGGCGCGAGCTGGCAGCGGCCGGTGCTGTTCATCGGCGTGCGCGAGGCCGAGGACGCGATCGACCTGCGCGGCGCGCTCGTCGACGCGATGGCGGACAAGTCGAACCTGCCGGACAGCGAATGCTACTCCGCTTTCACGCTCGAGGCGACGAACCCGCCGCCTCGGTGAAGACGCGAGGCGCGATCCGGCGCTTGACATAATTCATCACTTTGTGAATTTATGAATTATGGAATCGTCGGACGCCGTCAAGAAGCTGACCGCGCTCGCCCATGAGGGGCGCTTGGCGATCTTTCGACTGCTCGTCCGCCGCGCGCCCGACGAGGTGGCCGCGGGCGAGATCGCGCTCGCGCTCGGCGTCCGGGGCTCGACGATGTCCAACCAGCTGACGGAGCTCGAGCGCGCCGGCCTCATCCGATCGCGACGGGTCGGCCGTTCGGTTCTCTATCACGCCGATCTCGACGGCGCCGGCGGGCTGCTCGGGTTTCTGGCCAACGATTGCTGCAAGGGGCGGGCGGAAGCGTGCGCGCAGGTCGCCGGCGCGCTTTCGAGACGACGACAGGATTGGGGAAGCCCTGACATGGAGGAAGCTAGGATGAGCCGCCAGTACAACGTTTTGTTCTTGTGCACCGGAAACTCCGCCCGCTCGATCTTCGCCGAGGCGATTATCGGCCGGGTTGCCCGCACCCGGTTCGTCGGCTATTCGGCCGGATCTACGCCGCGGGGAGATATTCATCCGCGCGCCAAGGCGCTGCTCGAAAACCTCAATTTCGACACGAGCCAGTTCCGCTCGAAGTCGTGGGACGAGTTTGCGCGCCCCGGCGCGCCGGAGCTCGATTTCGTCTTCACGGTTTGCGACAACGCCGCCAACGAAGTTTGCCCGGCTTGGCCCGGACAGCCGATGAGCGCGCATTGGGGCATACCGGATCCGGCCGCGGCGACCGGCTCAGAGAGCGAAATTTCTCTCGCCTTTTCAGACGCGTACCGCTTCCTCTTCAATCGCATCAGCGCCTTCACCAATCTGCCGATCGAAGGCCTGGACAGCCTGGCGCTGCAGAAACGGCTCGACGATATTGGCAAGAGCAAGCCGGCGGACGACGACGAGTCGGCGCTGACGCGCTTGGCGTGACGATGCTCGGCTGGGGAAGACGCGGTAAGGAGAAGTCTGTGACGAGGTTGGCGATCAATGGACTAGGTCGAACAGGGAAGCTGGCGCTGCAAGCGTTGATCGAGGACGGCTTCGACGGCGAGATCGTTCTCGTGAACGACGCCGTCGGCGATCCGGCGCTCTATGCGCATCTCCTCGAGTTCGACAGCGTTCATGGTCGTTGGCGCGCCGACTTCGCCTTTGACGCCGAAACCCTGATCGTGAACGGCAAGCGCATGCGGGCGACGACCTCGAAAACGATCGAGGCGTTGCCGCTGCGCGAGCTCGGCGTCGACATCGTCATCGACGCGACCGGCTATTTTAAAACGACAGAGCGCGTCGCGCCGTATTTCGCGGCGGGAGTAAAGAAAGTTGTCGTTTCATCGCCGGTGAAGACCGAGCCGGCGTTGAACCTCGTCTACGGCGTCAACCACCATCTTTACGATCCGGCGCGGCATCATCTGATCACCGCCGCGTCCTGCACCACGAACTGTCTCGCGCCGATCGTGAAAGTCGTCCACGAAGAGATCGGGATCGAGCATGGCTCGATCACGACGATTCACGACGTCACCAACACGCAGACCATGGTCGACAAGCCGGCGAAGGATCTGCGGCGCGCGCGCTCCGCGCTCAACTCGCTCATTCCGACGACCACCGGCTCGGCCACCGCGATCACCCTCATCTATCCGGAACTGAAGGGCCGGCTGAACGGCCACGCCGTTCGCGTCCCGCTTCTCAACGCGTCGTTGACCGACTGCGTGTTCGAGCTGAAGCGGCCGACGACGGTCGACGAAGCCAACGCGCTTTTCAAGCGCTACGCCGAGGGGCCGCTCGAAGGCGTTCTCGGTTACGAGGAGCGGCCGCTCGTTTCGGCCGACTATGTCAATGATCGGCGCTCGGCGATCGTCGACGGCCCGATGACGATGGTGGTGAACGGAACCCAGTTGAAGGTCTACGCCTGGTACGACAACGAACTCGCCTATTCCTGGCGCCTGGCCGACATCGCGCGAATGGTGGCCGCGTCGCTCTGACCGAACGAAGGAACTGACGGCGTGTCGTCGATAGAGAGCCCGGGTCGAAAACCAACGAACGCCGTCGCGGCCTATGTCGTGGTGACGCTCGGCTATTGGGCGTTCATGTTGACCGACGGCGCGCTGCGCATGTTGGTTTTGCTGCACTTCCACGAGCTCGGCTTCACGCCGATCCAGCTCGCCTATCTGTTTCTCGGATACGAGCTGATGGGAGTCGTGACCAACCTTTCCGCCGGCTGGATCGCCGCGCGCTTCGGGCTGACGCGCACGCTCTATGGCGGGCTCTTGCTGCAGATCGCGGCGCTTGTCGCCCTGGCCCAGCTTGACGAGAGCTGGACGCTCTGGAGCTCGGTGGCGTTCGTCATGGGCGTCCAAGCGCTCTCCGGCGTCGCCAAAGACCTGACCAAGATGAGCTCGAAGAGCGCTGTGAAGGTGCTGGTCCCGGAAGACGCCCAAAGCCAGCTCTTTCGTTGGGTCGCGCTCCTGACCGGCTCCAAGAACGCCGTGAAGGGCTTCGGCTTCCTCCTCGGCGCGGCTTTGCTCGCGGGCTTCGGCTTCGAGTTCTCGGTGTTGGCGATGGCGGCGGCGCTCGCCGCGATCTTGCTCGCGACGGCGATCCTGATGCCGGCGGGCTTGCCCAAGGGCAGGCCCAAGGTGCCGTTCCGCGACGTCTTCTCGAAAGACCCGAACATCAACTGGTTGTCGGCGGCGAGGGTGTTTCTGTTCGGCGCGCGCGATGTTTGGTTCGTGGTCGGCGTTCCGATCTATTTCTACAGCGTGTTCTCCGACGGCTCGCCGGAAGGAAACCGCGCCGCATTCTTCTTGATCGGCACGTTCATGGCCGCGTGGATTCTCGGCTATGGCGCCGTGCAGGCGGCGGCGCCGAAGATCCTGCGCGCGCGCGAAAAGCCGGTGTCGAAAATCGTCGGGTTGGCCCGGGTTTGGGTCGGCGCGCTCACGCTCATTCCGGTCGCTTTGGCGGCCGCCTCCTCGGCCTCCGGCGGACCGAGCGAATGGCTGACGGCGACGCTGATCGGCGGTCTCCTGATCTTCGGCGTCGTCTTTGCGGTGAATTCGTCCGTGCATTCGTATTTGATCCTCGCCTTCTCGAAGGGCGAGCGCGTCACGATGGATGTCGGCTTCTACTACATGTCGAACGCCGCCGGCCGATTGCTCGGCACGCTGCTCTCGGGCGTGAGCTATCAGCTCGGCGGGCTGACGCTGTGCTTGGCGACGGCCGCCGCGATGGCCGCTCTCAGCTGGATCATGGCGTCCAGCCTGACGAAACGCGTGGCGATCGACGGATCGACCTGACCGCGACGCTCATCCGTCGCCGAGACGGCGTCAGAAGCCGACGGGCCGCGCGACGCAAGCGGTCCGCGCAAAGGAGTGTCGACAGCATTTAGAGTTGGCCGGTTTTGGTAGCACACGGATTGTCCGCTGCGGTTCGGTTTGGCGCCGCGCCCGCGCCTGCTTGATCACGGCCATTGCGCCCACGACAAAAAGACTGCGCAGGTATCGATCGCCCTGTTCAGAGCAGGATCTGTTTAGGCGGATGCAACGCCGATGACGCCGTCATCCCGGGACGACGCCGTCATCCCGGAAAGCCGCAGGCTTATCCGGGATCCAGGGCCAGTTCGCCGCACGCTCGGCCCCTTGGCCCGGGATCCCGGCTCTGCGCGCTTCGCGATGAGCGCGAATGCGGAGCCTAGGACCGATATCTCGGTCGCGGCGCCATGGGAGATCGCGAGTGCGGATCCGGCCGTTTCCGGCTTCGCGTTCCTGCGGCTCGAAACCATGGAGACTCTCGTCGACGCCGATGCGGAAGGGCGGCTTCCGCCCGGTCTGGCCGAGAGCTGGACGGTGTCGGAGGACGGGCTCGTCTGGCGTTTCTCGCTGCGGTCCGACGCGTCTTTCCACGACGGGTCGGTCCTGACCGCGGAGATCGCCGCCGCCGCGATCCAGCGCGCATTCGACAATCCCGGTCCGCTCGAGAACGCGCCGATCGCCGGGTGCGCGGTGGAGGGCGGCGACGTCGTCGCGTCGCGTCTGCTTCAAGCGCGTTTGGTCGCGCTGATCGTGGGCGCGGCGAGCTTCGCGATGATGCAGGCTCCGCCGGGCGACGCCGCCCGGCGCGCGCGGAGCGGAAGCTTTGAGCGCCGAAGGGCTGACGGTCGCGCGCGGCGGCCGTCGCCTCGTTCCCGGGTTCGACCTCAGCTTGCGCGCCGGCGAACCCATCGCGCTCGCCGGGCCGAGCGGATCGGGCAAGACGTCGCTTCTCGACGTTCTGGCGGGCCTCCAGCGCCCTGACGCCGGCGTCGTCAGGCGAGGGCCGATGGTCGGCGTGTTCGGCGTGCGGAAGCTCTATCAGGATCCGCCCGCCGCATGCGCTCCACGCGTGAAGCTCGGCCGCAGCCTGCGCGACGCCGCGTCTCGTCATGGTCTGGAGCAGGCGCAGGTCGACGCGCGGCCGAACGAACGCTCTCGCTCGCCTGAAGTCAGGACGGCCCGCCGAGCTCGCGAAGATCGGCGCTCGCGTCCGCGGCGTCGACGGCGTCTCCGGCGAGAACCGTGCGGCGATCGGCCGACGCCGATCCCGTGATCGAGCTGCGCGCGCGCCGCCTCGGACGCTTGCGCGCGCAGGACGATCATGGGTCGCGCCTGCGGCCGAGCTTGGTCTTGCGTTTCGGCGCGTCGGGCCGCAGCCGCGTGGCGCCGTCCTTGCCGAAATCCGCCGCCAAGACCCGCCAGTCGGTCCAAGCGGCGTGCTGCTTCAGGAAGAGCGCGATGTGCTCGGAGGCGTAGACGGTCCTGTTGACGAGCTTCAGCGCCGCGACCGGGCACAGCTTGGATCGGCTGTCGCGAATCGCGTCGGCGACGCATTCGGGCAATTGATCGAAGGCGCGCCACTGCGCTTCTTTTGGATAACGCGAACCGCGGATGCCGGGCGCGAGCCGATTGTTCCCGAGCCCTTGGGAACGAGCGTCGTCGGGCGCAAACCGAGGAGCGCGGGCCCAAGCTGACGGCGGGTCGGCGTCGATCCGATCGCGGCGAACGATCGCCGACGTCGAGACGCCCGGCGCTCGCGCCTCCGCCACGATCCGGCGCTTCTCGTCATCAGCCGACATCCGCCGCGCGCGCCGGGCCGCCGGCAACGCGCCTGCCGGCGACGCGCTTTGTCCTCTCACGGAAAACGTCGCTTTACGCGTAGGAAGCTCGGTCGGCCGGGGGGCCCTCGACGGGCGAGCCAGGTAGGGAGCATTGCTTTTCGTCAGCTTTTTCGCCGACAACGCTGGTTGGTCGTCGGAAGCGCCGCTGCCGGCGCAGCTGACGACGTCCCTGTCACCGCCATGACAACCGTCGGAAACGCGCCGCATAGGCGTGACCTCATGCAAACAGCTTGCGCGGAGATTGTTATGTTATAACATTGCGCTTCTGCTGCCATAGACAGGATAAACATGCAAGACGCCCGTCTCCCCGTCACCGTCCTCTCCGGCTTCCTCGGCGCCGGCAAGACGACGCTCCTCAACCGCGTGCTGAACAACCGTGAAGGCCGGCGCGTCGCCGTGATCGTCAACGACATGTCCGAGGTGAACATCGACGCCGATCTCGTGCGCGCCGACACCGAGCTTTCCCGCACCGACGAAACCCTCGTCGAAATGTCGAACGGCTGCATCTGCTGCACGCTGCGCGACGATTTGCTCGCGGAGGTGCGTCGTCTCGCGGCCGAGGGTCGCTTCGACTATCTGCTGATCGAGTCGACCGGCATATCCGAGCCGCTGCCTGTCGCCGCCACCTTCGATTTCCGCGACGCAGAGGGTGAAAGCCTGTCGGACGTCTCGCGGCTCGACACGATGGTGACTGTCGTCGACGCCGTGAACCTGCTGCGCGACTACTCCAGCCACGACTTTCTGCGCGATCGCGGCGAGAGCCTGGGCGAGGAGGACGAGCGCACGCTCGTGCATCTTCTGACGGACCAGATCGAGTTCGCCGACGTGGTGATCCTCAACAAAGTCGCCGATGCGGCGCCGCATCAGGTGGACGCGGCGCGGAAAATCATCCGCAGTCTGAACGCCGATGCGAAGATCATCGAAACGAATTACTCCGACGTTCCGGCGGATGCGATCTTGAGCACAGGCCTTTTCGACATCGAGAAGGCGCATGAGCATCCGATGTGGGCCAAGGAGCTCTACGGCTTCGCCGATCATGTGCCCGAAACGGAGGAGTATGGCGTCACGAGCCACGTTTATCGGGCGCAGCGACCGTTCGATCCAGAGAAGATCAAGGCGCTTCTGGAAAGCGCCATGCCCGGCGTGATCCGCGCGAAAGGGCATTTCTGGATCGCGACGCGGCCCAACTGGGTGGCCGAGTTTTCGCTGGCCGGCGCCCTTTCGAGCGTCAAGCCGCTCGGCACATGGTGGGCGGCGGTTCCTAAGGAGCGGTGGCCCGACCACGAAAGCGCGCTCTCCTACATCGAGAAGCATTGGAGCGAGCCCTGGGGCGATCGGCGTCAGGAGCTTGTCTTCATCGGCTCCGGAATCGACTGGCCGAAGCTTCAAGCGCAGCTCGACGCGGCGCTGGTTCCCGCCTCGCTCGCACAGGACCCTGGCAACCTGCCGGACTTGCCGGATCCGTTTCCCGTCTGGCGTCGCGCCGAGGCCGCAGCATGAAGCACACCCGCGAAATCGTAAGGGACGCCGCCATCGGCGTCGCCATCGCCGACGCGCCGGAAGGGTTGTCGACCATCCACCGTCCCGGCTGCGCCGCCGTGATTTGGCGCCGCCAACCCTTGCGCAGCTTTCAAAACTGGATCGACCGACTCGACCCATCGCGGCTGCCCCGAACAAGGATCGTTGTTCAGCCAGGCGCCGTTCGCGATGCGGTCCGCCAGAGCTGCGATATGGCGGGCACTCCAGACGGCGCTGAGCGGACGCTCTTCGTCGATGACGTCGCCGCCCTAGCGCACGGCTTTGCGGAGATCACGCGCGCGCCCTACCTCCGGCTGCGCCTGGACGTTATCTCTACGAACGCCTGTCGAAAGTTCCATATCGACGCCGTCACATCTCGGTTGATTTGCACATATCGAGGGACCGGCACCCAGTACGGCGTCGCCGCGGACGGCGCGGAGCCGGAGCGGGTCTTCACGACGCCGACCGGCGCGCCCATCGTCATTCGCGGGACGCTCTGGCCGGAAGGCCCGCCTTCAGGCCTCCTCCATCGTTCGCCGCCGATCGAAGGAACCGGCGAGACGCGGCTTCTGCTTGTCCTCGACCCGCTCGAGGAGACGTTCGACGAGGCTGATCACGTCTTGCATTGACCAGACGCCAGGACTGACCAGACGCCAGGGAGGAAAGCGCCGATGAAAACCCGCGCAGCGATCGCATGGGAAGCCAACCGACCGCTCGAGATCGAAGAAATCGATCTGGAAGGGCCGAAGGACGGGGAGGTCTTGGTCCGGATCGTGACCACCAGCCTCTGCCACACGGACGTCTTCACGCTGTCCGGGGAGGATCCCGAAGGGCTCTTTCCCTGCATCCTCGGTCACGAAGCGTGCGGGATCGTGGAGGAGGTCGGCAAAGGCGTGACGTCGGTCGCGCCCGGCGACCATGTGATCCCGCTCTATGTCCCCGAGGATCCGAATTGCCCGTACATCAAGTCGGGCAAAACCAATCTCTGCCAGACGATCCGCAAGACCCAGGGCGCAGGCGTCATGCCCGACGGCACGTCGCGCTTTTCCTACAAGGGCAAGCAGATCCTGCATTACATGGGCACCAGCACGTTCAGCGAATACACCGTGCTGCCCGAAATCTCGATCGCCAAGATCTCTAAGGACGCGCCGCTCTCCAAAGCCTCCGTCATGGGCTGCGCCGTGCCGACCGGCATTGGCGCCGTGCGCAACACGGCCAAGGTGGAGGCGGGCGCGAGCGTCGCGGTCTTCGGCTTGGGCGCCGTGGGCATGGCGGTGGTCCAAGGCGCCGTGCTGAACGGGGCGTCCCGCATTATCGGCATCGACATCAACCCGTCGAAATTCCCGCTCGCAAAGGCGCTCGGCGCGACGGAGTGCGTCAATCCCAACGACCACGCCCAGCCGATCCAAGAAGTGCTGGTGGACATGACCGACGGCGGGTTGGACTACACGTTCGAAGCGGTCGGAAATGTCGGTCTGATGCGCGCTGCGCTGGAAGCCTGCCACAAGGGATGGGGCGAGTGCACGGTGATCGGCGTCGCCGGCGCCGGCCAAGAGATCGCGACGCGCCCGTTTCAGCTCGTGACCGGCCGGGTATGGCGCGGCACGGCCTTCGGCGGCGTGAAAGGGCGGAGCGAGCTGCCGGGCATGGTCGACGAGTGGCTGCGCGGGGAGTTCGATATCGACCCGTACATCACCCACCATATGACGCACGATCAGATCAACACGGCGTTCGATCTGCTGAAGGCGGGCGAGTCGATCCGATCGGTGGTGCATTTTCGCGAGAAAGACACGATGACGGTCAACTCGTTGCCGGGAAAAATCGTCCCCGCGTGAGAGCCCCGCTTCCGCCGAGATCCCCGGCGCCGTCCGCGCCGGGCTTACTCGGACGCGGTCCCGCCCCGGTCGAAGCCAGCTTCGACAGGAGGTCGCCGAGGGCGTCGTCTCCACGCCGCCGGGGCGTCATCGTTGGAAGCCGTCGAGGGACCGCACAATGTCGACGCGCCGTCAGGATGCTTCAACCGCTGCTCGACGATGGGACGCGCACGCCGCCGAGTACGCGCGTCTCTTCGCACCGCTCACGGGCCATATCGCTCGTTCGATGCTCTCTTTGGTCCAGAGCCGTTTGCCTTCCGCGCCGCGCATCCTCGACATCGACTGCGGACCGGGCGACCTTTCGGTCGCCGCCGCGAGGTTGTGCGCTGATCGCGGGGCCGGGTCCGTCCTCGCCACCGACATTTCGCCCGCCATGATCGCGCTTACCGAGCGCGCGCTGGCTCCGATAGACGCCGATGCGCGATGCGAGCTGCGCGACGGTCAGGCGCTCGGGCTGGAGGACGGCGCTTTCGACGCCGCTTTTTCGTGTCTCGGGATCTTCCTTTTCCCGGATCGGCGCGCAGCCTGGCGCGCCGCCGTCGACGCCCTGCGGCCGGGCGGGCGCCTGGTGACCTCCGTTTGGCGGAGCCCCGAGCACAACGACCTCGCGCGCATTCAAATGGAGACGCTGATGGCCGCGCTGCCGACGCGTCTGACCGACCCGCCTCCGCGACCGGATTGGGCGGCGCTCATGACGGCCGAGGGGTTGGTCGAGGAAGTGTCGGGGGCCGCCCCGGTTGCGGACGCTGAGGTTCACGTCATTGACGCGACGCTCGTCTTGCCCACGCCGGGCGCGATGTGGCGCGGCATGGTCGGCAACCCGATTTCGGGCGAGCTCATCGCCCGGTGCGCCCCGACAGAACGGGACGCCGTCGAGCGCTCCGTCTTGGAGGCTTTCGAGCGCCGCAGCGGCGGCGCTGATCGGCCGCTGCTCGTCAATGCTTCCTGCCACGTCCTGATTGCGCGCCGCGCGTGATGATGAAGCATCGGATGACGTTCGTAGTCGCTGTCTTGTGCTGACCGTCGAAGCGAGGCGCGTCAGGCCGGACGCTTAAGCCGGGGATCGACATGGACAAGGACGCACAAAAGCGCCGATGCGCGGAGACGGACTGTTGTATCGACCAACTCCGCGCGCACCAGGATTGCTGCGGTGATATTTGCTCCGACAGCGCTTGGATGATTGAGCGCCTGACGCAGGAGCATTCGCCAAGCCGAGAGCTCACGTCGCAACCTGATCTGCGATCGCGCTCCGCTGGCCGATCGGGCTGTTCGTCGACGTCAGAGGGGCGCTCTGCAGGCGAGGCTGCGCACGAACCTCTTGAGGCGGAGTGATGAAAGAGGCGACAGCGTTTTTTGATCGCTCATGATCAGAGAACCGCGGCAGCTTTCTGTTTCGCCGCCCATTTTCCAGGATCAAACGACCGCGTTTGATCCGGATTGGCGTGTCTCATGATCCGAGCGCCTGTTTCGGGCAAAAAGAGACGCCGCAGAAGGAGTTGCAACTCCTCTGCGGCGGCGAGGGATGGATCGGGGATTGGCCGGCCGCTAAGCGGGCCGAGCTAGAGTGGGATCGCCCTCGTCTTCTCCCAGGCCTGAACGGATACGCGGCTCGCCGAGCCGCATGACAAGCATAGGCGCAGAGAAGATGACCCAAAACGCCGTCGGCGTCGACGTCTCTAGAGATCGGCTCGACGCGCACCGCCTCGCTGATCAGACCGACCGACGCTTCGCCGACGCCAAGGCGGCTCGGCGGAGCCGGCCGCCGCGAGGATCGACCGATCCGAGAAGCGCTTGCGTCGTTCAGAGCCTTGATGCATGAACGGCTCACGGTTCGAGCGCCGAGAGATCGGCGCTTGATTAAAAGGGAACACGGTGCGGCGTACCCATCAGGGACCAAGACCGTGGCTGCCCCCGCAACTGTGAGCGGCGAGCCGAGCTCAACGCGCCACTGACCCGGAAACGGATCGGGAAGGCCGAGCGACAAGGCGCTGAGCCGCGAGCCAGGAGACCTGCCGTGCATTGTCACTCATTCACCGTGCGGGGATGCGCGGGGAGGTTCGAATGTCGGCTGGTCTTCGCGCAGGCGCTGTAGCGCTATCCCAGAGGGCTTTCTGCGATCTCTTCCGTGCCACGCGTCACGGAAAGGACCGGAGATCGCGCGATTGGCTTTCACTCTATCTCTGTTCGATCTGACGATTTCGCTTCGCGATGCCTAACGGCGCGGCTTGCGACGCGCCGACGACGCTCTCCGTCTGCGTCCGTTGCCGCGACGGACGCGAGGAGGCGTTCGGCGAACGGCGCGGCGGCGCTCGGTTGGCCGACGCGATCGCCGCCGCTTGGCGCGCCGACGAGGCGGCGCAGGCGCGTCTCGTCCTCCGCGGCGTGCGCTGCATGAGCCAGTGCAAGCGGCCCTGCGCCATCGCGCTCTCCGCGCCTGGGCGCTTCAGCTACCTCTTCGGCGATCTCGACCCGGAAACCGGCGCGCGAGACGCGATCGACTGCGCGCTCCTGCACGCGCGCTCGGCGCACGGAATCATGGCCCGCGAACGCCGTCCGCGCGTCCTGCAGAACGGCGTCCTCGGCCGTATCCCGCCGCTCGACTACGCCGGCGAGGAGATCGAGCCCCTCCGCCCCTCTTTTTCCCATGACAAGGAGCCTTCGCTCAAATGACGTTCGACATGCTCACGCGGCGTCAAGCCGCCGCGCTCTTCGGCTTCTCTCTCGCATCGCTCGCCGCGCCGCGAAGCGCTCGGGCGCAATCGGCCGCCCCGCTGTCGGTCGGCCTGACCTTCCTCGCTTCGGGGCTGGATCCGGCGCAGGGATCCACGGGTTGGGCGCTCGTCTCGCACGGCGTCGCCGAACAGCTCTTTCGGGTCTCCGAAGAGGGGCGCGTCGTGCCGAACCTCGCCGGTTCGGCGAGCCGCGACGCCGACGGCGTTTGGACGATCGAGTTGGCGCCCGACCGCTTCTTCTCTGACGGCGCGCCCGTGACCGCCGAGGCCGTCGCCGCCTGCCTCAATCGGAGCGGCGAAGCCAATCCGTCCGCGCGCGCCTCGGCCGGGCGGATCGTCTTCGATGCGGTCGCGTCGACCACTTTGACGGCGACGACCGAACAGCCGACGGCGATCCTGCCCTCCGTCCTCGCCGAATGGGCCTTCCCGATCTACAAGCAGAACGGCGACGCGTTTCTCTTCACCGGCCCGTTCGCCATCGAGGCGTTCGAGCCGGGCGCCGTGATCGAAATGGCCCCGAACGCGCATTACGCCGGCGCGGCCGAGCGCCCGAAGCTGACCCTGCGCAAGATCAGCGACGGTCAGGCCTTGGCGCTGGCGCTCGCGGCCGGCGAGATCGACATGGCGTTCCATTTGCCGGTCGAGACTCTGTCGATGTTCGAAGGCTCGGACGACGCGATCGTGAAGTCGTTTCCGGTCGCCTACCAATACATGATGTGGATGAACACGCAGACGCCGGCGCTTGCGGATGAACGCGTGCGTCAAGCGATCGCCATGGGCGTCAGCCGCGAGGACCTTGTCCGGGCGGCGCGGGCCGGCGTTCCGGCGACGGGCGCTTTCGCCGACGCCTATCCCTTTGCGGCCGACGTCGCGCCGCCTCATGATCCAGAGGCGGCGGCCGCGCTTCTCGACGCGGCTGGTTGGACGCTCGACGATGACGGCGTGCGCCGAAAAGACGGCGCGGCGCTCGAGCTTACGCTCTTCGCGTATCCGCAACGCCCGGATCTCGTGACCTTCCAACCGGTTGTTCGCGCCGCCCTCGCCGAGCTCGGCGTCAGCGTCGCGACGCAGATCACCGACGCGCCGAGCGATGCGGCGCAGAGCGGCGGGTTCGACCTCTTCCTCTGGGCGCAGCACACGGCGCCGGCGGGCGATCCCGGGCTGTTCCTGTCGCTCTTCTTCGAGACGGGCGCAGCGCGGAACTACACGGGCTGGTCCGATCCCGCCTATGACGCGCTGGTCGCCGAGCTTCGGGCGGAGATCGATCCCGAGGCGCGGATCAGGATCGCGCAGGAAGCGCAGACGATGATCGCCGAGGCGGCGCCGGTCGCGTTTCTGGTCACGCCGGAATGGCATGTCGGCCTTTCCACGCGGCTCGCCGACTATGCGCTCTGGGGCTCGGACTACTACGTGATCCGCCCCGATCTCGGCGTCGCGTCGTAACCGCCGATTCTCGCGGCGGCGCAAGGCGCAGCGCGTTTCAGCCTCGGCTGGATCGCGATCGTCGCCGTGAGCTTTCTCTTGATCCGCCTGACGCCGGCGGATCCGGTGGAGATGTTCCTCTCGAACGCCAACACCCGCGTCGATGACGCCGTGCTTGCGGCCTATCGCGCCGACTGGGGCCTCGATCGCCCCGCGGTCGTCCAGTTCCTCCAATGGCTCGACGGCTTCGTCACGCTCGATTGGGGGAGGTCGTTCGAAACAGGAGCGCCGGTTCTGGACGACTTCGCGCGGCGGGCGCCTTGGTCGCTCGCGATCGGCGTCGGCGGCTTGGCGACGGCGGTCATGCTCGGTTTCGCGCTCGGCTTCGCCGCCGCCCGCCGGCCGGGCGGCGCGCTGGACGTCGCCAGCCGCGCGATGGCGCTGGCGGCCCAGGCGCTGCCGGCCTTCGCGGTCGCCATCGTCATCCTCTGGGTGTTCGCGGCCGAGTTCAAGCTGATCCGCCCCTATTCGGGCGGCGCCGCCGAACGGTTGCTCTTGCCGATCGGTCTGGTGGCGTTCTTCTCGGTCGGCGCCGTGGCGCGGGTGGCGCGCGCCGCTTTCGGCGAGGTCCGGACTGCGCCGTATTTCCAAACGGCGCTCGCCAAGGGCCTTTCTCCGAGCGCCGCGCTCTGGCGTCATGGCCGCCGCCACGCCGGGCTGACCGTTCTCGCCGCGATCGCCCCGGAGCTCGTCTGGATCGTCGGCGGGACGGCGGTGGCGGAGATCGTTTTCGGCGCGCCGGGCCTTTCCGAGCGCCTGGTCGAGGCGGTCTCCGCGCGAGACTATCCGGTGTTGCAGGCCTATGTCGCGCTCGTCGCGCTTTGGATCCTCGCGATGCTGCATCTCGCGGCGTGGATCCGGCGGCGGCTCGACCCGAGGATCGCCGGATGAGACGACGGATCGGCGCTCTTATCCTCCTGCTCTTCGGCGTCGGCGCGGCGTTCGGCGCGCTTTGCGCATCGTTCGATCCGCATGCCGTCAACCTCGACGCGACGCTCCAAGGGGCGTCGGCGGCGCACTGGCTGGGCACGGATCATCTCGGCCGCGATCTCGCGGCGCGGCTGATTGTCGGAGCGCAGCCGTCGATGATCGCGCTCTGCGTCGCGCTCAGCGTGAGCGTCGGCGTCGGCGCCGTGGCGGCGGCGGCGATCGTCTTCGGCGGCGGCGCCCTCGCGCGCCTCATTCGTTTTCTGGCGCAGGCCTGCCTCGCGACGCGGACATTGGTGCTGGCTCTGGTTCTCGCCGCCCTGCTCGGCCCTGGGCCGCTGACCGTGGCGCTCGCGCTCGCCGTGACCGCATGGGCGCCCTATGCGCTGACCATTGCGGCCCTCTTCGAGCGCCTCGCGGCGGAGCCCTATTGGCGCGCGAGCGAGGCGCGCGGCGTCTCGCCGCTGCGCGCCGCGTTCCGTCACCTGGCGCCCAACGCGGCGGCCCCTATCGGCGCGCTCGCCGGCGCCGACGCCGGCCGCGCGATCGCTCTCGTGGCGACGCTCGGCTTCTTCGGCCTCTCGGCCGACACGGGACGTCCGGAATGGGGCGCGATGATCCACGAATACCGAGCGTTTCTCTTCAGCGCGCCGCGCCTGCCGCTCGCCCCGATCTTCGCGACGATGCTGCTCGCCCTCGGCTTCCATCTGCTGCTTGATCCGGGCGAGCGTCCGAATGCGCACCACCCCTGGCGAGCGCTAAAATGGAAAGCCGATCGCTAAGGCCCGCTCCCGGCTCATCTTCGCAGTACGCCTTTAGCCTGACTTGTCCGCAGCTGGCGAGAGCTGACATTCCACTACAATAATTTGTTTATATCCCGAATTTCCGCTCTGGGTCACGATCGGCGGTGAGCTTCCGAATCGCCAAGGTCAGCTCCAGAGGCGCAACCCGAATCAAACGCTGCGAGAGCTGACATTCAACCGGAAAAGTCAGCTATCATCCCGAAAGCGGCAGTGTGATTCGTGGGGCGATGATTCAGTTCCGGGCCAGGAGCGGACTTGGTGGCTTGTTCGGAAACGCCGTTGCGCCATGCCAGCTTTGGGCTGCCATAGCGGACAGTCAGAAGTTGAGGGAGGCAGCCAATGACCCGGAGCGGTCATTCGAGATCGAAACGAATCGTTGCATCCGAATGTCGGCTTTCGCAGTCTCCCGACAATGCTGCAGGCGGGTGAACTGCGAAGATAGGCCAAAGGCAGACGCTAGTAAACGTCGGCAATCCGTCGCAGCTGTTTCACACTTACGTTCGCAAAAAGGACACACAAAGCACCTGATGACAGAATTCCCGAGTTATACTCCAAATGGAAAAGACCTAAAGTAGCGCCGGGCGCTTTCTGAATAATAAATTTCGACCTTGCGGCTACGATTTTGTTTGGCAGAGATGAGTTTATACTGAAAAACTACAGAAGTTATACTTTTTTGACGAAACAAGTGCCGCCGAGGCCGCTAGTGGTTCTCGCTTTTATTCCCTCCCCCCTTCAAAACATGTGGTCAAATCATGGATCGCGATCAAAATCAGAATGGGTCGTTTTTTTGGCTAAGGGTCGCAAGTGTATCTATATATATTCTGAGGATCATATCTACTGTCACTGTAATTGCCGTCGCGGTTTATTTATCCTTGCTTTTTGCAAGCTATTTTTATTCAAATGGAGGCCCTTGGGCCCGGGTGGACTCGAATAGATACTACGAATTTTTTCTACCACTTCTCTATCCTTTTCTAGGCTTGGGCATCATTGCCATAACAGAGTTTGCTGTTCTGAAAATTAGGAGAAATCTGTATGATCAGACTTACATAGAGATTTCAGACATAATCAATCTATCAAAATCATATCGATTAGTTCTTTTCCTTAGAAATTTTCCAGTCGATCATCAATTTCGACCGGATACGACACCTGGGGGATTCAGTTTTTTTGGAGAATCTATATTCTTCAAGCTTAGATCCGCAATTCTCCCAGAAATGATCGCACTTCGAATTGGCGAGGGTGAAATTCGGGACTACGCGGGTGGGTCAATTGTGGTAAAAAACGATGAATGGTTTGATGTATTTAGAAAGTTATGTAGAGCATCAGAGGTCATCGTAGTCATTCCATCAAGCATCTCAACCTCTGGAGGGCTGCTTGACGAGCTATTTGAGGTATTCTCGCAAGGACATGATGGTAAATGCATTCTTATATCACCGATTGACAATGAACAACGCTCCGCAGAAATCGGGTGGAACGAATCTGTGGTCAAACTTCAGGCTAAAGGTTTAGAAATTCCAACCTATCCCGGCCCAAATAGGGTCGTTTTTCAGTCGCATAGTCGGTGGATCAGCTTATCTGGGACTCACGGGCGTTCCTGGTCGACACGATCAAGCATTAGATCACTGATGCTAGAAAAATCCGTTTCAAGTTCATACATTCTTGATGCCTTTCTATTTACAGTCTACACAATTTTACCCTTTTTTATTTCGACACTGATGTCGTTACTTATTGTGTCAATATTTGAATACAAAGAATCCAATCTTACATCATTTGCCACACTTTTTATGCTTGCCTTCCTTCCTTGCAGGCTGTTTATAAGCAGTAAGTATTGCTCAAGAAGGTTTGCTGTTAGTCATTTCGGTGGAGTTTTTCTAACGCTTTGTCCTTTATTTGTTATACTTTTACTATTTATGATCACCAATGCCACGGAGATAATTTCTGGCATATACGGTCGTATTATTCAGTATCTGCAGATTTTCGGAAATAAAACAACTACACTGCTGGAAGCTTTAGAGTTTCTTGAAATGCTTCTTTTTCCTTCGTATTTCCATCTTGTAATGTCTGCATTCGCAGGTGTTTTTGTATTGGCATTTTTTGCAATGCTAATTTGGTCAGTACGATGGACATATTGCAAATAGCTAGGCAAAGTACAGTTCCCACCGGTTTCTTTTTATGCCCCTCATAGCATTCGGTCCGCGTCGTCGAAGCAATACGTCCTAAAAAATCATGAGTGTCCGCAATGGGTCACGAACGGCGCTCAAGCCGACCCGCGTTCCCGTCCGCTTCTCTCCCGAGAGCCGACCTGACGATCGCCGGCGGCGCCCGTTCGAGGCGCCGCCGAGCCGCGGCGGCGCGTCCGCTAGCCCTCGAGCAGCGCCTTCATGTCCCGCATCGCCTGCGCGACGCCGTCGGCGAAGCGTTTGCTCGAGGTCTCGGGATGCGAGCGCCAGCTCGCGATGTTGCAGGTGACCGAGTCGTCGCGGATGACGTAGCCGATCCCGTAGCCGTTCGGCGCCTGCGGCCCGAAGCTGTTGACCCAGAGGCCGGTCATCGGCAGCTGCGCGGTCGAGAGCTCCCAGGGCCGCGTCCAGATCTCGTGGGCGAAGATCTCGAGATGGCGATCGTAGTCCGGCCGGCTCCAGCCTTCCTTCGCGCCGATCTCCGCCGCGATCAGCTTGAGGCCGAGCAGATGCCGGTCGACGCCTTGTCCTTGAGCCGCGAGCTTGCCGCGCTCGGCGTGGATCGAGAGCGCCGAACGCAGGAGCTCCACTTTCCGCGCCGCCGGCGTCGCCGCGTCGTCCATCACGGCGCACCAGTCGCGCGAGGCGACCGACGCGCTCCGGATCGTCTCGGTGCGGCCGAGCCGGAAGGCCCGCGTCTGGCCCGACTCGTAGGTCTTCGCGATGCGCCGATGGAGGCGCCAATGCGCGAGCTGATAGGCCATCTGCACGAAGCTGTCCGGCCCGGTCCCGAGCGTCTTGATCGTCTCCTTGCCGAACTCCTCGAAGCGCAGAACCTCGATCTCGACATTGCTCGTCTTCGCCTCGAAGAACGCCGTCGCCGAGCGGATCGCCGCCCTGCTCTCCTCGGAGAGCGAAAAGCCGTGCTCGACCGGCTGCGGCGGCGTCGGGCTCAGGCTCTTCTCTTCCGGCGCCTCGCGGAAGACGCGCCACTCGGCCGGATCGCAGGCGTAGTCGAAGGCCGAGACGAACTGCATGCCGTCGGCCGGCGAATGCTCGCCATGCTGCGAGACGCGGCCGTCGCCATGGACGACGTAGGAATAGACCTTGTCCATCCAGCGCGCGCCGGGCTCGCCCATCTGCGCCAGACGCGAGACGGCGTTGAGGTCGGGCGCCGGCGTCTTGTCGAAGAAGAGGCCGAAGATCGCGGTCTCGATCATCTCCAAGGTCGCGGCGTTCGACGGATCGCCGAGCAGCCGCTGGCGCTCGAGCGCCCAGACCGGCCGGCGCTCGGTGGTGAGCACGGCGACCGGCTCCTGCGCGTCGGCCGCCTCGGTCCAGTCGACGACGCGCTGGAAGGCGGCGCGCAGATCCTCGACCGTGGCCGTCCTGCCCTTCGCGGGATCATAGGCCTCGACGGCGAAATACCGGCCCTTGCGCATCACGAAGAGATGCTTGGAGCGCTCCGGCGGATAGACGTCGATCGAGTCCTTCAGCAGTCCCGGCGTCCGCGCGGCGCCGAAGATCCGGCGGAAGAGCGACATGTCGAGCGGCGTCTTGTCCCTGCCGACGGTCTCGGGCGGCAGCGTCTCGGTCCAGAGCTTGTGGACGAAGTCGATCGTCCGCGCCGCGACCTCGGCCGCCCGCGTCGCCGGATCGTCCTCGCCATGGCGCGGGTCGACGCAGATGCCGAAATTCGAGTTGATGAGCAGCGGCTCGGGATGGGCGAGATAGGCGACGTCGTCCCACCACTCGGCGAGCCAGTTGTCGGCGCCCTCGGCCCGCTCCAGGAGCGCCGCATGGAGCTTCAGCCCCATGCCGCCGCCCTTGTCGGCTCTGGCGAAATTATCGACGGCGGCGAGGATGCGCTCGAACTCTTCCCGCGGCACGAGCGGCTCGACGCTGTCGAGATAGCGCTTCAGCGTCTCGTCCAAGTCGGGCGTCGGCAGCGGCGGCAGCGCCGCATAGGTCGAATAGGTCGAAGAGGCGCCTTCGCTCGGCGGGTTGGTCTCGGCAGTGCTCATCGCGTCTCCCTCCGTGATCGCGCGTTGCGCTGGCGATGTACCAGATTTCGTGATTCGCGTCAGCCGGGACGCAACTTCGGCGAGCCTTGTGGCTTCCGCGCAGATATCGGCGAAAAACGCCGCCGCCCTCGCGCTCCGATGGCGGGCGCGCAGGCAGCCATGCGGCAGGCCTTTCGCAACGAAATCACGGACATCGACGCCGGCCGCGCGCAGGCGCTCGGCGAAGGCGGGCCCGTCGTCGCGCAAGGGATCGATCTCGACCGAGAAGATCGCCATCGGCGGCAAGCCGGAGAGATCCGGCGCGGCGAAGGGCGCGAAACAGGGATCGGATCGGATGAGCGCGAAGGGATCGGCGGCGCCGGCGCGCATCCGCCAGCAGGCGTGAAGCTCCTCGACGCTCAGCATCGGCGCCGTTTCATGCTCCTCATAGGCGGCGAGCCCGAGCGCCTCGCCGCCGAGCCCGGGATAGACGAGAAGCGCGGCGGCGGGCGCCCAAGCGGTCCCGCGCGCCGCGAGCGCCAGCGCCGCCGAGATCGTGCCGCCGACGCTGTCGCCGAGCGCGACATAGGGCCCTTGGCCGGCGATCCAGCGCGCCGCCGCGAGCGCGTCGTCGTGAGCTGCGGGATGCGGATGCTCGGGCGCGAGACGGTAGTCGACGGCGACGAGCGCGCGCGACGCCGCGGCGGCGAGCTCGGCGCAGACGTCGTCATGGCTTGCCAGAGAGCCGACCACGAAGCCGCCGCCATGGAAGAAGAGGAGGCGGACGTCGTCGCCGACGTTCTCCGGCCGATAGATGCGGATCGGCAAGGCGCCGCCCGGCCCGTCGATCGCCGCGTCCTCGACGGCGACGCCGTCCGGCCGCGGCGCGCGAAAGACGGCGCACATCGCCTCATAGGCGGCGCGCGCCGCCTCGGGCCCGAGCGACGCGCCGTCCGCCGGATAGGCGGCCTCGGTCGCGCGCACGAAATCCGCGATCTCGGCGTCGAACGCCGCCAGCCGCCGTCTTTGCCGCCACCGTTTCAGGAGCCCCATCCCGCCACCCTCGCCAGATCGCCCGTAAAGACTTCCTTAGCTGGAGCGCCGCCAAGACAAAAGGCGGGCGTCGGCGTCTTGCGCGGAGCGGCGCTTTTGCGTATTTAGCGCGCTCTTCGCCGCAAGGCGGGCGTCTTCCGGCCAGGTTGGGCTGCCGCGTCGACGCGCAACCCTCGGCGACTAACGCGCCGAACTCGACATCAGGAGAAGAAAATGCCCAAGATGAAGACCAAGTCGGGCGCGAAGAAGCGCTTCAAGGTCACGGC
>CAZPTD010000022.1:0-26872 GCA_964588915.1 uncultured Neomegalonema sp. | reverse complement strand
GCAAGCGCAACGAGCCGGCCTATGCGCGCCTGACCGCCGAGGTCGGCGCGCGGCTCTTCGACATGCGCTTGGAGGAGTTCGCGGCGGCGACGACGCGCAACTTCGACCGGCTCTTCTCGAAGGCGGCGGCGCGCGGCGAGGGCGGCGCGTGAGCGGCGGGCTCGTCGCCACGATCCTCGGTTGCGGCTCCTCGGGCGGCGTGCCGCGGCTCGGCGGGCCGGACGGTTCCGGCCTCTGGGGCGCCTGCGATCCGGCCAACCCGAAGAACCGGCGCCTGCGCTGCGCGCTGCTCGTCGAGCGGATCGGGCCGGAGGGCGCGACGCGCGTCGTCTTCGACACCGGCCCGGATTTCCGCCAGCAGATGCTGGCCGCGCAGGTCACCGGGCTCGACGCGGTAGTCTACACCCACGACCACGCCGACCACACGCACGGGCTCGACGATCTGAGGCAAGTCGTCTTCATGACGCGCCGGCTCGTGCCGATCTGGGCCGACGCTCAGACGGAAGAGGTGCTCCGGACGCGCTTCTCCTACGTCTTCGAGACGCCGGACGGCTCGGACTATCCGCCGATCCTCGAGATGAACCCGATCACCGAGGCGCACTTTTCGCCCGAGACGCCGATCGTGATCGACGGCGGCGGCGGCGGGATCGCGGCGCGGCCCTTCCGCGTCCGCCACGGCCGCGGCGACGCGCTCGGCTTCCGGATCTCGGCGGCGGAGGGCGGCGTCGGCGCCGGTCCGGCGCTCGCCTATCTGCCGGACGCCGACGAGATCTACGACGACGCGTGGGCGGCGCTCGACGGTCTCTCGGTGTTCATCGTCGACGCGCTGCGCTACCGCGCGCATCCGAGCCACGCCAATGTCGATCTCGCGCTGGAGTGGATCGCCCGCGCCCGGCCCGTGCGCGCGGTGCTGACGGACATGCATGTCGATCTCGACTACGAGACGCTCCGCGCCGAGACGCCGGATCACGTCGAGCCGGCCTATGACGGGATGCGGATCGAGCTCTGAGAGCGTCGGTCGCCGCCTTCGCGTCAGGCGCCGTCGCCTCGCGAGCACTCCGCGGGTCGGCCGCCGCTCAGCACCAGCGTTTCCGCTCCGAATGGTTCGAATGTGCTTTAGCGGCCGTGGTCGTCCATCGCGCCGTCCCAGTCATAGACGACGATCCCGTCCGTCTCGCGGGCGCCGAGCTTGCGGTAGAGCGCCCGCGCCGGCGCGTTGTCCGCCTCCGTCGCGAGCCAGACGCCCTTGCAGCCGCGTGCGCGGGCGATCTCGAGAAGCGCGGACGTCAGCCGCGCGCCGACGCCTCGGCGCTGAAAAGCCTCGTCGACGCCGACCTCCGAAACAAGGAGCGTCGGCGCCTTGTCCGGATGCAGCAGCACGACGCCGCTGGCGAAGCCGATCAGCCGGCCGTCCTGGAGCGCGCCGACGATCTCGTGATTGGCGTCGTCCAGGAAGGCGCGCGCCTCGGCCGGGACGACGTCGTTGTCGAAGACGTCGCTCTCCTCGATCACCGAGAGGTCCGAGGCGTCGAGCCGGCGCACGTCGATAGCGTCCGTCATCGTCGCGTGTCGAATCGCGCCGGCGTGAACATCGCTTCGATCGACGGCGTCTCGTCCTGCACGAAGGTCAGCGGCGCGCCGGCGTCGATCATCGCCTGCTCGGCGTCGAGCCCGGCGAGGAGCGCCTTGATCCGCTCGGGCTCGGGATGCTTGAGCCGGAGCTCGCGCAGCGCGAGGCCGAGCTCGGCCATCCGATCGACGGGCGCCCGTTTGCCGAGCGACGCCGGCCATTCGATCAGCACCGGCAGCACGCCCTCGGCGACGCCGCCATCCGGCCTGATCGCCATCAGCCAGGTCAGATCGCCGCGCGAGGCCTCGATGACGTCGCCGGCGTCCCACGGCGCCGAAGCCGTCGCCGAAGCGAGATCGTCCGTCGCGAGCACGAAGGCGATCGGCCGCGGACGCGCCTTGATCCGCGCCTGCACGCTCGGATCGTCGAGCCCGTACCAGCGTCGCCGCGCCGTCGCCGGCCGCGCGTCCGGATCGACGGCGATGATCTCGAGATAGCCCGCGGGCAATCGCGCGAGCCGGTTATGCGTCGCCATGAGCGGGTGCGCGCCGCCGATCGGCGGCGTCGCGCCCAGGGTCTCGGCCGCCCAGGCGGCGCCGGCGTCGAGATCCGCCGCGCCGATGACCAAGTGATCGAACCAAACCGCCATCTCCGCCTCCCTGCGCGCCGAAGATCGGCGCCTGCGCGATTGCCAGAAGCGGGCGCGCCGCATAGGCCGTCGGACGCCCTCCCGCTCACCATCGAGGCGCGCTTCCGATGCTGCAAGTGCTAGAGACCGTCCTTCCGGTGTTCCTCGTCATCGGCGCCGGCTACGGCGCCGTCCGCGCCGGGCTCTTCGCCGACGCCGGCGTCGACGGTCTGCTCGCTTTCACCGTGCGCTTCAGCGTGCCGACCTTGCTCTTCGTCAACATGTACAAGCTGGAGTTCGCGCAGGCCTTCAACTGGCCGATGATCCTCAGCTTCTATCTCGGCGCCTTCGCCTGCTTCGCGCTCGGGATCGTCTTCGCGCGGCTCGCGGGACGGCGGCCGGGCGAGTCGGTGGCGATCGGCTTCGGCGCCTTCTTCTCGAACACGCTGCTGATCGGCCTGCCGATCGTGACGCGCGCCTATGGCGAGCCGGCGCTCGCGCCGATGTTCGGCGTCATCGCCTTCCACGCGCCGGTGCTCTACACGGTCGGCGTGATCGTGATGGAGATGTCGCGCCAGGGCGGCGAGGGCGCGGCGGCGGCGCTCGCGCGCGCCGGGCGCAGCCTTGCTCGAAACGGACTGATGATCGGCATCATGAGCGGCCTCGCGCTCAATCTCCTCGATGTCGGGCTGCCCGGTCCGGTCGTCGAGGCGGCGGACCTGCTCGCGGACGCGGCGCTGCCGGCGGCGCTGTTCGGCATCGGCGCGGCGCTCACGCGCTACAAGCTCCAGGCCGAGATCTCGACGGCGCTCGTCGTCTCGGCGCTGTCGCTCGTCGTCCATCCGCTCCTCGCCTATTTCGCGAGCGCGCATCTCTTCGGCCTCGATCCGCTCTTCGTCCGCGTCGCGACCGTGACGGCGGCGATGCCGGCCGGCATGAACGTCTACGTCTTCGCGGCGATGTACCGCCGCGCCGAGGGCGTCGCGGCGAGCGTCGTGCTCCTCTCGACCGCGCTCGGCGTGCTCACGATCGCCTTGTGGCTGATCCTGCTCGGCGACGCGGCGCCTGCCGCCATCGCGATCGAATGACGCCGGAGCAAGGCGCGCCGAGCGAGGCGTTCAAGAACATTACGAGTAAACGCCGTAGAACCGCAGCGTTTTAACTTCGGCGAAATCCTGCGCATCAATCGCTCTGCAATTTTTCTTTGCGACGCTCCTCGTCGGTCGAGCACGCAATCCTGAACGCGCTTCACACGACGCTCGACCGCCATTGGCAATGTATCCGCGCGGGTCCGCACTCGCGGCGGCGCGGAGATCAGGGAGCTGTCGAAATGAAGAAGAAGGCTATCGCTCTTGTCGCCGCGGTTGCGGCTCTCGGCTTTACGCCGGCCGTCGCCAACGACTACGCCGAGCAGCTGGCGTCGTTCGCCGAGGACGCGCGCGCTTGGGCGACCGATCCGGCCGTCATCGCCGCGATCAAGGCGCAGAACGTCACCACGGCCGACTACGACCAGGAAGAGATCGACGCGCTCGATCAGGACTGGCGCGCCCAAGTCGGCGCGTCGGACGCGCCGCTCATCAACGAGGTCGCGGCGCACGACGTTTCGGGATACCTGGCCGAGCAGCGCGACGCCAGCGAAGGCCTCATCACCGAGATCTTCGTCATGGACCGCGTCGGCCTCAACGTCGCGATGAGCGACACGACGTCGGACTACTGGCAGGGCGACGAGGCGAAGTTCCTGGAGACCTTCGGCGTCGGCGCGGACGCCGTGCACATCTCCGAGGTCGAGCTCGACGAGTCGACCCAGACCTATCAGAGCCAGGTGAGCTTCGCGCTCGTCGACCCGGAGAACGGCGACGTCATCGGCGCGGTCACCATCGGCGTCGATGTCGGCTACCTCGAGTAATCTTCTCTAGAAAGGTGCGAAAAATGACGATTGCAGCCGGCGGCGCCGAGAACACGCAAGTGAAACCGTCCGTCGATGACAAAGACCGCCGGGTCCGCTTCGGACTGGGCCTGCGGCTGTCCTTGGCTCTGGCGGCTGCGATCGTAACGACCGCGGCGGTGCTCAGCGCCGCCGCCGGTTGGACGATGTCCCGCGACGCGCATGAGAGCTACGCGTCGCATGGCGCGCACGCCACCGGCCTCTTCGCGACGACGGTCGGCGGCGCGGTCAAGTTCCGCAAGCCGGAGGACTTGACCGCGAGCTTCGCCGCGCTCGTCGAGTCGACCGAAGGCGACGTCGCCTGGGCCGCGGCCTATTCCGCCGAGGGCGAGCTGATCGCCTCCTATCCGGCCGATGCCGGCTCCGGCGCCGCCGACGCCGCCGGCGAAGCGGTCGCCAGCGGCGCGCAGATTTCCTTCGACGACGGGCTCGGCCACGCCGCGCCGGCGCTCTTCGGTCGCGACAACGACGTCGTCGGCGCGGTCGTCGTCGGCTGGTCCGACGCGAAGCTGCAAGCGCAGGTCGCCGACGCGATCTGGCTGACCGCCGCGCTCGGCGTCGCCGTCACGCTCCTTGTCGTCGGCGTCGCCGCGATCGTCCTGACGCGGCAGGTTTCGCGGCCGCTGCGCAGCTTGACGGCGAGCGTGGCGCGGCTGGTGCAAGGCGAGGAGGTCGCGCTCAAGGAGAGCCGTCGGAGCGACGAGATCGGCGCGCTCGCGCAGGCGCTCGGCCGCATCCACGAGGCCGGCGCGGCGGCGCAGCGGATCCGCCGCGCGCTCGACGAATCGACCGCGCTCATCTTGACGACCGACGCCGAAGGACGCGTCGCTTTCGTCAACGCGGCGCTCGAAAACCTGTTGACGCAGCTCGGAGGCGGAGACGCCCTCTTCGTCGGCGCGGATTTGAAGACCGGGTTGTCGCGCCTCGGCGCGTTCGAAGGCGAAGCGTTGTCAGCCGCCGGCGGCGCCGGCGCGCTAACGATCCGCGACCGCCGCTTCGCGCTGCAGGGCAAGCCGATCCTCGACGCCTCGGGCGCGGCGACCGGCGTTGTTCTCGAAGCGCGCGACGTCACCGAGGAAGAGAACGCGCTCGGCCGCATCGACGACATCGTCGCCGCGGCGACCCATGGCGACTTCTCCGGCCGGATCGAGACCGCCGGCGTCAGCGGCGCGCTGCGCGAGGCGAGCGAGAAGATCAACAGCCTCGTCGCCGGCGTCGACGCGGGCTTGCGCGCGGCGAGCGGCGCCGTCTCGGCGCTGGCCGAAGGCGATCTGACGGCGCGCATGCAGGGCGATTTCGAAGGCGGCTTCGAGACGCTGCAAAGCAATCTCAACGCCAGCATCGGTCGGATCGGCGAGCTCGTCAGCAGCATCCAGGGCGCGACGAGCGCCATCGCCTCGGCGAGCGGCGAGATCCTGTCCTTCTCGGACGATCTTGCGCGGCGCGCCGAGAGCCAGGCGGCGGCGCTCGAGGAGACCTCGGCGACCATGTCCGAGATTTCGTCCTCGACCCGCGGCGCCGCCGAGCGCGCCGAAGCGGCCAACCAGCAATCGGTCGAGGCGACGAGCCGGGCCGAGCGCGGCGGCGAAGTGGTGAGCGACAGCGTCGCGGCGATGAAGCGGATCCAGGAGAGCTCGGGCCGCATCTCGGAGATCATCACCGTGATCGACGGCATCGCCTTCCAGACCAACCTGCTCGCGCTCAACGCCGCGGTCGAGGCGGCGCGGGCCGGCGACGCCGGCAAGGGCTTCGCGGTCGTCGCCTCGGAGGTCCGGACCTTGGCGCAGCGCTCGGCCGAGGCGGCGAACGACATCAAGTCGCTGATCCAGGAAAGCACCGACCATGTCTCCGACGGCGTCCGGCTGGTCGAGCAGACCGGCGACTCGCTCAAGGAGATCATCGAGGCGGCGAAGCTGATGGCGGACGCGCTCAATCAGATCTCCGACGCGACGCGCGACCAGTCCTCGGGCGTCGGCGAGGTGACCGCCGCCGTCCAGGATCTCGACAAGATCACGCAGGCGAACGCCACGGCGGCGGAGCAGACCGCTTCGTCGAGCCGGACGCTCAATAGCGAGGCCGAGCGGCTGAAGGAGCTGGTCGACTATTTCTCGACCGAAGAGCGCGGCGTCGAGGCGGCGGCGTAGACGCGCCGCCGCGTCGCGAGAATGGAAGGTCGGACGCGCGTCTCGGGACGCCGTCCGGCCTTCGTTCGCATCGCGCGGCGCGTTCTACGCGCGCGGATCCTCGGCGGCCATCAGCCGAAGCCGCGCCTGATGAGAGCGATGGATATGCGCCTCCATCGCCGTCCTGGCGTCGGCGGCGCGGCCGGCGGCGATCGCTTCGAAGATCCGCCGATGCTCCTCCTCGGCCTCGTCCGCCCGCGCCTCGGCGACGAGCGTCGTGCGGCCGAGCAGGGCGAAGCTCGCCGAGAGATTGATCATTGTCTCGAGCAGGAAGCGGTTATGCGCCGCGCGGTGGATCGCCTGGTGGAACGCCTTGTTGCGCCGGGTCAGCGCCGTCGCGTCGGTCGGCGCGGGCGGCGGCTCCGCGAGCATCGCGGCCAAGGTCTCGACCTCCGCCTCGGAGGCGTGACGCGCCGCCTCCGCCGCCGCCATGCCCTCGAGGACGCCGCGCAGCAGATAGAGCTCCGTCACCGCCTGCTGATCGAGCCGCCGGATCGACGCGCCCTTGCGCGGCTCGACGACGAGAAGGCCCTGCGTCTCGAGCCGCTGCATCGCTTCGCGCGCCGGCGTGCGGCTGACGCCGAAGCGCTCCGCGATCTCGGTTTCTCGAACGCGGTCGCCGGGCGCGAGCTCGCCCTTGAGGAGGGCGTCGTAGAGCGCTTCGTAGACGTCGTCGCCGCTGGCGCCGCGGCGGCGGCGCTCCTGCGCGCGGTCAGACGGTTTGTCGGCTTTCGTCATGTCTCGGGTCTCGTCATGGCGTGTCTTTGCCGCGCGCGGCGGCGATGCGCAACGCTTGCATGCGAGATATGTATGCATTAGTATACACAACGACTGACGCAAGCGCGAGGGACGCATGGGCGAGCGGTGGGACGTCTTGATCGCGGGCGGCGGCAACGCGGCGCTCTGCGCGGCGGTCGCCGCGGCGGAGGGCGGCGCGCGCGTGCTCGTCGTCGAGGCGGCGCCGAAGGACTGGCGCGGCGGCAACACGCGCCACACCCGCAACATCCGCGTCGCGCATGACCAGGCGATGGGCACGCTGACCGGCCCGTATCCGGTCGAGGAGTATCATGAGGATCTCATGCGCGTCACGGACGGGCGCACCGATCCCGAACTCGCCCTGCTGACGCTCGAGCAGTCGAAGGAGCTCTGGGATTTCCTCGTCGCGCGCGGCGTGCGCTTCCAGCCCTCGCTCGGCGGCACGCTGTCGCTCGGCCGGACCAACGCGTTCTTTCTCGGCGGCGGACGGGCGATGCTGAACGCGCTCTACCGCGCCGCGGCGGCGCTCGGCGTCGAGACGCGCTACGAGACGCCGGTGACGGCGCTCGACATCGACGACGGTTTCTTCAAGGCGGCGATCGTCGACGGGCCGGACGGCCCGGAGCGGATCGAGGCCCGGGTCTTCGTCGCCGCCGCGGGCGGCTTCGAGGCCAATATCGAGTGGCTGAAGGAGGCCTGGGGCGCGGCGGCGGAGAACTTCCTCGTCCGCGGCACGCCCTACAACAAGGGCGCGGTCCTCAAGCTGCTGCTCGACGCCGGCGTCGAGCCGATCGGCGATCCGAAGCAATGCCACGCGGTCGCGATCGACGGGCGCGCGCCGCAATTCGACGGCGGCATCGCGACGCGGCTCGACTGCGTGCCCTTCGGGATCGTGCTCAACGCCGCCGCCGAGCGCTTCTACGACGAGGGCGAGGATTTCTGGCCGAAGCGCTATGCGATCTGGGGCCGGCTCGTCGCGGCGCAGCCGGGCCAGATCGGGCATGTTCTCATCGACGCGAAGTCGATCGAAGAGTTCATGCCGTCGATCTTTCCGCCCGAGACGGCCGACACGATCGAGGCGCTGGCCGAGACGATGGGCCTCGATCCGGCCGCGACGCGTCGAACGGTCGATCACTTCAATGCGGCCTGCGTTCCAGGATCGTTCGACCACACCATCCATGACGATTGCCGCACCGAAGGGCTTGCTCCGAACAAGACGCATTGGGCGCGGCCGATCGACACGCCGCCCTTCTACGGCTACACGCTCCGGCCCGGCATCACCTTCACCTATCTCGGCGTGCGCGTGAACCGGGACGCGCGCATGATCATGGCCGACGGCAAGCCCTCGGCCAATCTGTTCGCCGCCGGCGAGATCATGGCGGGCAACGTGCTCGGCCAGGGCTATCTCGCCGGCATCGGCATGACGATCGGCTCGGTCTTCGGGCGGATCGCGGGAGAGGCGGCGGCGCGATATGTCGGCAATCAGTGAGCTTGACGGCGATGTCGGGGCGGCGGGCGCCGGGTCCGAGAGGATGACGGACGCGCAGGCGGAGGTCGCGCGGATCATGACGATCTGCAACGCCTGCCGCTATTGCGAGGGGCTCTGCGCCGTCTTTCCGGCGATGGAGATGCGCCGCGCCTTCGCCGGCGGCGACGTGGATTTTCTCGCCAATCTCTGCCACGCCTGCGGCGCCTGCTATCAGGACTGCCAATACGCGCCGCCGCACGCGTTCGAGGTCAACGCGCCGCTCGCGCTCGCAGAGGCGCGCGAGGAGTCCTATGCGCGCTACGCCTGGCCGGCCGCGCTCGCGCCGGTCTTCGAGAGGAACGGCCTCGTCATCGCCGTGCTCGCCGCCTTGAGCGTCGCCGCCTTTCTGATCGGCTTCGCCTGGTTTTCCGCGCCGGGCGTGCTCTTCAGCGCGACTGTCGAGCCGGGCGCGTTCTACGCCGTGATGCCGCATAACGGCATGGTCGCGCTCTTCGGCGGCGTCTTTCTCTTCGCGCTTCTCGCCATGGCGATGAGCGTCGCGCGCTATTGGCGGAGCCTCGGCCCGGCGCCCGCCTCGGGCTGGCCGGCGCTCCGGACCGCGATCGGCGACGCGGCGCGGCTTCGGAACCTGGACGGCGGCGGCGCCGGCTGCGCGCCCGACGAGACGACGACGCGCGACGGCCGCAAGCACGCCCATCACATGACCTTCTACGGCTTTCTGCTCTGCTTCGCCTCGACGTCGCTCGGCACGCTCATGCATTACGGCTTCGGCGCGATCGCGCCCTATCCGCTCTGGCATCCCGTGGTGATCCTCGGGACGCTCGGCGGGATCGGGATCACCCTCGGACCGATCTTCCTCTGGCGCGAGAAAAGGCGGCGCGGCGCGCATCTCGGCGGCAGGAGCGCGGGCGGCATGGACGTCGCCTTCCTCGCCATGCTGTGCCTGACCGGCGCGACCGGCCTCTTGCTCCTGGCGCTCCGGGCGACGCCGGCGATGAACCTCCTGCTGGCGGTCCATCTCGGCGTCGTCTTCGCGCTCTTCCTGAGCTTTCCCTACGGCAAGTTCGTCCACGGGCTCTACCGCTTCGCCGCGCTCGTGCGCCACGCGGCCGAGCAGCGGAGCGCCTCGTGAGCGCCGCGGCGGAGAGCGGGCCGCGCGTCTTCGACCGGCTCGCCGACGTCGCCGCGGTCGAAGGGATCGGCTGCGGCTTCGCGCTTCTCGGCGACGCCAACATGTCCTTCGCCGCGCGGCTCGCCGAGCGCGGCGTCGGCATGATCTATGTCCGCCACGAGCACTGCGCCGTCGCCGCGGCGATGGCTTATGCGCGCAAGTCGGGCGATGTCGGCTTCGCCGCCGTGACCTGCGGGCCCGGCCTCACCCAGCTCTCGACCGCGCTGCCGGCCGCCGTCCGCGCGCGCTTGCCCTTGGTGGTCTTCGCCGGCGAGGCGCCGATCTCGACCGGTTGGCACAACCAGGCGATCGACCAGGCGCCCTTCGTCGCCGCCGCCGGCGCGCGCTATCGGCGGCTGCATTGGCCGGACCGCATGCCGACCGCGCTCCGCGACGCCTTCCTCGAAGCGCGGAGCGATCGCGTTCCGGTCGTGGTCGGCGTTCCCTTCGACCTCCAGAACCGACCCTGGACCGCCGCCGCCGCTGCGCCCGAGCCGTCGCGCGCGCTCCTGCCGACGCCGTCGCCCGTGCCGCCGCATCCGGACGACGTCGCCGCGGCGGCGGAGCGGATCGCCGCCGCGATGCGCGTGCTCCTCGTCGCCGGCCTCGGCGCGGTCGCGGCGGGCGCCGGCCCGGCGCGCCGCGCGCTCGCCGAGCGGATCGACGCGCTCCTGGCGACGACGCTGCCGGCGCGCGGCCTCTTCGCGGGCGATCCCTTCTCGCTCAACGTCATGGGCGGCTTCGCGACGGAGTTGGGCCGCGCCTCGGCCGCCGAGGTGGATCTCGTCCTCGCGGTGGGCTGCCGGCTCGCGAGCCACGCCAGCGACGCCGGCAAGCTCTGGCCCGAGGCCGAGGTCCTGCAGGTCGATCTCGAGCCGGTCGCGGTCTCGCAAGGTCGGATCGCGGCGCGGCGGCATTTGCGCGGCGACGCGCGACTCGCCGTCGAGGCGCTCTTGGAGCGGCTTCCGGCGCGGCCGCCGCGCTGGCGGACGCCGGCGCTCGCCAAGCGCATCCGCACGACGCCGGCCGATCCCGCCGAGTTCGACATCGAGCCCGGTCTTCACGATCCGCGCGCGGTCGTCGCCGCTTTGGAGGCGGCGCTGCCCGGCGATTGGGAGATGGTGAACTCGTCCGGCCACTGCTCCTATTTCGCGGCGCAGATGCCGTCGCGGCCGCAGGAGCGGTTTCTGACCATCCGCGAGTTCGGCGCGATCGGCAACGGGATCTCCTTCGCCATGGGCGTCGCCGCCGCGCGGCCGGACCGGCCGGTCGCGCTCTTCGACGGCGACGGCAGCCTGCTGATGCATGTCCAGGAGCTGGAGACGATCCGCCGGCATGGCCTCAACATCTTGATCGTGGTCTTCAATGACGGCGCCTACGGCTCTGAGATCCACAAGCTGAGGGCGGACGGGCTCGGCGAGGAGGGCGCGGTCTTCGGACGGGTCGATCTCGGCGCGGTCGCGCGCGGCTTCGGAGTGGGCGGCGCGCGGATCTCGGATCTCGGCGAGCTGCCCGAGCGGATCGCCGCCTTCGCCGCCGGCCCGGGCGCGGCGGTCTGGGACTTTCCGGTCTCCGACCGCGTCGTCTCGCCGGTCATACGTCGCGCGCATCCGCCGACGCCGTGAGGAAGGAGCCGAGATGGACGACATCGAGCTCGAGAAGGTCCGCGAGGAGTTGGCGGCGACGGGAACGCTGCGCGTCGGGCTCAACATGTCGAACAAGCTTCTGGTGAGCGGCGAGAGCGCGGGCGGGACGCCGACCGGCGTCTCGCCCGATCTCGGCGCCGAGATCGCGCGGCGGCTGGGCGTCGCGGCCGTCTATGTCCGCTATCCGACGCCGGGCGCGCTCTTCGACGCGGCCGATACGGGCGCCTGGGACATCGGCAATCTCGGCGCCGAGCCGCAGCGGGCGGAGAAGATCGCCTTCACCGCCGCCTATTGCGAGATCCAGGCGAGCTATCTCGTCGCCGCGGGCTCGGGCCTGACGTCGATCGAGGAGGTCGACGCGCCGGGCCGCAAGGTGGTCTTCGCCGAGCGCGCGGCTTACGGGCTCTGGCTCGCGCGCAATCTCACGCGGGCGCAGCTTTCGACCGCGCCGACCGCGACCGGCGCGCAAGCGCTCTTCCGCGCCGGCGGCTTCGACGCGCTCGCCGGGCTCCGCGTGGCGCTCGAGAAGCTGGCGGCGGAGACGCCCGGCGCCGCCGTGTTGCCGGGCCGGCTGATGGCGGTTCAGCAATCCGTGGGAACGCCGAAGGCGCGGACGCGCGCCGCGAGATGGCTTTCGGCTCAGGTCGACGAGCTGAAGGCGTCGGGCTGGGTCGCCGCGGCGATCGCGCGCCACGGCGTCGAGGGGCTGACCGTCGCGCCGTAGTCCTGCGTCGGTCGCCATGGGCGCAGCGCGACGTGAGGCGCCGCCGTCCGCATCCGCCGTCAAGTCGGTTTCGATGTCGGCGTTTTTCGCTTTGGAAGGCCCGTAAGGCGACGAGCGCCTTACGGGCCGCCGACGATGGTTCCGCCGCGTCTCGGTCGCGTCAGCGGTTGCGCGGGTCGTCGGCGCGCGCCGCGTCCAAGATCGCCGCGGCGTCGCCCTTTTCTCGTCGCCAGCGCTCACCACCCCGTGGTTCACGACACGGCGGCGCCGCCCTCAGCGCCCCGGCGAAGGAGCGTCGCCATGAGACTGCGCTGCGCGCCCTCGGCGACCGCGCCGACGCCGCGCGCCGACATGCGCCGCTATCGGCCCCATGGAGCATCGTCATGCCTCTTCGCACTCTCGAACGCCGGATCCGACCGCTCGCTCTCGCCCTTGTCGCGCTCGCCGCGCCCGTCGCCGCCGCGGCCTGCGAAGCGCCGCCGCCCGAGCACACGCTCGCCACCGAAGATCTCGTCGCCCGCGCCGAGACCATCGTGCTCGCCCGCTCCGTCGAGCTTCTCGGCGAGACGCCGGAGGATCCGGGACGTCTTTGGGGCCGAACGATGCGCTTCGAGACGGTCGAGGTTCTGAAGGGCGAGGCCGGAGCCGAGTTCACCGCGCCCGTCGGCGCTCTGGCGGAAGACGACCACGATTTCGACGGCCATCGCGACCCGATGTTCTGGGACGGCGTCACGCTCAACGCCAACGACACCGATTGCGAGATCTATCCGGTCTACAAGATCGGCGCGACCTATCTCGTCTTCCTCGATGTCCAGCATCGCCGCGGCTACGAGCAGATCGCCCGCTCGGACGATCTCTGGCTCGGCCTCGTCCAAGCGCTCATCGACGATCCGTCGCGGCCCGGCCGCCTCTCGATGCCGCTGACCGAGACGCTCGGTCTCTATTCGGGAGCGCATCTCGCGACGGTCGAGGCGTGCGACAATCCGCGGCTCCGCGTCGACGAGACCTTGCGCGCGCCGGCGGTCGGCGCGCCCGAAGACCTCTGGGTCTACGATCTGCCGGGCGGTTGCGCCGTCGGCGACCGGTTCCTGGTGCTGACCCGCGGCGCGGGCGAGAACGACGCCATCGGCTACGGCGCGCGGGCGCTGCGCCTGTCGGGCCGCGTCGTCGATTTCGGGCCGATCGCGTCGAATTGGGGCGTCGAGATCGAGCTCGACGAGCCGGAGGTCTCGCTCGAGCAACTGCGCACGATCTTCGCGACGCTCGAATAGGCGCCGCCCGAGGCGTATTCTGCAAGCAAAGAGGCGCGCAATGCCGATCCGGTCAACTCTTGTCGCCCTGGCGCTCTGCGCCGCCGTCGCGCCGCTCTCGGCGCGCGCCTGCGACGCGCCTCCGGCCGAGCAATACGTCTCGCCGCGCGAGCTGGTCGACGGCGCCGGAACGATCGTTCTCGGCCGGGCCGCGCGCACGACGCCTGTGGACGTGACGATTGTGGACACCGGGCTGCTCGTCGAATTCGAGACGGTGGAGACGCTGAAAGGTTCGGTTGGTCCGACTTTCGCCGTGCCGGCGCGAGCCATCGCCAGCACGGGCCCGCGGCGCGACTTCGACGCGCATCGCGACCCGCGGTTTTGGGGCGGGCTGACGTTCAACTCCCATACGACCGACTGCAACATCTACCCGGTCTTCCGCGAGGGCGCGCTCTACCTGGTTTTCTTGGATCACCAGCATATCCGCGGCTACGAGGAGATCGCCGCGCCTGAGGAGGATCTGTGGCTCGCCGCGGTCCGGCGGCTCGTCGCCTATCCCGGACTCGAGAAGGGGCTCGCTCTGACGGTGGAGGAGTGGATCGGCCTCTATTCGGGCGCGTTCGTCGGCGCCGTGGAGAGCTGTTCCGAGCGGATCGTCTCCATCGCCGCGATCTTGCGGGGGCCGATCGAGCTGCGCGGTCGGCCGCTCGACGAGGTCGAGCTTCTCGTCGCGCCGGCCGACTGCGCCGAGGGCGCGCGCTATTTCATCGTCACCTTCGAAGACGATCTGACGGTTCCGCCGATCCTCTATTCGAGAGCGCTCCGACTCGAGAATGGAGATGTCGACTTCGGGCCGATCAACGCCGAGGGCGTTATCGAGATCGTCGAGCCGCTGGCGCTGACGCTCGACGATCTCCGTGCGCGGATCTCGGAGCTTCCTTGAAAAGCTCTCTGCGTAGCGGCGCCCGCCGGGCGCCGTTATCCGCCCGACGCTTTTGACGGCAGCCCTTGCCCGACACGCGAACCGTCACGTTGGCGCTGCTCCGCCAGCCGGTCGTGACCGTGCGCGTGCCGCTCGGGCCGTTGACGCAGCGATACTCGATCCGGTAGCGGCGCTCGCCGCCGCAACCGAACGTCGCGTCGTAAGTGTCGCTCCGCGTCGCGCCGGCGTTGACGCGCACGGTCGACAGATTGTCGCACCAGTCGCCGCGGCGCGGCGATCGCGGCCGAGCGCGGCGCGGGCTCAAGAACCCGTCTCGGCGCGGAGGCGCTCGAGATGGTCGAGGACGATCGGCCAATGCGTGTAGAGGAGCGTGTTGCCGGCGTCGGCGAGGCAGGTCGCCTCGAGGCGCGGCGCGAGCCGCTCGGCGCCCTCGAAGACCGCCGGCGGCATGTTCGCGTCGAGCGCGCCATGGAGCAGGCGGATCGGCGCGCGCACGGCCGCGAGATCGGCCGAGAAGTCCGTCAGCCCGATCTCGGCGTCGCGGCAGAAGGAGGCGGCGCCCTGGCGCATGCAGGCGACGAGCCCCTCGGCCATCGGCGCGAACACGTCCGGACGCTGGATCGCTTTGAGCTCATGCGCGCAGCCGGCGTAAAACGTGCGGCCGAGCCGCATCTCGTCGCCGGCGTCGACCATCGCCATCGCCGCTCGGATGAGGAACGGCAGCAGCTTCGGCGCGTAGCGTGCGGTGAGCGCGATCAGGCGCATCCGCGCCGGCAACTGCGAGATGTGCGCGTCCCTCCAGATCGGCAGATGGCTGACCGCGAGCACGCCGGAGACGCGCTCCGGCGCGGCGAGCGCCAGGCGCACCGCGTGGATCGACGCGGTCTGATGGGCGACGACCAGCGCCTTCTCGATCTCGAGCCCGTCGAGGAGCCGGCGGATGTCGGCGACGACGACGCCGAGCGTGGCCTCGACATCCTTCTCCGGGCTCGGATCGGTGTCGCCGCAGCCGGGCCGCCACGGGCCGATCAGCCGCCAGCCCTTGCGCGCCGCCGCCTCGATCGCGCGGTCGGGCCAGTAAGGCCCGAAGCAGATCGAATGCAGAAACAGCGCCGGCCGGCCGAGCGGCGCGCCTTGCTCGACATAGCCGACGCGCCGGCCGTTCGGCAGCGTGACGACGCCGCTGCGCCGGAGCCCGTGCGGCGCGAGGCGGTGCTTGGCGACGCGGCTGACCGCTCGCGCGGCGCGGAAGCTCGCGGCGAAGCCGTTGATCATCCTCACGAGGTCCGAGGCGCCCTCGGCGCCGAGTTTCTTGGTCGCGGTCTTGATCTGCGCGCGCACCGTGTTGACGGACGCGCCGCGCATCGCGGCGATGGCGGCCGGCCGCTCGCCCCGCGCCAGCGCCGCGGCGACGGCGCCCTCCGCGGCGCTGAGCTCGAAGGCGCCGACGAAGGCGTCCACCACCTCTTCGTCGAGCGACAGATCGAGCGTGGTCACCAGAAAATGCGGCCCCTCCGCGCCCGACGCGCCCGCGCCCGGCGCCCGCGCGACCTCGATCGGCGCGGCGATGAGGCAGCTCTGCCGCGCCTCCGCGCCGATGCGGCAGGGCGCGAGAAGGAAGGCGAAGGATCCGCTGAAGGCGCGCCCTCGGATCCAATCGAGCACGCGTCGGTTCGCGGCGTCGTCGAAGCCGAGCTCCTCGAACCGTCGCGCCGAGGCGGCGTCCGGCGCAATCGTCCGCGCGCCCGCGTTGAGCGCGACGATGCGGCCGAGCGCGTCGAGGACGAGGCCGATCGCCGGCAAGCCGTCGACGATCGCCTGCGCCTCGACCTCGACCCGTCGGGCGCGGCCGAGCCGCTCGAAGATCTCCATCGCCCGAGCGAAATGCGCCGTGACCGCCGCCGCATGCGGATCGTCGCCGCGCTCGATCCGCTCGAGCAGCCGGACGACCGTCTGGCGGGAGTCTTCCGAGCGGCGGACGAGGAACGCCTCCCAGCAGCGCAGAAGCGCCTCGTAGCGCTGCGGATCGACCGTCGCGTCATAGGCGGCGTCGACGAGCGGCGCGAGACAATCGCTCTCGCGCAGGTTCTCCAACGTCGCCTCCGACATGGGCGCGCTCCCTCACCGATCGCTGTCCGAGCGAGGCTAGTCGAAAGGGCGCCGAGGCCGACCGCCCGCGCGGTCGCGCCCGTCCGATCCGACGCCTCGAAAACGTCTCATCGCGCTGCGCGTCCTCTGACGATCCGCCGCTGTCGGCCGCTGGGGGCGGCCGAAGAACGGATTCGGGACGGCTGAGGGTCCACTTGCGCCGTGCATACCGGCGGCGCGAGGCGCGCGAAGGCGAGATCGCGGCCTTTTCGGGACATCGCGCCGCCGCCGGTCAGCGCGAGAGCGCCTCGGGGTTGATCATGTTGATCGGCCGACCTGCGGCGAAGGCGACGACCTGGTCGAAGATGTCGCTGAACTGGAGCTCCAACTCCTCGCGCGTCACGTAGCCGATATGCGGCGTCGCGACGACGTTCGGGTTGGTCAGCAGCGGATGGTCCGGGTCGCGGAGCGGCTCCTCGTCGAAGACGTCGACCGCCGCGGAGCCGGGCCGGCCGGCGGCGAGCGCCGTCTCGAGCGCGCCCTTCTCGATGAGGCCGGAGCGGCTGGTGTTGACGAGGAGCGCGCTCGGCTTCATCCGCGCGAGATCGGCCGCGGTCACGATCGCGCGCGTCGCGGGCTTGAGGCGCATCTGCAGCGAAAGGATGTCGCACGCCTCGAAGAACGCCTCCTTGCTCGGCGCGACTGCGCGGCCGTCTTCCCGCGCCGCCTCGCGCGAGGCCTCGCTCGCCCAGACGAGCACGTCGGCGCCGAGCGCCTCGGCGACCGGCGCGACCGCCTTCGAGATGCGCCCGTAGCCGTAAAGCCCGAAGGTCTTGCCGCGCACGGTGCGGCCGACGCCCATTTGCCAGGCGCCCGCCTTGAGCGACGCGACCTGGTCCGGGATCCGCCGCATCGCCGCGAAGACGAGCGCCCAGACGAGTTCGGCCGCGGCGTAGGAGGGCGTGTCCGAATGCATGTTCGAGCAGAGGAGCACGCCCTGGCGCGTGCAGGCCTCGACGTCTACATGGGGATAGACGCTCCGCTGCGAGACGAGCTTCAGCTTCGGCAGCCGCTCGATCAGCGGCGCGCGGATTTGGGTGCGCTCGCGAAAAAGGACGAGCGCTTCGGTCTCGGCGAGGCGCTCGGCGAGCGCGCCCGTCTCCTGGACGTGATCGTTCCAGACCGTGACGTCGTGGCCGTCGAGCTTGGCGAAGCAGTCGAGCGTCCTCAGCGTGTCGAAATAATCGTCGAGAATGGCGAGCTTCATGGCGCGTTCTTCAGCGTCCGGCGGCGGCGAGCGCGGCGCGGCCGGCGTCGGTGAGCGCCACCATCGCCGCGCCCGAGCGGTGGACCCGCTCGACGAGGCCGCGCTCCTGCGCCGTCTCCCAGACGTCGAGCCGCGGACAGGAGGTGCGCCAGGCCTCCATGACGTCGGCGTGGCGCCTCGGCGCGCGCGCGAGCCACTCGCAGAGGTCGAGGACCAGCGCCTCGACGCCGGGTTCCATCGGCGCGGTCGCGTCCCGCGCCGAAAGGCGGGTCTCGTCTGTCACGATCATTGCTCCTTCCGTCGCTGCGGTCGCGGCGGCGCGATCGAGATCCGCCCGCCTTCCGCCGTCTCGTCGCTCCACACAGCGCCATGCAGCGCGTCGACCATCGCCCGAGGCGCGGCGGTCGGCAAGGCTTGGGCGTTCGGGTGTGAACTCATGGATCCGGCCATCGTCAGCTTGGTTCAGCGGTCTTGACCGGAGGAACGGCGCCGCTCTGCGACCGCTTCTCGGCCGAAAAGCGCCTTTCGCGCACTGATGGGTTCCCGTGACGCCGCTGGATCTATGAGTTCGCATCCTAGCGCCGAGGCCGATCTCCGGCCCTCCTGTCGGCCCGGCCGGCGCGGAGCTTGGTCGCGACGGCGGCGCCGAGGATCACGACGACGACGCGCGCGACATGGATCGTCGCGATATAGGCGACGTCGGCGCCGGCGAGGATGGCGAGGACGATCATCTCGCCCTGGCCGCCGGGCGCGAAGGCGAGGGCGGCGTTGAGCGAGTCGGCCGCGCCGGCCCAGACGACGGCGCCGGAGAAGAGCGCGGTCAACGCGCAGAGGATGACGACGTAGCCGAGCGCGCCGACGACGACCCGGCCGATCTCGGCGCGCGTGACGCCGACATAGCGCACGCCGACCGCGAGCCCGATGAAGAACTGCGCCGCGAGGATCGCCTCGGCCGGCGGCCTGGCGTGCAGAAGACCGGCGAGGCTGAACGCCGCCGCCGCGACCATCGGTCCGATCACGGTCGCGCCGACGACGCCGAGGCGCTCCGCGAGCTTCCATCCGCCGATCGCGCAGAGCAGGAGCAGCGCGATGTCGGTCCCGCTCTTCTCGGCCGCCGAGAGGCCGGGCGCGCTCGTCAGCGGCGCGTCCCAGACGAAGGCGATGATGAAGGGCGCCGCCGAGACGAGCGCGAAGACGCGCGTGGCGTGGGCGAGGGCGAGCGCGCGCACGTCGCCGCCCGAGTCTTCGCCGATCGCCACCATGTCCTGCAGGCCGCCCGGCATCGCGGCGAAGAAGGCGGTCGGTCGGTCGAAGCCGAAGAGGCGGCGGAAATAGGGCGCGCCGATCAACGCGGCCAGGAGCACGAAGAGCGGCACGAGGACGAGGCTGAGCGCGTAGTCGCCGGCGCGCTCCGCGATCGCCGGCGTGATCGAGGCGCCGGCGGCGACGCCGATGACCGTGCGCATCCAGGTCGGCACGGCGCGCGGCGCCGCGAGCCGTCCGCCGGCGAGCGCGAAGCCGAGGCAGGCGAACATCGGCCCGAGAAGGAAGGGCAGCGGCAGCGCGGCGAGATCGAAGACGGCCACGCCGAGCGCCGACGCGGCGAAGGCGGCCAAGACCGGGCGCGCGGCCCTGAGATTCCTGAGGAATTTTTCTCGCCGGACCGCATGCATCTGTATACGATATGCGGCCCGCCTCGCGCCGCCAAGCCCGAATGCGCGAAGACGCGCTCGACGTCGCTTGGGTCAACAATTAACGGTATGAAATGTCGGAAGAATAGCAGGCGCTTCTGATGCAAGCTCGGCGCAAGCTTCAGCCGACATCATGCCGTCGCGAGCGGGCGGTGGACGATCCGCCGCCGCAGCCGACTTTTCGGCTCCAACGGCGGCGCGACAAAGGGAGTAGAAAATGTCCAAAACGACGATGAACCGCCGTCAGGCGTTGGCGATGGGCGCGGGCGCCGCGGCGATCGCCGGTTTCGGCGGCGCGGCGCGGGCGCAGGTCGACCTGTCCGGCAAGACCATCGAATGGATCATCCCGTTCGGCGAGGGCGGCGGCTCCGCGAGCTGGGGCGGCTTCTACGCGCCGCTTCTGTCCGAGGCGCTGCCGGGCAACCCGAACGTCGTGCTGCGCTTCATGCCGGGCGCGGGCTCGACGAAAGGCGCGAACTACTTCCAGGAAGACGTGCAGGTCGGCGACGACGTCATCTTCGGCACCTCCGGCTCGACCCAGTTCCCGTATCTCCTCGGCGACCCGCGCGTGCGCTACGAGTATCGGGATTGGGAGGTCGTGCTCGCCTCGGGCACCGGCGGCGTCGCCTATCTGCCGGCCGATCTCGGCGCGCAGTTCCTCGACGATCCGAACTCGATCACCGGGACGAACTTCGTCTACGGATCGCAGGGCGCGCCGCGTCTCGACCTCGTGCCGCTTCTCGCCTGGGAGCTGCTCGGCTTCAATGTCGAGCCGGTCTTCGGCATCGAGGGGCGTGGCGACGGACGTCTGATGTTCGAGCGCGGCGAGGCCAATATCGACTACCAGACCTCGTCCGCCTATCTGGCGAACGTCGCGCCGCTCGTCGAAGCGGGCTCGGCCGTTCCGATGATGACCTGTGGCTCGCTCGACGACGACGGCAATATCGTCCGCGACCCGACCTTCCCGGACGTGCCGACGTTCAAGGAAGTCTACGCCAACATGAAGGGCGAGGAGCCGTCGGGCGCGGGATGGGACGCGTGGAAGGCGTTCTTCATCTCCGGCTTCGCGGCGCAGAAGATGGTGTTCCTGAAGGGCGGCTCCGATCCGGCGCTGATCGAGACCTACGAGAACGCCTTCCGCTCGATCTTCGCGCGGCCGGACTTCGCGGAGATGTCGGCGGCGCAGCTCGGCGTCTATCCGCAGCTCACCGGCGCTCCGGCGAAGGTCGCGCTCGAGCAGGCGATCTCGGTGCCGGCCGAGGCGAAGGAGTTCGTTCTCAACTGGCTCAAAGACCGCTACGGAGTCGAGATCGCAAGCGAATAACAATGAAAAGGCGGCGCGCCGCGCCGGCGCGCCGCCGCGACGCGGAGGAACAGCTTGGAAGATTTCGCGAACGCCCTTCCAGCGATGGGCGAGGCTCTCGGCTACGTCTTCGCGCCGGATAAGCTGGTCTATCTCTTCGCAGGCGTGCTGCTCGGGCTCTGCGTCGGCGTCTTTCCCGGCCTCGGCGGCATCGCCGGCCTGAGCCTGGTGCTGCCCTTCGTCTACGAGCTCGACGGCTACGGCGCGCTCGCGCTCGCCATCGGCCTCGTCGCGGTCATTCCGACCTCGGACACCTTCTCGAGCGTGCTTCTCGGCATTCCGGGCTCCTCGGCCTCGCAGGCGACGGTGCTCGACGGCTTTCCGCTCGCCAAGCGCGGGCAAGCGGCGCGGGCGCTCTCGGCCGCCTTCGCCTCGTCGCTTTTCGGCGGCATCATCGGCGCGGTTTCGCTGACGCTTTTTATCCTCGCGGCGCGGCCGATCATCCTCGAGTTCAAGACGCCGGAGCTCCTGGCGATATCGCTGCTCGGCCTCTCGATGGTGGCGATCCTCTCGGGCCGGATTCCGCTCAAGGGCGTGGCCGCGGCGGCGCTCGGGCTCGCCGTCGGCACGATCGGCGAAGGGCCGGCCGACGGCGCCTACCGGATGAGCGACTACGACACGCCCTATCTTTCGGACGGGATCAAGCTCGTCATCGTCGGCCTCGGGATCTTCGCGGTGCCCGAGATCATCTCGCTTCTGCGTCAGGACCGCGCGATCGCGAAGGACGCCCGCCTCGGCGCCGGCTGGCTCCAGGGCGTGATCGATTGGTGGCGCAACATCTATCTCTCGATCCGCAGCGCGATCATCGGCGTCGTCGTCGGCGTCATTCCCGGCCTCGGCGGCTCCGTCGTCGATTGGATCGCCTACGGCCAAGCGGTCCAGACGACCAGAGACAAGAGCAAGTTCGGCGACGGCGAGATCCGCGGCGTGATCGCGCCGGAGAGCTCGAACAACGCCAAGGAGGGCGGCGGCCTGGTGCCGACCTTGCTCTTCGGCATCCCCGGCTCCGGCTCGATGGCGATCTTCCTCGTCATCCTCGGCGCGGTCATCCTCGATCCGGGCAGCGGCGATCAGCGGCAGCTCCAGGCCGGGCCGATGATGCTGAGCGACAATCTCGACATCACCTACAGCATCGTCTGGTCGCTGGCGCTGGCCAACGTCTTCGGCGCCGGCCTCTGCATTCTCCTCTCGACGCCGATCGCGCGGCTGACGACGATCCCGTTCGCGCTGCTGGCGCCGTTCCTGTTCGTGATCATCAGCTTCGCGGCGTTCCAGTCCAACCAGTCGCTCGGCGATCTCGCCGCCCTGGTCGCGATCGGCGTCGTCGGCATCATGATGCGGCGCTTCGACTGGTCGCGGCCGGCCTTCCTGATCGGCTTCGTGCTCGCCGATCCGGTCGAGACCTACGCCTATCAATTCTATCAGCAGGTCGACATCCAGTCGCGCACGCGCCCGGACGAGGTGATGGGCTACGTCTTCTCGCCGATCGTGATCGCGATCCTCGTGCTGACGCTGATCTCGGTCGCGCTCGGCGTCAAGCAGGGACGGAAGATCTACACCGAAGGCCAGCTCGGCGGCGCCGGCAAGCGCGCGCCGATGCTGTTCCTGCTCTTCGTCGCCGCCTATCTCGCCGCGACGTTGTTCGACGCCTACACGATCGCGCCGTTCGCGGACGTCATTATCTCGGACGGAAGGCGCAATCCGGCGGTGAGCGACATGCTCTTGCCGGCCTTCGTCTCCGCCGCCGGCCTCATCGCCTGTCTCCTGCTCCTCATCCGCATGCTGATCGCGCCGGCGACGGACCCGATCTTCGCCGATCGCGAGGCGACGGGCGAGGACGGGCGCGCGCCGCGCGGGCTCTGGGAGACGCTCGCCTGGCTGGTCGGGCTGCTCGTCCTGACCGCGCTCGTCGGCTTCATCATCGCGCTCGGGCTGTTCCTGATCGCGTATTTCGCCATCCGCGCGCGCAAGTCCTGGCCGCTCGTCGCGGTCTATTCGGCGGCGGGCCTCGCGCTCATGCTCTTCATGGGCGACATGCTGAACCGCGACTATCCGCCCGGGCTCCTGCAGGAGCTCGTCCGGCTGCCATGGCCGTTCCGATGACCCAGACCGCGATCCCGTATCACTTCTTGCGCGGCGGCACGTCGCGTGGGCCTTACTTCGAACGCGCCGATTTGCCGGAAGACCGCGAGACTTTGGCCGAGGCGCTGATCGCCGCGGTCGGAGCCGGGCACGCCTTGAACATCGACGGCGTCGGCGGCGGCGCGACAGTGACGACCAAGGTCGCGATGCTGTCGCCCTCCGAGGATGATTGGGCCGAGATCGACTACTTCTTCGCCCAGGTCGACGTGAAGGAGCGGCTCGTCGACTTCAAGCCGACCTGCGGCAACATCCTCTCCGGCGTCGGACCGGCGGCGATCGAGATGGGCCTCATGCCGGCAAAGGACGGCGTCACCGAGGTCAAGATCCGCGCCGTCAACACCGGCGCGCGGATCCTGGCCAAGGTCCGAACGCCGGGCGGCCAGGTCGAATACGCCGGCGAGACGGCGATCGACGGCGTGCCCGGGACCGCGTCGCCGATCGAGCTCGCCTTCATGGACGTCGCCGGCTCGGTCACGGGCGCGTTCCTGCCGACCGGCAATCCGCGCGACGCGATCCAGGGCGTCGAGGTCACCTGCATGGACGTCGCCATGCCGGTGGTGATCGGGCGGGCCGAGGATTTCGGGCTGAGCGGCTACGAGAGCGCCGAGGAGCTCGACGCGAACAGAGGCTTCTACGAGCGCTTCGAGGCGCTTCGGATCGAGGCCGGCGCGCTGATGGGGCTCGGCGACGTGACGAAGAGCGTCACGCCGAAATTCGCCGTGCTCGCGCCGGCGCGGGCGGGCGGCGCGGTCGCGGCGCGGTATTTCACGCCCTGGAGCTGCCATCCGAGCATGGCGGTGACCGGCGCGCAATGCATCGCCTCCTGCGTGATGACGCCGGGCGCGATCGCCGACGGGCTCTTCGCGCGGCCGAACGCCGGCCCGACGACGATCACGCTCGAGCATCCGCTCGGGCGGATCGACGTGCTGCTCGATTTCGCCTCTGGGTCGGACGGCTTCGAGATCAGATCCGCCGGCCTCGTGCGCACCGCGCGGCTCCTCGCGCGCGGCGAGATCTTCGTGCCGCGCGCGGTCTGGTCCGGTCATGGCTGAGGCGGCGCGGGGCCGGGCCGCGATCCTGCGGCCGAGCGAGCTGCCGGCGATCGACCGCGGCGGCGGCGCGCGCACCGTCAAGATCGCGACCGCCGCGCGCGGCGCGACGAGCCTTCTCAATGGCGTCACCGAGTTCGAGCCCGGCGCCGCCATCCCGCTCCATTGGCACAATTGCGAGGAGAGCGTGCTCGTGCTCGAAGGCGCGGCGATCGTCGAGATCGACGGCGAGAGGACGGCGCTCGCGGCCGGCGACGTGACCATCGCGCCGGCCGAGACGCCGCACCGCTTCGTCAACGCGTCCGCGACTGAGCGGCTCCGGATCTTCTGGACCTACGCCTCCATCGACGCGACCCGCACTTCGGCGGCGACCGGCGAGACGCGCCGGATCGACGCCGAGACGGGCGCCTGAGCGATGGCGGTCCGGATCGAGGCGGACCGGCTGCGCGCCTTCGCCGCCGCCTCCGGCCTTCGGCTCGGGCTCGGCGAGGACGACGCGCGGCTTCTGGCCGACACGCTCGTCCAGGCCGATCTCTGGGGCCACGCCTCGCACGGGATCATGCGGCTCTTCTGGTATGGCGAGCGGATCCGCACCGGCGCGATCAAGCCGCGGGCGGCGGCGCAGCGCGTGGTCGACGCCGGCGCGATCGCGGTGATCGACGGCGGCGACGGGCTCGGCCAACGGATGGCGGCGGAGGCGATGGCGCTCGCGGTCGAGAAGGCGCGGACGCACGGCGTCGGCGCGGTCTCGGTGCGCAATTCCGGTCATTTCGGGACGGCGATGTACTACACGCGCCGCGCCGCCGCCGAGGGCTGCGTCGGGCTCCTGACCACGAACGCCAGCCCGGCGATGGCGCCGGTCGGCGGCCGCGAGAAGCGGGTCGGCAACAACCCGTGGTCGATCGCCGCGCCCGCCGGCCGCCACGGCCCGATGTGTCTCGACATCGCCAACACCGCCGTCGCCCGCGGCAAGCTCTACGCGGCGAAGGCCCGCGGCGAGGCGATCCCGGAGGGCTGGGCGGTCGACGCCTCGGGCGCGCCGACGACCGATCCGGCGGCCGGGATCGCCGGGACGATTCTGCCGATGGCCGGCCATAAGGGCTACGCGATCGCGGTGATGATGGACGCGCTCTCGGGCGTGCTGTCCGGCGGGCTCTTCGGCGCCGCGATCACCGGGCCTTACATGCCGACCGGAGCGAGCGGCGCCGGCCATCTCGCGATCGCGCTCGACATCGCCGCCTTCCGGCCGCTCTCGGCGTTCGTCGCGGACATGGAGCGGCTCGTCGACGCGCTCAAGGCGACGCCGAAAGCGCCGGGGGCCGAGGAGATCTTCTTTCCGGGCGAGCCCGAGTCCAGGGCCGAGGCGCGGGCGGGCGGCATGGTCGCATTGCCCGAGGACGTCGCCCGCGATCTCGACGCCGGCGCGCGGGCGATCGGCGCGCCGCCGCTCCTCGACGGAGACGCCGGCGCCTCATAATCGCCCAAGACTTCCGACTTCGTCGCCTACGTCATTGATTTCGGGAGGGTGTCATATGCTGAGATTCCACGCGCGCGCGGACGCCGGGCCGCCTGCGTTCTGGCGCCGGACGCTTCGTCCGATCGCCGCCGCGTTGGCGGCGATCGTTCTCGTGGTCGGCGCCGGCGCGACCTTCATCGGCCAGGACGCGCGAGACCCTCGGCTGAGGACGGTCTACGCGCAGCCGGTGGGCGATCTCTCGGGCTTCACGCTCGAGGAGTTCGAGGAGATGATCGCCGCCGGCGAGCCGCTCTTCGCCCGCCTGAGGCGCGAGAAGCCGGAGCAGTTTCGCGCCTATGTGCAGATCATCCGGGACTTCATCGTCGCGAATGTCGGGCCGACGGTGACGGCGCCCGAACTGATGGAGCTCGCCTTCAATCTGAGCGGCCAGCTCGTCGCCCAAAAGGCCTCGACGGCCAGCGACGAGTTGGTGGAGGCGTTCGCCGACATCAATGTCGAGTTCCTGGTGCGCACGTTCGAATACGACGTCGAATCCTGCCTGTCGCCGATCCGCACCAATCTCGTGATGCAGCGCGTGTTCGCCGACGATCCCGAATTCGCCTATCAGCTGATGTCGGTGAACATCGATCTCCTGACGGACGACTCGACGACGCAGCGGCCGGTGATGGCCGAAACCGAGCTGGTCACGCTGCTGACCGGTCCGTTCATGGAGACGGTCGTCGACCGATCGATCGCGATGATCCGCCGCTTCCGGCCGGCGGAGAGCCAGGAGGCGGACATCGAGGCGATCCGGAACGCCTATCTCCTCGGTCTGCCGCTGCCGCCGGACAAATTGTGGATCGACTGCGTGGTGGGCGCGGCGTTCCTCGAATCGCTCGATCAGATCCAGGACCGCGACCAGCGTCTCGCGGCGCTGCGTCTCTTCATCAGCTACGCCGACGATCTGCTCTGACGCGGCGGCGCGCCGGCCGGCTCATCGAGGCTCCTCGCCTCTCTTCGCTTGGCGTGGACGGCGCCGGGCGCTCCGCCCTCCGACCGAACGCCCGTTCGGCCGGAGGGCGGGACCGCGCTACTCGGCGGCGTCGGCGTAGGCCTCGAGCGGCGGACAGGCGCAGACCAAGTTCCGGTCGCCATAGACGTTGTCGATGCGGTTGACCGGCGCCCAGTATTTGTCGACCCGGAACGCGCCCGGCGGGAAGCAGGCCTGCTCGCGGCTGTAGGGACGCTCCCATTCGCCGACGAGATCCTCCATCGTGTGCGGCGCGTGCTTGAGCGGGTTGTTCTCGCGGTCCATTCGGCCTTCCTCGATCGCGCGCGCCTCGTCGCGGATCGCGAGCATCGCGTCGCAGAAGCGGTCGAGTTCGGCCTTGGGTTCGGATTCCGTCGGCTCGATCATCAGCGTGCCGGCGACCGGCCAGCTCATCGTCGGCGCGTGGAAGCCGCAATCGATCAGGCGCTTGGCGATGTCGTCGACGGTGACGCCGGCGCTG
>CAZPTD010000021.1:0-27904 GCA_964588915.1 uncultured Neomegalonema sp. | reverse complement strand
GGCCCTGGATCCCGGATAAGCCTGCGGCTTTCCGGGATGACGGCGTCATCAGCGTCGCATTCACCTAAGCAGATCCCGCTATAGAGCGCGTCGAAGTTCGATGGATCCGAGCGCGTGGACGGCGCGCGCCTCGACGTTGCGCCGCCCCCGGCTCGACCAGGGGCCCCAGAACCGTCGCGAGGCGCAGGATCCGGACGCAGCGCCGCCGCTCTTCTCGAAACAGCAGGCGACGGCGCCGAGGCTCCGGCTCGAGGCCGGGGCGGCGAATTCCTCAACGATTCCGACGATCATCGTCACGTTCGATCGGACGGCTCACTTCCTGTAGAGAGCGTCCGCGGCGCGCATCGCGGCGCGCGGGATGTCGTTTCGCGAGAGGCCCAGCGCGGCGAGCTGCGCGTCCGACTTTTCGCTCAATGCGGTGAAGATCCGATACGCCTTGTAGCCCGAGACGAGCCCGAACGGATCGGCGCTGAACGCGCCCGGCGCGAAGGTCTCGGCGATGGATCGATAATCGACGCCGCGCGGGGCGGCAGTGGCGGCACTCATCGAGATTCTCCTCTTATGTTGCAACGCAACGTAAGAGAAAATCCCGGATGCTCAATTGATTCCGGTCAGCCGCATAGCCGCTATGCAGCGCCTGCAATATGCGACGCGACGCTACCTGCCGCGGGATTTCAGAAGACGGTCGAGGCGCGGATAGACCCGCCGCGCATTGAGCTCGAACACCTTCGCGCGGTCGGCGTCGCTCAGCTCGAGCGCGTCGACATAGCGCTTGGTGTCGTCGAAATTATGCCCGGTCTCCGGATCGACGCCCTTCACCGCGCCGAACATCTCCGACGCGAACAGGATGTTGTCGATGTCGACGACCTCGAAGAGGCACCGGACGCCGGCGTGGTGATAGACGCAGGTGTCGAAGAAGACGTTGCGCATGACGTGCTCGCGCAAGGGCGGCTTGCCCAGCATGTCGGCGAGGCCGCGATAGCGGCCCCAATGATAGGGAACGGCGCCGCCGCCATGCGGAATGATCAGCTTCAGCTCCGGGAAGTCCGAGAACAGGTCGCCCTGCAGGAACTGCATGAAGGCGGCGGTGTCGGCGTTGATGTAGTGGGCGCCGGTCATGTGGAAGTTCGGATTGCAGGAGCCGGAGACGTGGATCATCGCCGGAACCTCGAGCTCGACCAGCTTCTCGAAGAACGGATACCAGGACCGGTCGGTCAGCGGCGCGCCGGTCCACATGCCGCCCGAGGGATCCGGGTTGAGGTTGCAGCCGACGAAGCCGAGCTCGCGCACGCAGCGCTCCAGCTCCTCGATCGCGTTGGCGATCGGCGCCGCCGGGTTCTGCGGCAGCTGGCAGACGCCGACGAAGTTGTCCGGAAAGAGCCGCGTGACCCTGTGGATCATGTCGTTGCAATGGCGCGTCCAGGTCTTCGAGACCGCCTCGTCGCCGACATGGTGGCCCATGCCGGAGGCGCGCGGGCTGAAGATCGTCATGTCGGCGCCGCGCTCCTTCAGCGCCTTGAGCTGGTTGTCTGCGACCGACTGTCTGATATCGTCGTCGGAGATCTCGGGAAACGTCGGCGCCGCGCCGCCCGATTCAAAGGCGGCGATCTGGGCCTTGCGGTAGTCCATGAACTGCTTCGGCTCGGTCGTGTAGTGACCGTGGCAGTCGATGATCATTGACCCTTCTCCCAGTCGTCTTGGCGCATATAGACGAGCCCCTTGTCGGCCAAGCGCCCGCGCATCCGATTGACGTCGAGGCCGAGCTCGCCGGCCTGGTAGCGCGCGCGGGCCTCGGCCTCCTTGTCGAGGCGCGCCCGGGCCGCCGCCGCGACCTCGGCCGCCTTCAGCCGCGGCACGACGACGACGCCGTCGTCGTCGGCGACGATCACGTCGCCCGGCCGCACGATCTCGTCGCCGCAGGACACCGGCACGTTGACGTCGCCGAGCGTCTCCTTGACCGTGCCGTGCGCCGAGATCGACCGCGACCAAACGGGAAAGCCGAGCTCCTCGAGCTCGCGCACGTCCCGGCAGCCGGCGTCGAGGATCAGCCCGCGGACGCCCCGCGCGTTGAGCGACGTGCCGAGGAGCTCGCCGAAATAGCCCGAATGCGACTCCGAGATCGCCGCGGCGACCAGCACGTCGCCGGGCCGGCATTGCTCGACGGCGACATGGATCATCCAGTTGTCGCCGGGCGGCAGCGTGCAGGTGACCGCGGTTCCGCTGATCGCCGCGCCGCGGTAGATCGGCCTCAGGCGCTGGCGCATCAGCCCGACGCGGCCCTGCGCCTCGTGGACGGTCGCGACGCCGAACGCCGCGAAGGAGGCGGCGAGATCGGCGTCGGCGCGCTTGATGTCGGTGACGACGACGGGCATGACGGGCTCCTCAAGCTGGGACGGTCGCGCGGCAGGCGGCGAGACCGTCGCGTATTTCGGCGGCGTCGAGATGGCGGCCGATCGCGACCAGCCGCGAGCGGCGCGGGACGTCGCCCCAAGGCGCGCCGTGGTCGCCTTCATACATCATGTGAACCGCCTGCGCGACGACGCGCCGGTCTTCTCCGGCGACGTCGAGGACGCCTTTGAGCCGAAGGATGTCGGCGCCGCGCAGCATCAGCAGCCGCTCCAGCCACGATTCCACCAGCGCCGGATCGAGCGCGCCGTCGAGCTCGATGGAGACGCTGGCGATCCCGTTCGCCGCGACGTGGTCGTGGTCGTGGCCCGCGTCTTCCTGCGCCAGGTCCGCGGCCACGCGATCGAGCGTGAAGCTCCGCGTCCCGAGCACGACGCTCGGATCGACCCGGCACCGGTCGACGCGATGGATCGGCGCGTGCGGGTTGATCTCGCGGAGGGCGGCCGCGGCGGCGTCCGGATCGTCCGAGGCGGCGGTCTTGTTGAGGAGGATCACGCTCGCGAGCGCGACCTGGTCGGCGGCGTCCGCGCTCTCGGCCAATTGCCTGTCGATATGGACCGCGTCGACGACGGTGACGACCGCGTCGAGCCGCGCGCGCGCCGCCAAGACCTGGTCGACGACGAAGGTCTGGACGACCGGGCTCGGATTGGCGACGCCGGTCGTCTCGATGAGGACGCCGTCGAGCGCCGGCTCCTGTTTCAGGAGCCTTCTCAGCGTCCGGATCAGGTCGCCGCGGACGACGCAGCAGAGGCAGCCCGAGCTGAGCTCGATCAGCTCCTCTTCGCCGGCGTCGATCAGCTCGCCGTCGATCCCGATATCGCCGAACTCGTTGACGATCACCGCGAAGCGCCGCCCTTCGGCGTTCGCGAGCAGGTGATTGAGAAGCGTCGACTTGCCTGCGCCGAGATAGCCCGTGACGAGGGTCGCCGGAACGCGGTCGTCCGCCTCTAGAGCCATGGCATCAGCGAGACGTGGATCACGTCGCCGGCGCCGCCGACCGCCTTGATCGCGTCATGCGCGTCCTTGAGCGCGAAGCGGTGCGTGGTGATGAGGTCGAGCGGAAAGCGGTCGGAATTGAGCTGCTGCAGCGCCAGCTCGCAGCTCTCGAAATTGTGGCCGCGCGCGCATTTGACGGTGACGTACTTGTTGCAGAGCTTGGCCAGCGGGAAGCTCGGGAACTCCGCCACCTCCTGCTGGACGAGGAGCGTGCCGCCCTTGCGCTTCAACGCTTCGAGACCGAGCAAGAGCGGCGCGGTGCCGGCGCCCGCGGTGCAGTCGAGCGCCACGTCGACGCCCTCGCCCGAGGTGATCTCGGCGATCCGCGCGACCGGATCCTCCTCCTCGACATTGATCGTGTAGTCGGCGCCGAGCTTCTCGGCCGCGTCGAGCCGGATCTCGTCCTTCGAGGTCCCGGTCACGATGATCAGCGAGGCGCCCGCCTGCTTGGCCGAGACCACCTGGCTGAGCCCCTGCTGCCCCGGACCCTGCACGAGAAGCCGCGTGTTGTAGCCGACGCCGCAATCGAAGAGCGCCCATTGGATGCCGTTCGCCATCGGCGTCACCACGCCGGCGAGCTCGGGCGAGAGCCCGTCCGGCACCTTGTGGAGCACCGAGTTCCAGGGCAGGTACATGTACTCGGCGAAGCCGCCCCAGAGATGCGGCGCGCGCGTCATCGGCGTGTAGCCGAAGCGAATCCCTTCCGGGTTCTTGCGCCAGTCCGTGGCCATGCAGAGCCGGTAGTCGCCGCGATGGCAGTGCTCGCAGTTCATGCAGCCGACATAGTGCTCGGCGAAGATCCGGTCGCCTTCCTTGAGGCCCTTGCGCTTCTCGAAGGTCTTCCCGGCCTTGGCGATGACGCCGATATTCTCGTGGCCCATGATCACCGGGTCGTCGATCGGCGGCTTCGAGTAGAATTTGACGTCGGTGCCGCAGACGCCGGCGACCTCGATCTTCATCAGCGCCGCGTCGTCCGGGATGTCGGGCATGTCGAATTCGCGGAGCTCGGTCCGCTCCGGGCCCGTCCTGACGGCGGCGAGCACTTTCTCGGCCACGCGCTATGCCTCCCTGTTTCGGCGTTGACCCTTGGCTAGCAAAGCGCCAGACTGCCGGCAAGAACGAAGTTCCGCATGAAGGAACGGCCACGCGCGGGCCGTCCGGCGGACGGAGAGGACGGCATGTTTGCGAGCCGGAAGACGGGCGCGGCGGGCGCCGCCGACCTCGAAAGGATCGAGGCGCTGGTGCGCGCGCGCTTCGAGGTGCCCGAGGACGAGATCGTCCTCGTCTCCGAGGAGGCCGGCCGGCTGCCGGGCCTGCCGACGCGCATGACGACGATCCTGTTCTGGACCGGCCGGACGGCCCGCCACAGGCTGAGGCTGTTCAAGCCGGCGGCGGAAGTGAGCGCGGCGGACCTGCCGCAATCTTGGCTGCGCGGCGCCCTGGTCGACGAGGGCGACGGCGATTGCTGTTGAGGGAGGCGACATGTCAAAGCGCGTTCTGACCGCGGTGTCGCGCCTGCAGGGCGCCAATCGGGCGCTGAAGGCGGGCGAGATCGGCCTGCCGGATTTCGACCTCGCCTTCGAGGAGGTGAACCCGCTGCCGCGGGCGTTCCGCCGCATGGTCCGCGAGGGCGCCTACGACGTCAGCGAGATGGCGCTCACGACCTATGTCACCGCCAAGGCCTACGGCGCCGCGCTGACCGCGATCCCGGTCTTCCTGGTGCGCGGCTTTCATCATCAGGCGATCGTGGCGAGCCGGAACGCCGACATTCGCTCGCCGAGGGACTTGGAGGGAAGGCGCGTCGGCGTCAAGCGCGGCTACACGGTGACGACCGGCGTCTGGGCGCGGGCGATCCTGGCCGAGGAGCACGGGCTCGACCTCGCGAAGGTCGCATGGGCGCGGTCCGACGACGAGCATGTGCCGGACTGGCGGCTTCCGGAGAACGTCGAGGATCTCGGCGGCGCGGGAAGCCTCGAAGAGCAGCTCGCGCGCGGCGACATTCCGGCCGCGGTGGGCCTTGCCGCCGACGAGACGACGCGGCCGCTGATCCCGGACGCCTTCACCGCCGGCGCGGCGGCGCTGAAGTCGCGCGGCTTCTATCCGATCAACCATCTGGTCGTGATCCGCGACGACGTCCTCGCGGCCGCGCCGGACCTCGCGACGCAGCTCTTCGACGCCTTCGCCGCCTCGAAGCGGCCCTATCTCGACGATCTCCGCGCCGGACGCATCGGCGACCCGAGCCCTGCGGATCGCGTCCATCTGGCGGCGCTCGAGGCGATGGAGGATCCGTTGCCCTATGGCGTCGAGCCGAACCGCAAGGTGCTGGAGACGCTCATGGGCCACGCTGTCGCGCAAAGGATCGTCGACGCGCCGATTGCGCTGGAGAACCTCTTCGCGCCGTCGACGCTCGATCGGGTCGGATAGCGCGCCGCGCGCGGCCTCTCGCGGTTCGATCGAGAAAGCGGTCCTGCGCGGGACCGCCGGCGTCCGCATTCGTCTCGGTCGCGCGAGACGTCAGCAGTAGACGCCCGGCTCGAACCCGACGCGACCGAGCGCAGCTTCGAGCTCCGCGTCCGTCTTCGTAAGGGCCGGATCGGGCGTCACGATGTAGGTCACGTCGAAGCCCCAATCTCCGACGAGCGCCGTCTCGACCTTGAGAGGCGCGGCGTTCTCGAGCGGGACGCGCTCGCCCGGCGAGACCGGGGAGGAGGTGGCGACCGCGGCCGTCCAGGTCGCGTCTCGGAAAACGTGACCAGCAGCGTTCGAAAGGGCGGCTCCGCCTTCTCGATCAGAGCAGGCGGAGGCCCGGCCGCGCGGCGACCGACTTGGAGCTGATCCGCGTTCGGCGGATCGAAAGCGAAGCCCAGGCGGCGCAGATGCTTCGCATCGAAGGCGTCGCTGGCGGGCGGATCGAAGCTGACCCGGCAGACGCAATCCGCGCCGGGCGCGCCATCGGACACCGCATCGACATTCATCACTTCGTAGACGTCGAGCCGGATCCCGAGGCCGGGATGGGGCGGGATGGGCATCGGATAGTCGCGCGTCCAAAGCCCGTCCGGGCCTTCGAAGACCAATACCGTTCTGATCGCCATGGTTGCGCTCCGTTCAGCCGCGCGAGCAAGGCGGCGCAGAACCGAGAAGCCGCGCTCGTAATCCGATCGTCGCCCGCTACGCGCGGCGGCGCCCGTCGCGGCCCGGCGCTCGACGCCGGTTATCCCGAGGACGAGACGGCCCGAAGAAACGCCAGGATCCGGCTCGGCGCGGTCTCCTCGGTCTGCGCGTCGGGCGGCGCGTCCCAATACGCCGATCCCTCCAGGCACTCCTCGAGATACCGCGCCGCCGAGGTCGCGTGCGCCTTGTCGGCGCCCGGCACGATCAGGCTCGGGATGTCGAGAGCCATCAGCTCCTCGGGCTCGGCGCCCGGCGCGGTGTCGCGGTCGAAGAGGCCGTTCGCCATGCCGCGGACCGCGAGCAGATACCGAGAGGGGTCGAGCGCCGCATACGCCGCCGCGAAGGCGTCCGAGTTCCGGATCGGCTGGCCCCACGGTCCGCCGCGCGGATCGGCGCTGAAGTTCTTGTCATGCGAGCGGACGAGGTCGACCACGGCCTGGAGCCCGTTCTCCTCCGCGAAGGCGAGATGGCGGGCGAAGCGCTGATGCGCGTTGATCCGGTAATGGGCGCCGCCGACCGGCCAGTAAAGGACCATCGAGAGGACGCGCTCGGGCAGCCGCGCGGCGAAGGCGGCGACCGGCGCGCAGCCCATGCAGCCGCCCATGAGATGCGCCCGCTCGATCCCGAGATGATCGAGGAGCCCCGCGCCCTGCCGGACGAAATGCGCCCAGCCGATCCGCTCGACGCGGCCGCCCGAGCGGCCGTTCTCGCGCCGGTCGAAGAGGATGCAGGCGAACTCGGCCGGCAAGTGGTCGAGCAGCCGGATGCGCTTGTAGACGCCGAGATCCGTCCATTTCGACATCTGCGCGTCGAAGCCGCCCGGCGCGAACATCAGGAGCGGCGGCCCGTCGCCGCGAATCTCGTAGTGGGTCTCGATTCCGTCGATCTCGGCGATCGGCATGACCTACCTCCCCGGCTGTCCCTTGATCTGGCGGCCTGAGCGGACGTCGGCGGCGCATTCGGCGAGCGCGTCGTGGATGATCCGCGCGACATTGGCGTATGCGTCGGGCGCCTTGTCGAGCGCCGAGACATTGTAGCCGACGGCGGCCTGCGCCAGCCGCACCCGCCCGTCGAGCCACGGGCCGCCGCCGAACCCGCCGATCACCGGAATATCGACCGCCGCGACGACCTTCGGCCCGATCACCGGCCCGGAATTGGTGAAGTCGAGGAGCAGGGCGCCGGCGTCGGCGAGCCTTTTGGCCTCGGCGATCAGCCGCTCCTCCATGCCCGGCGCCGCTTCCGTCGCGCCGGCCTGGTTCTCGTAGGGAAGCCCGGACGCCAACGCCGTCTGCGGCGTCAGCCCGAACTGGGCCCAGACCGGCACGCCGGCGCGGGTGAGCGCGGTCACCGCCTCGGGGTAGTCGGCGGCGCCGTCGAGCTTGACGAGATCGACGCCCGCCTCCTTGACGAAGCGGATCCCGGCGCGCACGGCCTCGTCGACGCCTTCCTGCAGCGGCCCGTAGGGAAAATCCGCGCTGACGAGCGCCCGCTTCACGCCGGCGCGCGCCGCCCGCGTCACCACGATCATCTCGTCCATGGTGATCTCGAGCGGGTTGTCGCGGCCCCAGAGGTTCTTGCCGACGGTGTCGCCGACCGAGACGATGTCGACGCCGACCCGGTCGGCGATCGCGGCCATATGGAAGTCCCAGGCGACGACGCCGAAGATCTTCTCGCCGCGCCGCTTCTTCTCGCGCAGCTGCGGGATGGTCACGCGCGTCAAATGACGAACTCCTCATAGGTCTCGGGCGCGAACATCTCGTCCACCCCCAGCTTGCGCGGGCTGAGCCCCTGCTCGTGGTGATAGCGCAGGAAGACGTCGAGCACGCGGCGGTTCTTCTCGACGCCGTAGGGCCAGAAATCCTCGCCCATCAAATCGAGCGTGTCCTCGACATGGGCGTTGAACCAGGGAAGCATGCCCTTGAGCGCCGCCGTCTCGCGCAAGCCCTCGTAGCAGAGCCGCTGCGCCTCGCGGAACGCCTGGAAGAGGTTCATCGCGATCCAGCGGTTCGCCTCGTAGATCTCGCGCCGGATCGCGACGACATGCATGATCGGGAAGATCCCGGTGTCGCGCCAATACGCCTTTTCGACCTCGACATAGTCGGGAAAGAGCCGCCGCACCCGCGCGCCGTCATAGGTGGAGGGCTTCCTCGCGGTGTGAAACGCGTCGATCCGGCCCTCGGCGAGCATCCGGGCGAGGGTGTCCTCCGGGCCGATCCGCTCGAGCTTGAAATTCGGCGGCAGGTCGAGCGCGATCTTCTCCTCGCGGTTCGGCGTCTCCTCGCCGCCGGTGACGTAGATCGGGCCGTCGACGGGCACGCCGTAATGGTCCGAGAGGATCCCTCTGATCCAGACGGGCGCGGTCATCTGGTATTCCGGGCAGCCGAAGCGCTTGCCGATCAGGTCCTTGGGCTCGCGCACGCCGGCCTCCGCGTTCACGTAGATGCAGGAATGGCGGAAGAAGCGCGACGGGAAGACCGGGATCGCGACGAACGGGCGCTCGGGCTTGAACAGGGACACGACGTAGGAGGACATCGACATCTCGGCGACGTCGAACTCGCGATTCCGCGCCATCCGGAAGAACGTCTCCTCGACGATCATGTTGAGAAAGCGCAGATCGATCCCTTGCGGCCGCACGCGGCCGTCGATCAAAGGCTGCACCCGGTCGTAGTCCCAGCAGCCGAGGGTCAGATCCAGCGCCGTCATCCCGTCTCCATGCGTTCGTCAATAGAACTCGTCGAAGTGAAGCTGGCTCATGGCCGCGCCGGCGCCGTGGGCCATCTTCTGGACCGCGGCGGACATCGCCGCCGGGCCGGCGAAGTAGATCTCGCACTGCTTGAGCGCCTCGCCCATCTCGGCGAGCGCGACCTCGTGCAGAAAGCCGGTCGGTCCGGTCCAGTCCGCGCCGGGCTCGGGATCGGACAGCGCGGCGGTGAAGGCGACCTTCGCCGCGGCGTCCGGGCCCAGCGCGTCCGGCCCGCAGAGATCGCCGGTCTCGCGCGCGCCGTAGAAGAACCGGATCGCCCGGCTCTCGGCCATGCCGGACGCGACGGCGGCGCGCGCGATCGAGACCATCGGCGAGAGGCCCGATCCGCCGGCCAGAAGCACGATGTCGCGCGGGCTGTCCTCGCGCAGATACGCCGTGCCGTAAGGGCCGTCGATCTCGAGCTCGGCGCCGATGGCGGCGTCGAAGAGCCAGCCGGTCGCCGCGCCTTCGGGCGCCCGCTTGATCATGAACCGCCAGCCCTCGTCGCTCGGCAGGCTCGACATCGAATAGGCGCGCGGCGCGTCGACGCCGGGCGCGTGAAGGAGCGCGTATTGGCCGGGCCGGAAGTCCTGATCGCCGTCGACGCGGAAGGCGAACTCGCTGATGTCCCGCGTGATCGGCGCGACGCTCGTCAGCTCGGCGCGCCGCCTCGCCGGGCGCACGGGCGGCGCGTAGTCCTCCATCGCGCGAAACTTCACGCGGCAATCGCCCTCCGGCGCCGCCTGGCAGCCGAGCCACCGGTTGCGTTTCAGATCGCGCTCCGACCAGGCCGGCGGATCCGCGCGCAGATGCCGGACGCCGCCCTCGACGAGCTCGAACCGGCAGTTGCCGCAGGAGCCGGTGTTGCAGGAGTAGGGCATGCCGATCCCGGCCCTGAGCGCGGCGCGCAGGATCGTGTCGCCCTCTTCGCAGGCGAAGCTTGCGCCGTCGCGCTCGTTGACGATTTGCGCCATGCGCCGCCTCCCTCAGACGTAGATCGGCTGGCGCCGGACCAGTCCCATGCTCTGCGAGACCTCGTTCGCCGCCTCGATGACCGTCTGCGCCAGCCTCGGCGCCTGGCTCTTGCGGATCCGGGCGCGCGGGCCGGCGACGCCGATCGCCGCGACGATCCGGGCCTCGGCGTCGTAGACCGGCGCGGCGACGCAGCGCGTGCCGGCGTCGCACTCCTCGTCCTCGAAGGCGTAGCCGCGCTGCTTGACCTTGCGGATCCGGGCCAGGAAGGCTTCCTCTTCGACCACGGTCTGCTTGGTGCGCTGATAGCGCGGAAAGGACAGAAACTCCTCGAGCTGCTGCGCGCGCAGCCCGGAGATCAGGCACAGCCCCTCGGCTGTGCAGAAGGCCGGGCGGAGCTGGCCCGTCATCGAGCGCAGGCGAACCGGGTGATCGCCCTCGAAATCATGCAGGAAGACGACGCTGGCGCGTTCGAGGACCGCGAGGCGGACGTTCTCCTTGGTGCGCTCCCTCAGCGCCTTCAGCACGCGCTTCGACTCCGTCGTCACGTCGAGCCGCGCGCGGGCGAGCGAGCCGAGCAGGAACAGCCCGACGCCGAGGCCGTAACGGCCCGTCTCGGGATTCTGCTGCAGGAGCCCCTCGCCGAGCAGCGCGGTCGCCAGCCGATGCACCGTGCTCTTGGCGACGTCGAGCCGCTTCGCCAGCTCGCTGATGCCGAGCTCGTGATCCTCGTCCGTGAACGCTTTCAGGAGATGGATGGCCGTCGTGACCGAAGACAGCCGTGAGCTGTTCCGTCTCGGATTTCGGTTGACTTCCTTCCGGGGCGTCGCCGTTCGATCCTCGGACACGCGTCTCTCCTGTTTCGCGCTCTAGAGCTCGGCGCCGATCGAGCGGCGGACGCCGTCGCCCGTCGAGCGCCGCTCCGGTCGCTAGTCGCCGCCGCGACCACGGCCGTGCTGATGGTGATGGTGATGGTGGCGATGGTGATGATGGCGATCGCCGCGCGCGCCGGGCGGCGTGAATTGGATGCGCTCCTGACGGCGCGGTCCGCGCGGATCATCCGAAAAGAGGAGCGACTTGACGGTGACCGGCACCGTGAAGGACGGCAGCCGGATCTTCCCGAGATCGATATAGTCGAAGTCGCGCAGGCTGATCCCGTCGAGGACGAGAAGGTCGTTCGCGACGCCCAGCTCTTCGCGCAAGATCCCGCCGAGGGTCAGCGCGATGTCGCCGTCGATCATCACGTAGAGCCCCTCGCCGGCGGCGATCCGGCCGGAGAGCGCTTGGGCGAGGCCATCGGCCAGCGTGCGGATCCGCGGATAGTCCGGCGCGCCGTGGAACTCGAAGGCGAGGACGGCTTCGTCCGCCGTCGGATCGAGATCGAAGGCCTCGTAGTGGTCGCGGATGGCGGCGGCGACCGCCGGCGCGTCCGGCTCCGCCGCGAGATCGATCGCGGGTTTGAGGACCTGCATGTTCCGGCGCGGCAGGCTGCGGCCGGGCGCGGTCACCGTGCTGGTCTGGCCGGAGAGCTGAACCGAGTATTCCGACGCGCCGAGGGCGGTGGCGCGGATCGCCGATCCGCCCGCGATCATCGGCGCGCCGAAGGCGCCCGCCGCGGCCCGCTCGCGCAGGATCGCGCCGAGATGGACGCCGAGATCGCCGAAGTCGCGGCTCTCCTGGCCGCTGACATAGGCGCCGACGCCGCCGGAGAAGACGACGCCGTCGATATCGGCGAAGTCTTCCGGCACGTCCGTCAGAAAGAGCTCGCTCACGTCCTCGCCGAGCGGGCGTTCGGTCGCGGCGCGCAAGAGCGCGTCCGCGATCACGCGGGCGACGGCGGCCATCTCTTCGGGCCCGACCGGCGCGCCGAGCGCCAGCTCGACGCCGGCGCGTTCGGCGTAATGGCGGCCGGTCGGCTCGATCCGCGAGACCGCGCCGCCCTCGGCCGCGATCAGGCGGCCGCCGGCGTGCAGCGCCGCCGTCCAAACGACGTCGCCCCGATCCGCGAGCGCGAGCTTCGTCGTGCCGCCGCCGATGTCGATGTTGAGGATGCGGCTCCGGCGCGCGTGGCTGAGCTTGGCGGCGCCCGACCCGTAGGCGGCCAGCATCGCCTCCATATGGTTGCCCGCGGTCGCGGTCAGGAAGTCGCCGCCCTTCTCGGCGACGATCGCCGCGATCGCCTCGGCGTTCTCGCGCCGGAGCGCCTCGCCGGTGAGGATGACGACGCCGGTGTCGATGTCGCTCGGACGGATCCGCGCGTCGGCGTAGGCGTCGTCGATGATGCGCCCGAGCGCGGCGGCGTCGATCGCGGTCTCGCCGGCGAAGGGCGTGAAGCGGATCGGCGACTCGTAGGCCGTCTTGCGGTCGACGATCACGTAGCGCGAGGCGTGGCTGTCGGCCTTGCGCTGGAGATGGATGGTCGAGAAGACGACTTGCGTTCCCGCCGAGCCGATGTCGATCCCGACCGAGGTCAGCGCCACGTTGTCGCGCAGCCAGATCGGGTTTTCCTCGAGCGGACCCGGATCGACGTCGTCGTGATCGTGGTCGGCGTCCGGCCCGTGCTCATGCGGCTCGAAATCGCCGAACAGGTGGTCGTCGACGGTGTGCCGCCCTGAGTTCTTGGAGCTGAACAACCCTGGTGTTCCTCTATGCAGACCGTCGGTCCATTGACGCGCACCCTAGCCGCAACGTATCGTCCGGGCAACTTCAAAAAAGCGTCAGCCGCGGCGGCGACCCGCCGGCGGTTGCGGAGGAGGGAGAGAAGAGATGGACGGCCGCGCCCTCGTATCCGAAGACCTGGCGGCGAAGTTCAAGACCGAGAAGGAGACGCCCTACACGCGCTTCATCGCGTCCGAGGGGCTCGAGATCCGGAACGGCAACTACGTGCCCTCGCTCCACGAGATCGAGCTCAAACCCTGGGCGCGTCGCGGCGGCAAGGCGGTGTTCCTCAATCACGACGCCTCGCGCACGACCAACGACTGCTACGTGATGGAGATCGCGCCGGGCGGCAAGCTCGCGCCGCATCGCCAGCTCTTCGAGGAGACGGTGCTGATCCTGTCGGGCCGCGGCTCGACGATGGTGTGGGACGACAGCGGCCACAAGGTCGGCTTCGAATGGGGCCCGGGCTCGATCTTCGGCGTCCCGCTCAACGCCCATCACCAGCATTTCAACGGCTCGGGGACGACGCCGGCGCGCTACGTGTCGGTCACCAACATGCCGCCGATCATGAACGTCTTCGAGGATCCCGAGTTCCTCTTCGGCACGAGCTACGAATTCAAGGGCCGCTTCAGCGGCGAGCCGGACTACTTCGCCGAGAGCGGCGAGCAGAACGGCCTCTTGCTCGAGACCAATTTCGTCCATGACGCGGTCAACCTGCCGCTGATCACGGCCAAGGAGCGCGGCGCCGGCGGCGGCCATATCCGCTTCCAGCTCGCCAAATGCTCGATGAACAGCCACATCAGCCAGTTTCCGGTCGGCACCTACAAGAAATGCCACCGCCACGGGCCGGGCGCGCATGTCATCATCCTCTCGGGCGAGGGCTATTCGCTGATGTGGCCGGAGGGCGCCGAGCCGAAGCGCTACGACTGGAAGCCGGGCGCGATGGTCGTGCCGCCCAACATGTGGTGGCACCAGCATTTCAACGCCGGCGCGACGCCGGCGCGCTATCTCGCGTTCAAATACGAGGGCGTCGCGATCCGCAACGAGCAGGGCGTGCCGAAGGCGTGGATCAGCACGCGGATCGGCGGCGACCAGATCGACTACGCGGACGAGAGCCGCGCGGTGCGCTCGATGTTCGAGGACGCGCTCGCCGCGAACGGGCTCGAATCGAAGATGGCGGAGGCCTATGAGGCCGAGCAGGCCGAGCTTCCGCCGAAACCGGGGCAAGCGGCCTGACGGCCTCGTCCGCCGGCCGCGCGCGGAGGCGGGCGACGATGTTGGAGCGACGAAAATGCTGCGCAAGGAAGTCAACGATCTCCTGACCCAAACCGACGCCGGCGCGCCGATGGGCGAGATGTTCCGGCAATACTGGGTCCCGGCGCTCTTGGCGCGGGAGCTGCCCGAGGACGACTGCCCGCCGGTCCGGGTGAAGCTCTTGGGCGAGCGGCTGATCGCGTTTCGCGACAGCCTCGGGCGCTACGGGCTGATGGACGAATTCTGCGCCCATCGCGGCGTCTCGCTCTGGTTCGGACGCAACGAGGAGGGCGGGCTCCGCTGCCCGTATCACGGCTGGAAATACGACTACACGGGCCAGTGCGTCGAGGTGCCGTCCGAGCCCGAAGAGTCCGGCTTCCGCCAGAAGATCAAGCTGAAGGGCTATCCGCTGATCAAGATCGGCGACGTGCTCTGGACCCATATGGGCGACAAGGACAACCGTCCGCCCGAGCCGGTTTGGGAGTTCGCGACCGTCCCGTCCGAGCAGACCTACACCTCGAAGCGCTGGCAGGAGTGCAATTGGCTGCAGGCGATGGAGGGCGGCATCGATTCCTCGCATGTCTCGTTCCTGCATTCGGGCGCGCTGAAGACCGATCCGCTCTTCAAGGGCGCCAAGGGCAATCAGTACAACCAGGCCGACAAGAAGCCGGTGTTCGAGGTCGTCGAGTCCGATGGCGGCCTTTATGTCGGCGCGCGCCGCAACGCCGAGAACGATCACTACTATTGGCGGATCACGCCCTGGGTGATGCCTTCCTTCACGATGGTGCCGCCGCGCGGCGACCATCCGATGCACGGGCATTTCTGGATCCCGATCGACGACGAGAACTGCTGGGCGTGGTCGTTCGACTATCATCCGACCCGGGCGCTGACCGACGAGGAGCGCCAGGCGATGATCGACGGCTACGGCGTGCACAACAAATACGTCCCGGGCAGCTTCAGGCCGCTGCAGAACAAGGACAACGACTACCTGATGGACCGCGAGGCCCAGAAGCGCGGCGAGACGTATTCGGGCGTCTGGGGCATCGCCATGCAGGACGCGAGCCTGCAGGAATCGATGGGGCCGATCGTCGACCGCGAGAAGGAGAACCTCGTCTCGACCGACAACGGGATCATCATGGCGCGCCATCGCCTGCGCAAGGCCTGCGTCGCGCTGCGCGACAAGGGCGTGCAGCCGCCGGGCCGCGACCCGGAGCATCAGAAGGTGCGCTCCGCGGCGCGCGTGCTGCCGCCGGACGAGCCCTACAAGGAAGCGATGAAAGAAGATCTGACCGCCCGGCCCGGCGTCAAGCAATCCTCGGTCTGAGCGATGCCGCACGATAGCGACGACATCTTCGAGGCCGACAACGCCACGCGCGAAGGGCGCGGCCCGGTCGATCATCCGACGATGCTCTCCGCCTGCGCCCGCGCGGCGTCGGCGGCCGAAGCGCGCTTCCGCGTCCAGTACCCGAACTCCTCGACGCGAATGTCGCGCGTCGTCGCGCTCGACGCCGGCGCCGCCGAAGCGATGTACCAAATCGCCGAGGAGGACTGGAACGACGCCCGCTTCCTCGCGCTCGCGGCCGGCGGCGTCGTCGATCCCGAGCGGACGCGGGCGGCGGACCTGCGGCTCGCGGATCCGAGCGGCGCCGCCGCCGATCTCGAGGCCGAGCTCGACGGCGCCGACGTCGTCGTTCTGCTGGCGAGCGAGGGGACGAGCGAGGGCGCGGCGGAGGTGATCGCGCGCGAGGCGTGGCGGCGAAAGATCATGTGCGCCGGCGTCGCGCTCGGCGCCGGGAGCTCCGCGGCGCAGGTCGATCGCGTGGTGAACTCGATGCGGCGCTTCGCGACCGTGCTCGTGGTGGCGCACGATCCGGACTACATTCCCGCGATGCTGAAGGCGCTGCGCGCGTGAGGCTGCTTCTTCCGGTCGCGCTGCTCCTCATCGGCGTCGACGCGGCGGCCGCGCACGGAGCCGAGGCGCATGAAATCTCGGGCGCGGCGTCGCTTCTGGGATTGGGGTTCGTCATCGGCCTCGCCCACGCGCTCGACGCCGACCATGTCGCCGCCGTCGCGACGATGATGCGCCGCGGCGACGGCCCGCGCGGCGTCATGGCCCGCGGCGCGGCCTGGGGGCTCGGGCACACGCTGGCGCTGTTCCTGATCTGCTCCGCGGTCGTGCTCTTCGGTCTCGTCATCTCGGACACGGTCGCTGCGGCTCTGGAGCTGGCGGTCGGCGTCATGATCGTCGCGCTCGGCCTGCGCGTCCTCTGGAAGCTGCGCCGCGAGCGCGTCCACATCCATGTCCACGAGCATGACGGCGTGCGCCATATCCACGCCCATTCGCACGCGGGCGATCCGGAGCGCCACGACGCGTCGGCGCACGCGCATGAGCACGGCGCCCGCGCGCTCCTGCCCGTGCTCGGCGTCGGCCTCCTCCACGGCGCGGCGGGCTCGGCCGGTCTCTTGGTTTTGGTCGTCGCCGCGGCGCAGAGCGTGGAGGAGGCGCTCGGCGCCTTCGCGCTCTTCGGCGTCGGATCGATGATCGGCATGACGCTGCTCACGGCCGCCGCGAGCTATCCGCTCGGCTGGATCGACCGCGGCTCGGCGTGGATGCGCGCGACGTTGGCGATCGCCGTCGGCGGGCTGGCGCTTCTGGTGGGCGGCGGCGTCGTGCTCGAGAGCCTGCGCGGTCTCGGGGTCGCGGGCCTCTGAGGGAAGGGTCGGAGCATGTGCGGAGAGATTGACGAGCAGGTTCAGATCGGACGGGAGCTCCTCGACCGGTTTCGGGCGCTGGCCAAGGGCATGGGCCTGCCGGCGCCGGAGGCGAGCGGCGACGGGCCGCGCGGTCTCGCCGAGGCGGAAGGGCGCGCCGCCTATATGGAGGAGGTGTTCCGCGCCGGGCTCGCCCGCGCCGAGGCGGAGATCGCCCGCGCCGAGGAGGACGAGGCGGTGGACGCTCTGGCGGCGCAGGCGATCGCGCTCGCCCGTCTCGCCGGCTTTCTCGCCGGCCAGCTGCCGCCCGAGGCCGATCTCTTCCGCGCCGTGATCGAGGCCGCGACCACCGGCTGCGCCGAGGCCCGCGAGATGGCCGCGACCTTGGCGGATCCGGGCCACGGCCATCACCGCCACTGAACGACCTGGCGGGCGACGGAGGCGGCGGCGGTGCAGGGTTTCGATTTTCTCAGGGACCCAGGTTGGCGGCGAAGCGTTCTCGTCACGGCCTTCGGCAAGAGCTTCTGGGGCTTCTTCGCCGCCGCGGCGGCGCTGGGGCTGGTCTGCTGGGCGGTCAAGGGCGGCGAGGTCGTCGCGCTCGCCTTCGAGGAGGACTTGCGGCTCATCCTCGGGCTCTTTCCGCGCGTGCTCGTCGCGCTCTCCATCGCCGCGCTGATCTGGGTGATGATGCCGCGCGATAAGATGTCGGCGCTCGTCGGCGCCGAATCCGGCCTGCGCGGCCTCGTCATCGCCGCGGCGGCCGGCACCGTGACGCCGGGCGGTCCGTCCTCGGCCTATTCGCTGCTCGCGGTGTTGGCGGTCTCCGGCGCGGATCGCGGCGCGCTGATCGCCTACATCACCGCCTGGGCGACGCTCGGCATGCAGCGCATCCTCATCTGGGACGTGCCCTTCATGGGCGAGGAATTCGCGATCCTGCGCTTCGTCGTCGGCCTGCCGCTGCCGATCCTCGCCGGGCTCATCGCCCGCCGGCTTCCGCTCGAGCTCAGGGTCAAGGACCCCGAAGCGGAAAGGCGTCGGACATGAGCCCGGGCTTCTTCGTGCTCCTTGCGCTGCTCGCCGCGCTTTTCGGGCTCGCCGTCCTTCGCGGCGAGAAGTTCGGCCCGGTGGCGAAACGCTTCATCGAGCAGTTCGCGATGCTCGTGCCGCGGATGCTCTGCGCGCTCGTCGCCGCGGGCTTCATCGCTCAGCTCTTGCCGAAGGAGGCGATCGCGAGCCTTCTCGGCGACGACGCCGGCCTCTTGGCGATCCCGATCGCCGTGCTCGCCGGGCTGTTGGTTCCGGCGGGCCCGGTCATCGCCTTCGCGATCGCCGCCGTCTTCGCCAAGTCTGGCGCGTCGACGACGGCGCTCGTCACCTTCGTGACCTCCTGGAGCGTCTTCGCCGCGCACCGCATCTTGATCTACGAGCTGCCGCTGCTCGGGCCGTCCTTCCTGCGCCTCAGGATCGCGTCGGCAGCGGCCGCGCCGTTCGTCGCGGGGCTCCTCGCGTCGCTGGTCGGTCTGATCTCGACCTACGGCGCCGCGACGCCGCCCTGACGCGCGCCGGCGGTCAGTCGGCCGGCGGGACCCAGAATTCCTCGAAGCCTTCGGCCGGCTCCAACTGGTCGAACCAGTCGAGGCCGATCGCCTTCATCACCCGGCTGTTGCAGACGATGACGCGCGCTTCGATGTCGGACGCGTTCACCCGCTTATGCGCGACATAGGGCGGCACGTAGATGAAGTCGCCCGGGCCCCATTCGAAGGTCTTCGGCGTCGTGTCCCAGGTCCATTCGAACGTCTCCTTGCATTCGAAATGGACGTCGTAGTGCAGATCATGTCCCGCGCCTTCGATGACGAAGGCGATCTCTTCCGAGAGGTGCCGCGACGTGCCCGTCGCTTGGCCGGGCTCGATGAACTGCATGTAGATGTCGACGCAGCACTCCTTGGTGTCCATGCGCTCGTTGACGATGTGCTTGATCAGCCCGTCGGCCGAGCGCTCCATCGGCATCTCGGCCCATTTCACGACGTTGAGCCGGTTCTGGTACTCCGCCCGGAACTTCTGCGACTGCTCGAGCGCCTCCTTGTAGAAGCTGACCTCGGGCGCGCCCTGCTTCGCGCGCTGCCGCTCGATCGCGTCGGCGAAGGTGCTGGGATCGATGCTCATCTCGTCCTCTCCTCTCAGAGGCTCGCCGGCGGCGCGTAGTCCTCGTGTCCCGGCGCCGGATCCTCCGGCGGGAACTGCACCATCTTCTGGAAGATCATATGCATGAAGAGGAAGAGCGGCTTGGCTTTGAGGACCAGGACGAAGGCCTCCTCGTCCGTGTCGTTGAGATGCTGATGCACGCAGGCGTTCTCGACGATCAGCGCGTCGCCCGCCTCCCAATCGATCCGGCGCCCGTCATGGATGTCGTGTCCCTTGCCCTTCAGCACGAAGAACACGGCCGAATTCATATGGCCGTGGATCTGGCCGTAGCCCTTCGGCGCATAGGCGTCGACATGCGCCTCGATCGATTGCGCGATCTTGTTGGCCTGCGGGTTGATGACCTTCTTGCCGAAGTTCTGCGGCCCGCCCTTCCACTTCATGTCCGAGGTTCGATAGACCCGCGGCTGCGCGTAGAGCTCCTCCTTGAGCTGGCCGTAAGTGCCTTCGAGCGCGCGGACGAAGGTGCGCTTCTTCGTCCAGCGCTCCCAGACGACCTTGCCCTCGCTGTTGTGCCCTACGCCCGCTTCCTTCGACGCGTCCGACATCGCAATCCTCCCGAATTGGCGAAACGCTAGTGCGTCCGATGGATTCTCGTCAACGGCACGGCGTTCCGCATGGCGAGACGCGGCGGAGTTTCACCGGGCCACCTCGGCGAGCGGACGCCCGCGGACGGGCTGCCCGAGATACTCCGCCTCCTCGCCGTAGAGGAGCGCCTCGACCTTGTCCGGGCCGAGCCGCTTCACCAGCTGATCTATCGCGCCGAAGAGCGGCAGCGACAGGCCCGCCCGCTGGCTGAGGTCGAGCGCGACGTCCAGATCCTTCTCATGCCAGGTGAAGCGCGTCGTGTCCCAGCGTTCGAGCGTGGTGTTGCGGGCCGGGCATTTCAGCAGCGTCTCGCGCATCGCCTGAGCGTCGATCCCGCAGGCCTTGGCGAGCGCCAGCGTCTCGAAATTCGCGACGCACGCCGCCCAATGCATCATGTTGTTGCAGGCCTTGCCGAGCTGGCCGCAGCCCGCCGGGCCGAGATGTTCGACGCTGCGGCTGTAGGCCATGAGGACCGGGCGGATCCGCTCCACATCCTCCGCCGCGCCGCCGCAGAGCGAGACGAGATCGCCGTCCTGAGCGCCTTTGAGCCCGTAGCAGACCGGCGCGTCGACGAAGCGGCGGCCCTTCTCGGCGCAGAGCGCGGCGAGCTCGATCATCGTGGCGGGATGGTTCGTCGCGGCGACGACGACGGTCTGGTCGGTCTTCGGCGCCGCGTCGAGGAGCGCGCGCGTGACGGCGCGGCTCTGGTCGTCGGCGCTGACCACGCAAATGACGACGTCGGCGAACCGGCCGACCTCTGGAACGCCGGCGGCCGCCTTCACCGCGCCCTCGGTCGCCGCCGCCAGCGCGTCAGCGTCCCTATCGTAGGCCAGAACCGAAAATCCGGCGGCGGCGCAGTGCCCGGCCATCGCCGAGCCCATCGCGCCCACGCCCACGAAACCGACATTCATCAGCAACCTCCCTGCGCCGCGTTCTTGCGTCTCGAACGGCTTTCGGCCCGCGCCCGCGCGCTTCAACCGAACGTTGCCGGTTGTTCCGCTGAGCAGAACGTCGATCCAAATCCGCTTCCCCGACTTCCCGCCTCCGTTACGTTTGCGAAAAACGCGTTGGGAGGCGGCCGCATGGCTCAGGCTCAGGTTGCGCACACGCCGCTCGTTCGAGCGGCCGACGGGCGGAAGGACCGAAGCGGAAGCGCCTTCCGCGCGCCGGGCCCGCGCCCATTCGCCCGAGAGAACGCTGCGACGCCGATATGACCCGCCTTCCGCTCACCATCGCGACGACCGATTACGACCATTTCCGAGACATCCGCAGCGGCGCGGTCCGGCCCGAAGGGATCGACCTCAACTGGCTCTTGCTCGGCCATCACGAGTGCTTCGCGCGCATGACCGCGCACCGCGAATTCGATCTCGCCGAGATGTCGTTCGCGAAGTTCGCGACCCAGGCGACCCGGCCGAACAGCGACCTCGTCGGCCTGCCGGTGATCTGCTCGCGGCTCTTTCGGTTCTCGTCCTTCTACGTCAACCGCCAGGCCGGGATCGAACGCGTCGAGGATCTCTACGGCAAGACCGTCGGCAGCCCGGAATGGGCGCATTCGGCGGCGGTCTGGATGCGCGGTTGGATGCAGAACGACCTCGGCATGGACCTCTCGAAGATCCGCTGGGTCCAGGCCGGCGCCAACGCGCCCGGGCGCGAGGAGAAGGTCGAGCTCAACCTGCCCGCGGGCGTGGAGATCACGCGGGTCAAGGACCGCTCGCTCTCCGAGATGCTCGCCGCGGGCGACCTCGACTGCGCGATCATCGCGAGGCCGCCGACCTGCTTCCTCGACGGTCATCCGGACGTCGTCCGCCTCTTTCCGGACTTCCTCGAGCGCGAGGAGCGGCAATACGCGGACACCGGCGTCTGGCCGATCATGCATATCGTGGCGATGAAGAAATCCGTCCACGAGGCGCATCCCTGGGCGGCGCGCAACCTCTACGCCGCCTTCGACGAGTCGCGCCGGCGCAGCGTCGAGCGCCTTCTCGACCCGGCGGTGTCGCGCTATCCGGTCGCCTGGCTGCCGATCTACGCCCGCAAGATGCAGGCGATCTTCGGCGAGGGCCTCTTTCCCTTCGGCGTCGAGGCGAACCGCAAGACCTGGGAGACGATGGGCCTCTACGCCTTCCAGCAGGGAATCGCGCATCGCCAGTTCGCGCCCGAGGACGTCTTTCCGGCCACGATCAAGACAAAGGTGATCATATGACGCCCGCCTCCGGAGGCCCCGTCGCGCCGGAACGGATCGCCGACCTCGCGGCGGCGGCGCGGATCCTGGCGGCGCGGGGCGTCGTCGACGGCTTCGGCCATGTCTCGATGCGCCATCCGCACGCGCCGGACCGCTACCTGATGGCGCGCGCGCTCGCGCCGGCGCTGGTGACGCCGCAGGACATCGTCGAATACGACCTCGAAAGCGCGGCTTGCGATCCCGAAGCGCCGAAGGGTTTCCTGGAGCGCTTCATCCACGGCCAGATCTACAAGGCGCGCGCGGATGTCGGCGCGGTCGTGCATAGCCATTCGCCGTCGGTCATTCCGTTCGGGATCGCCAAGGCGCCGATGCGGGCCTGTTTTCACAACGCCGCCTTCCTCGCCGGCGGCGCGCCGGTCTTCGACATCTGGGCGCATTTCGGCGCGACCGACATGCTGGTCTCCGATAACGACAAGGGCGTGAAGCTCGCCGAATGCCTCGGCGACCATCCGGTGGCGCTGATGCGGGCGCATGGATCGGTCGCCTGCGGCCCGACGCTCGAGGTCGCGGTCTTTCGCGCGGTCTACACCGAGGTCAACGCGCGCGTGCAGCACTGGGCCCAGGCGTTGGCCGAGGAGGGCGAGGCCCTCGACGCGCTGCGCGAGGACGAGGGAAGGCTCGCGGACGTTCCGAACCAGACGGCGGGCCTGCGGGCCTGGGATCTCTGGCGGCGCGAGATCCGCGACGAGACGGGATGGTAGAATGAGCGCGAAGGACGAGCTCGCCCTCTGCATCCGGATGCTGGAGGCGCAAGGCGTCATCGATTTCAACGGGCACGCCTCGATCCGGACCGATGAGGGCATGCTCATCAATGTCGGCGCGAGCCAGCGCAGCCGGCTGACGGCGGACGACATCTGCGCGATCGACCTCGACGGCAATCTGATCGAGGGCGCGGGCAAGCCGCCGCTCGAGTTCCATCTCCACGCCGGCGTCTATCGGGATCGGCCCGATGTCGGCGCCGTCGTCCACGCGCATCCGCAATGGTCGACCTATCTCACGATGACCGGCCAGCCCTATCTGCCCGTCTTCGCGCAGGGCGCGCTCGTCTATCCGGCGCCGGTGCTCGACACGCCGGACTCGATCAACAGCAAGGAGATGTCGGCGCGCCTCAACGCGGTTCTGGGCGACCGGCCCGCGGCGCTGATGAAGTCGCACGGCGCGGTCACGGTCGGCGCCGACATCACCGAGGCCTTCGTCCTCATCGTCTATCTCGAGGAGAACGCGCGGCGGCAATACATGGCGCAGCAGATCGGGACGCCTTACGCCTTCTCCGAGGCCGAGATCGAGGCGGCGCGCAAGAAGCTCTGGACCGAAAGCCTCTTCCGCCGGACCTGGGAGCACTACCGCGCCAAGCTGGAGGACGGATGACCGACCAAGTCTATCACCTGATCGGCGTCATGGGCTGGCCGGTGATGCATTCCCGCTCGCCGCTGATGCACAACTATTGGTTCGAGCAGACCGGCCTGCCGGGCCGCTACGTCTTTCTGCCGCTCGCGCCCGAGCGCCTTCCCGACGCGCTGAGGGCGCTGCCGACGCTCAACTTCGCCGGCTGCAACCTGACGATCCCGCACAAGCTCCAGGCGATGGACATCGTCGACGAGGTCGATCCGGTCGCCCGCAAGATCGGCGCGATCAGCTGCGTCGTCGCGCGCGCGGACGGCTCGCTTTGGGGCACGAACAACGATTGGCGCGGCTTTCTCGGCAATCTCGAGCAATCCGCGCCGGACTGGCGCGCCGACGCCGGACCGGCGACGGTGATCGGCGCCGGCGGCGGCGCGCGCGCGATCTGCCACGCGCTCTTGTCGGAGGGCTGCAAGGAGCTGCGGCTCGTCAACCGGACGCGCGCGCGGGCCGAGAAGTTGGCTTCGGATATCGGCGGTCCGATCGACGTTTTGCCTTGGCAAGCGCGCCGCGACGCGCTCGGCGGCGCGGCGACGGTCGTCAACACGACGAGCTGCGGCATGAAGGGGCAGCCGCCGCTCGATATCGACCTCGCCGCGCTCGCGCCGGACGCGCTCGCGGCCGACATCGTCTACACGCCGCTGGAGACGCCCTTCCTGGCCGCAGCCCGCGCGCGCGGCGCTCGGACGGTGGGCGGTCTCGGCATGCTCATCCATCAAGGCCCGCCCGCTTGGAAGCTCTGGTTCGACCTCGAGCCCGAGGTGACGCCGGAGCTGCGCGCGATGATGGAGGCGAGCATCCTCGGCGAAGGGTGAAGGAGCGAAGAATGGATCGGGACGGAAACGGGCTTCTCGTCGGCCGGATGTTGGTCGGCGGCGCGTTCGTGGAAAGCGAAAGCGGACGCTGGATCGAGACCATCAATCCGGCGACCGAAGAGCTGATCGGCAGGGTTCCCGAGGGCTCGCCGGCGGATGTCGAGCGCGCGGTCGCGGCCGCGACGGCGGCGCAGAAGGAGTGGGCGGCGCTCGACGTGCAGGTTCGCGTCGACTACCTCAACGAGCTCGGCGACGCGATCTTGGCCCGCGCCGACGAGCTGGCGCGGCTCGAGTCGCTCGACACCGGCAACACCATCGGCAAGATGAAGGCCGACGTCGAGAAGTCGGTCGAGCGCATCCGCCTCGCCGCCGGGCTCGGCTTCGAGCTCAAGGGCGAGACGATCCCGTCGACGGCGCAGGGCCTCCATCTGACCTTGCGCGCGCCCTACGGAATCGTCGGCCGGATCATCCCGTTCAATCATCCTTTCGGCTTCGCCGCCTCGCGCCTCGCCTCGGCGATCATCCCGGGCAACGCGATCATCATCAAACCCTGCGAGACCTCGCCGCTTTCGGCCTGCGCGCTCGGCGAGATCGTGAACGAGATCCTGCCGCCCGGCGTCGTCAACATCGTCACCGGCGGCCCGGGCGCGGGCGAGGCGATCGTGCGTCATCCGAAGATCAAGCGCATCGCCTTCATCGGCCACGCCAAGACCGGCATGGCCATCCAGCGCGCCGCGGCCGAGACGGCGGTCAAGCACGTCACCTTGGAGCTCGGCGGCAAGAACCCGATGATCATCTGCCCGGACGCCGATCTCGACGCCGCGAGCGTCGCCGCGGTGCGGGGCATGAACTTCGCGTGGCAGGGCCAGTCCTGCGGCTCGACCTCGCGGCTGATGCTGCATGAGGACGTTTACGACACGGTGCTGCCGCGGGTGCTCGATCGGATCGGCGCCATGAAGGCGGGCGATCCGTTGGATCCGGCCTCGGACATGGGGCCGATGAACTCGCGCATGCAGTACGACAAGACCATGCGCTACATCGAGATCGCCAAGGAGGACGGCGCGACGCTCGCCGCCGGCGGCAAGCGGCCGGAAGGGGCCGAATACGAGAAGGGCTTCTGGGTCGAGCCGACGGTGTTCACCGACGCGACCATGGACATGCGCATCGCCCGCGAGGAGGTCTTCGGGCCGATCCTGTCGGTGTTCAGATGGCGCGAGAACGACGAGGTGATCGAGATGGCGAACGCGGTCGAGTACGGCCTCACCGCCTCGATCTGGACGCGCGACCTCAATCTCGCGCTGCGTCTCGTCCGCTCGGTCGAGGCCGGCTATGTCTGGGTGAACGGCACGGGCACGCATTTCCGCAACGTGCCGCATGGCGGGTTCAAGAACAGCGGCACGGGACGCGAGGAAGGGATCGACGAGCTCCTGAGCTATACGGAAGTCAAGGCCGTCAACATCCTCGCGGGATGAGGATCCGAGGGAGCCTGACATAGAACGGCCGCCGACTTGCGCAAGCCGACGGCCGATCAGGCGTTGTTGAGGAGCGCGCGGAGCCGCTACGCTTCGGTCGGAAACTCGAGCGCGTCGGCTTCGGCCCAGATCTCTTCGAAGCGGCGCTGCGCGAGTCCGCGATGGCGAACCGCTTTGGCGGCCTCCACATTCGCCTCCATGCCTTCGCCCGGAACGATGACGAGACCGACCATGCCGAGGCCCTCATGCGGCAGGCACTTGTAGCCGTAATAGCCGGGGATCTCGAGCGTCACCTCGATCTCTTCGCCGATCCGGCCGTTCCAGTTCTCGGCGCCCTCGGGCATCATCTCCGGAATGCTCTGGCTGTTGTGACCCGGATCGACCGACAGGAACTTGATCGTGTCGCCGGGCTCGATCACCAGCAGCTCCGGGAAGAAGACCGAACGCTTGCTCGGATCTTCCGGATGCACGTTCAGCATGTCGATATTGTGCATCGTGGCGGCGCGCACGATCCGCGGGGCGCCCAGGGCGACCAAAGCCGCCGAGCCGGCGACAAGCGCCGCACGACGCGACATCTTATAAGGCATTGTAATCCTCCGCTTTTGCTTCTTCGTCAGCGCTTCAGGCTTTGTCGCGCACATCGCGAAGACCGCGCATTACCTAGCACCGGTTTCGCTAGCGACAAACTTTGTCGGGAACGCGCGCCGAATGCGACCAAACGTCGTCGCAACGGCCTGTCGCCGCCCGAATTCTGTTGTTCGATCGCACGCTCCGACGCCTCTACCGCGGCGACTCGAACAGGAGCGGCTCGCGTGCGGCGAGCGAGACGTGCGACACGCCGGTCGGCTCGAAGTCGACATAATCGCGGATCTCGACCGCGATCGCGTCTTCGCCGAGAAGCGGGATCGACACGCTCACGGCGGCGGACGGGTCGTCGACATAGAGGACGTAGCCCGCGAACGCGGTCAGCTCCGAGAGCCGGGGCGGCGCGTCGGGATCTGGGCCGCCGCAGACGGAGATCGCCGTCATGCCGTCGATCGGCGTCTCGAAGGGCGGCGCCCATGCGTCGAGGTGAACCATCAGAGACATCGGTTCGAGGACGGCCGGAGCGCCGCCGACGTCGACGTCGACATGCTCGGCGAGCTCCTGCGCGATCGGCCACGTCCCGAAACGCAGGTCGTCGAAGTCGACTGCGCCGTTCTCATCGGCCAGGATTTCGGTCGAGGCGCCGAAGATTGTCGATATGTCGGCCGCCGGCGCGCGTAGGAACAGCTCGATCCTGCCGTCGACGCGGTGAAGAATGACGGTCAGCGACGGCGCGCTGGCGGCCGAGAATGGCGCAGAGGCGAAAAACGCCGCGAGCGCCGCCGCAATCGCGGCGACGACGAAGTACGACAAATGACGCGCGGCTCGCCTTGCCGTCGAATGTTGCACGATCGTCGGTTCCACTTTTCGCCACAATTTGCTTCGCCGACGTTTCGACATCGATCGAGGCGGATTTGTTTGAACAACCTGTTCGCAGAATGATTAAAAATGAAAGCGCTTCACCGCCGATCGGTCTAATCAAGCTTTGTTGATCCGCGACCGACCGGCGCGCGGGTGTCAACGGCGCTTTACGCGCGGCCGCGTCGCGCGGTAGCGTGACGCCATGGCGAGCCCGTTTCCATTCACCGCGATCGTCGGTCAGGACGAGATGAAGACCGCGCTGCTCGTCGCCGCGGTCGACCCGTCCGTCGGCGGCGTGCTCGCCTTCGGCGATCGCGGCGCCGGCAAGTCGACCGCCGTCCGCGCTCTGGCCGCGCTCTTGCCGCCGATCGAGGCGACGCCCGGCTGCCCTTTCGCCTGCGCGCCCGGCGCCGTCGCGCCCTTTTGCGAGCAGAGCTGCCCCGGCCGCGCCGCGCGGCTTTCCGGCGAAACCATGCTTGCGCCCACGCCCGTCGTCGACCTGCCGCTCGGCGCGACGGAGGACCGCATCGTCGGCGCGCTCGATTTCGAGCGGGCGCTCGCGCGCGGCGAGAAGGCGTTCGAGCCGGGTCTTCTCGCGCGCGCCCATCGCGGCTTTCTCTATATCGACGAGGTCAACCTCCTCGAGGACCATCTCGTCGATCTCCTGCTGGACGTCGCCGCCTCCGGCGTGAACGTGGTCGAGCGCGAGGGCGTCAGCGTCCGCCATCCCGCGCGCTTCGTGCTCGTCGGCAGCGGCAATCCGGAGGAGGGCGAGCTGCGGCCGCAGCTCCTCGACCGGTTCGGCCTCGCGGCCGAGGTGACGACGCCGAGC
>CAZPTD010000020.1:0-27984 GCA_964588915.1 uncultured Neomegalonema sp. | reverse complement strand
TCAGCACCAGCGTTTCGGCTCCGAATGGTTCGAATGTGCTTTAGTGGGATCTGTTGAGGTGGCTGCAACGCTGATGACGGCGTCATCCCGGGATGACGCCGTCATCCCGGAAAGCCGCAGGCTTATCCGGGATCCAGGGCCAGCTCGCCGCACGCTCGGCCCCTTGGCCCTGGATCCCGGCTCTGCGCGCTTCGCGCTTGGCCGGGACGACAAGGGCGAGGTCGGTTCCATCAGAAGCGATTAGACGATAGCATCTCGCGGGGCGCCCGCCCTTCGGATCCGGCGCGCCCGGTTCGGCTCTCCGCGCTTTGACGGCGCTCTCCGGTTGAGGCGTAGGACATGACCGACGAGACCGGCTCGCCGGCGCATGAGACGATGGGAGCCCTCGAGCATCTGACCGGCCGGTCGCGCGGCGCCGTCGCCTGGATCCGCAGCGACGACATGCGCGCCGTTCTGAGAGGCGCCGCGCTGACGCTCGTCTCCGGCGGCGGCGGCGACGCTTCGGAGGACGTCGTCGCCCGACTGCGCCGCGCCGGCGCGAGCTACGAGATCGAAGCGGCGCCCGGTCGCGCGATCTGGATCAACCGCCGGCGCGTCGAGCGCGCGACGCTCGCCCATGGCGACATGATCGAGTTCGGCGAGACCGGTCCGATCTCGCGCTTTCGCCTCTTGGGCGACGGACTGCGGCTCCGCCACACGAGCGACGAGATCGTCGGCGACAGCATCGCTTACGTTCGGGCGAGCCGCAGACCGCTCGGATCGCGCTTGGCGCGCGCCGGTCGAGACATGTGCGTGCGCCTCGTCGGCGAGAGCTCCGTCGCCTTCCGCCTGTTCGTTCTCGTCGCGATCGCGGCGCTCGCGCTCTTCAGCTATCGCCAATGGCGGGTGAGCCAGGAGCTTCGCCAGTCGGTCGAGCAGAGCGCCGAGCAGCTGGAGGACGTCGCCACGGCGTTCGCGCGGTCGCGCGCGGACGCCTTGCGCCCGAGCGATCTCGCGGCGCTCAGGGACGAGCTCGGCGGCCGCGTCGCCTCGAATGTCGAGCGCCTCGAGGCGTTGGAGCGCCGGTCGCGGGCGGGCGCGCGCGTCGTCGCCGAGGCGACGGGCTCGGTCGCCTTCATCCAGGGCGCCTACAGCGTGCGCGACGTCGCGACCGACCGCATGCTGCGGCTCGTCGTCGGCGTGGACGGCATGCCGCTGACGCTGCCCGACGGCCAGCCGCTCCTCTCCTTCGAAGGCGAAGGGCCGATCGCCGAGATCCAGTTCACCGGCACCGGCTTTTTTATCGAGAACGGCGATCTCGTCACCAACCGCCATGTCGCCCTGCCCTGGGAGACGCGCGCGAGCGCCGAGACCTACGCGATGCGCGGGCACGAGCCGGTCATGCTGAAGCTGATCGTCTACCTTCCGGGGCGCGTCGAGCCGACGCGGTTCGGCCTCGTCGGCGCGAGCGAGAACGCCGATCTCGCACTGCTGCGCGCCGAGGGTCCGCTGCCGCCCGTCGCCGGCCTGAAGCTCGCCGAAGCGCCGCCCTCCGCCGGCGAGGAGATCATCCTCATGGGCTATCCGACCGGCATGCGCTCGATCTTGGCGCAATCGGGCGTCGCCTTCATCGAAAAGCTGCTCGAGGAGGGCGACGTCAGCTTCTGGAACGTCGCCGAACGCCTCGCGGCGGACGGCCTGATCTCGCCCTTGGCGAGCCGCGGCATCGTCAGCCGAGTCGGCGAGTCGGCAATCGTCTACGACGCCGAGACGACCTATGGCGGCAGCGGCGGACCGGTGCTCAATCTGCGGGGCGAGGTCGTCGCGGTGAACTCGCTCATCCTTCCGGAGTTCGGCGGCTCGAATATCGGGGTGCCCATCGACGAGGTGCGCGCGCTGCTCGAGAACGCGCCGACAGCGTCGGAGCGGGCCCAGCTTCCGTAAGGGACGCGACGCCAGCCGTCTCGCGGCTCGGGCGCAGGACGATCGGAGACGCGCAGAACGGATCGCGCCGATATGAAAAAAGTTCGAGAAACCGGCGACGACCGGAGCGACCGCCCTTCCCAGCGCCGGCCGGACTCGCCTTACGCCGCGACGCTGATCGTCGTCGCCGCCGGGTCATTGCTCCATTTCGCCTATGGCTGGTCGGGCGCGTGGGCGCCCGCCGCGCTCTTCGCCGCGGTCAACGAGTCGGTATGGGAGCATCTGAAGATCGCGTTCTGGCCGGCGCTGATCTTGGCGCTCGTTCGCGCGCGTCCCGGCGCCGGCCTGGCGTGTTGGGCGGCGCAGGGCGTCGGGCTTCTCGTCCCGTCGGTCGTGATCGTCGCGGTGTTCTACGGATACACGGCGATCCTCGGCGACAACCTCCTGGTCGCCGACATCGCGACCTTCGCCCTGGCGATCCTGCTCGGGCAAATCGCGTCGCGCCGCCTGGCCCGGCGCGGCGGCGCAGACGCGGGTCTGCGCGCGCTCGGCCTCGCCTTGCTCGTCGCGCAGCTCGGGGCCTTCTCGGCGTTCACCTACGCGGCGCCGCGTTTGTTTCTGTTCGAGGATCCGAGAAACGGCCGCTACGGCCTCGAGGCCTACGAACACCCTCGGCCTCGCGACGGCGGCTCGGCGCGGCCGGGCGCGCCGGCCGAACCGTCCGCCGGCGTCGCTCGCGTTGGGCGCGAAACCGTGATCGGCGACGGTCGCCGCTTTTGACTTAGCTCATGGCGCGCGGCGGCGCGGCGCGCGCAGCATGGCGTCGGCGGAACGGGACGCCGAATCGCGAGGCGCGCATGAAGGACGCCATAATCATGCCGGCGGAGGCGCTGGACTCGCTGATCGCGAGCCTGGCGTCGCGCGGCTTCGAGACTTGGGGGCCGCGCGAGGTCGACGGCGCGCTCAGCCTGGCGCCGATCGCGGGCGCGGCCGATCTGCCGCGCGGCCGCGTCGAGCGCGCCGAGGCCGGATCGGTGCGCCTGGTCGACGGGCCGCGCGACGCCTTCTTCGACCACACGCTGCCGGCTCAGAGCCTCAAGCGGATCGTCTATCCGCCGGAGGAGACGCTCTTCCATGTCGGGCCGGACCTCGCGCCGAAGGAGACGCCGATCGAGGCGCCGCCCGTGGCCGTGATCGGCGTCCGGCCCTGCGACCTCGCCGCGCTCGACACGCTCACCGCCGTTTTCGAGGGCGGACCGTTCGCGGACCCGCGCTACCGCCGACGCCGCGAGGCGCTGCTCCTCGTCGCGGTGAACTGCATGCGGCCGAACGCGCTCTGCTTCTGCGCGTCGATGAACAGCGGACCGCGCGCCGAAGGCGGCTTCGACCTCGCGCTCGACGAGATCATCGCGCCGGATCGCCACGTGTTCCTGGTCGCCGCGGACGGCGACCGCGGCCGCGAGATCCTGGCCGAGCTGCCCGGCGATCCGGCGACGGAGGCCGACCGGGCGGCGGCGCGCGAGGGCTCGCGCGCCTGCGCCGAGGCGCAGACGCGAAGGATGCCGGAGGGCGTCGAGGGTCTCCTCAAGCGCAATCTCGAGCATCCGCTTTGGGCGTCGGTCGCCGAGCGCTGCCTCAGCTGCGCCAACTGCACCATGGTCTGCCCGACCTGCTTCTGCGGCACGGTCGAGGAGCGCTCCAGCCTCGACGGCGCCGAGGCCGAGCGTCGGCGGCGTTGGGACAGCTGCTTCAGCTTCGAGTTCAGCTATCTCCATGGCGGCGCGGCGCGAACCGAGACCGCGTCGCGCTACCGGCAATGGATGACGCACAAGCTCGCGCATTGGCGTGATCAGTTCGGGATGTCGGGCTGCGTCGGTTGCGGCCGCTGCATCGGCTGGTGTCCCGTCGGCATCGACATCACCGCGGAGGCGGCGGCGCTCGCCGCGTCCGAGACGACGGAGGAGCCCGCCGAATGACGACGGACGACGCCGCGCGCGGCTTCAAATCGATGGCGGACATCCTCGCCGCGCATCCGCTCTTCGAAGGGCTCGATCGAGGGATCGTCGACCTCCTCGCCGGCTGCTCGAAGAACGTTCATTTCCCGGCCGGCGCCTTTCTCTTCAAGATGGAGGAGCCGGCGGACGCGTTCTTTCTGCTCCGCTCCGGCGACGTCGCGCTCGAGCTCGACACGCCCGGTCGCGAAACCCTGGTGATCCAGACGCTGCGTCCGGGCGAGATCGTCGGCGCCTCCTGGATCCTGCCGCCCTATCGCTGGCGGTTCGACGCGCGGGCGACGGGCGACGTGCGCGCCACGAGCGTCGACGCGGCGTGCCTCCGAGAAAAGAGCGAGGCCGATCCGAAGCTCGGCTATCAGGTCATGCAGCGCTTCCTGCCCGTCATCGCGCGACGGCTCCACGCGACGCGCTTGCGGCTCCTCGACCTCTACGCGCCGCCCTCCGACATCGGCCGCGGCCTATGACGGAAATCGTCGTCGAGAGGCGGACAGCGCCGCCCGCCGCGTTCGCGATGACGCCGCGCGCCTTCGAGGTCGTCTCGAAGCGCGCGGAGCTCGACGACTGCGCGACGCTCGAGATGGCCGCCGTCGACGGCGCGCCCTTCGCCTTCGCGCCCGGCCAGTTCACGATGCTCTACGTCCATGGCGTCGGCGAGGTCGCGATCAGCGTCTCGGGCGATCCCGCGACGCCGGAGCGGCTCGTTCAGACGATCCGCGGCGTCGGCCCGGTCTCGCGCGCCATCTGCGGCCTCGGGATCGGAGACCGCATCGGCGTTCGCGGCCCGCTCGGCGTCCCGTGGCCGGTCGAGCGCGCGCTCGGCAGGCGCCTGATGATCGTCGCCGGCGGCCTCGGCCTCGCGCCGACGCGGCCGATCGTCTATTGGGCGCTCGCCCATCTCGACCGCTTGCAAGGCGTCGATCTTCTCTACGGCGCGCGGTCGCCCGATCAGATCCTCTACGCCGAAGAGCTCTCGCGCTGGGCGGCGACGGACGGCGTGCGCGTCGCGATCTCGGTCGACCGCGCGACCGGCGACTGGGAGGGCCGCGTCGGCGTCGTCACCGACGTGATCTCCGAGGCGCGCGTCGATCCCGAGGAGACGGTGGCGATGGTCTGCGGGCCCGAGATCATGATGCGCTTCGCCGCCGCCGCGCTCGAAACCGCCGGCGCGCGCGCGGACGCGATCTTCCTCTCGCTCGAGCGCAACATGAAATGCGGCGTCGGCTGGTGCGGCCACTGCCAGCTCGGTCCGCATCTCCTCTGCCGCGACGGGCCGGTCTTCGCCTATCCGGCGGTGCGCGACCTCATGCGGATCCGGGAGCTCTGAGCGATGAAACCGACGCTCGCCGTCTGGAAGTTCTCGAGCTGCGACGGCTGCCAGCTCACCCTGCTCGATTGCGAGGACGAGCTGCTCGCCATCGCCGACGCCGTCGACATCGCGTATTTCCTCGAGGCCTCGCGCGCGACGCGTCCTGGCCCTTACGACGTCTCGCTGGTCGAAGGCTCGGTCTCGACCGAAGACGAGCGCGAGCGCATTCAGGAGATCCGCCGCGACAGCCGGATCCTGATCACCATCGGCGCCTGCGCGACGTCCGGCGGGATCCAGGCGCTGCGCAACACGCTCGACCATGAGAGCCTGAAGGCCGCCGTCTATCCGAGCCCGGAGTTCATCGCGGCGCTGGCGACGTCGACGCCGATCGCGGATCACGTGACCGTCGACCACGAGCTCCGCGGCTGCCCGATCGGCAAGCGCCAGCTCATCGAGACCATCGCCGCGCTTCTCAAGGGCCGGCGGCCGTCGATCCCGGACTACAGCCAATGCGCCGAATGCAAGCTCGCCGACACGCCTTGCGTGATGGTGACGAAAGGCGTTCCCTGCCTCGGCCCGGTCACGCGCGGCGGCTGCGGCAATCTCTGCCCGCGCGTCGGCCGCGGCTGCTACGGCTGCTTCGGCCCGAAGGAGAACGCCAACAGCGCCGCCCTCGCCGCCGAGATCGCCAAGCTCGGCGCCGACCGGCGCGCGATCCGCGATCTCTTCGGCAACGTCAACGCCGCCGCCCCGTCCTTCGCCGAGGAGCGCCGCCGCCATGACCGATAGCCCGCGTCTCATCAAGGTCGACCTCCTCGCGCGCGTCGAGGGCGAGGGACGGTTCAAGGTCAAGCTCGAAGGCGGCAAGGTCGTCCGCTCGGAGTTCGGGATCATCGAGCCGCCGCGCTATTTCGAGGCGCTCCTGCACGGCCGGTCGTTCATGGACGCGCCGGACGTGACCTCGCGGATCTGCGGCATCTGCCCGATCGCCTACATCATGGGCGCGAGCCAGGCGATGGAGGCGGCGCTCGGCTGGAGCGTCCCGCGGCCGATCGCCGAGCTGCGCCGGCTGATCTATTGCGGCGAGTGGATCCAGAGCCACGTCCTGCACACGCATATGCTGCACGCGCCGGACTTTCTCGGGCTGCCCGACGCGATCGCGCTGGCGAACACGGATCGGGCGCTGTTCGAGAACGGCCTCTTCGCCAAGAAGACCGGCAACCGCTTGATGGAGGTGATCGGCGGGCGCAGCGTGCATCCGGTCAACACGCGGGTCGGCGGCTTCTACCGCGCGCCCGACGTCGCCGCCCTGCGGGCGCTCGTCCCCGACTTGGAGCGCGGCGAGGAGGTCTCGATCGCCGCTTTGGAGACGTTCGGCGCGTTCGAGTTTCCCGATCTCGAGGTCGATTATCTCTTCGTCGCGCTCCGGCACGCGACGGACTATCCGATCGACGAGGGCGGCGTCGTCTCGTCGGACGGGCTGAGCGCGCCGGTCTCGGCCTATCTCGATCACTTCGCGGAACGGCAGGTTCCGCATTCGAACGCGCTGCAGGCGGCGACGGCGGACGGGCGCGCCTATCTCGTCGGACCGCTGGCGCGGTTCAATCTCAACGCCGACCGCCTGCCCGCCGACATTCTCGCCCACGCCGAGCGCGCCGGCCTGACGCCCGGCTGCCGCAATCCGTTCAAGAGCCTGCTCGTTCGTCAGGTCGAGACGATCTACGCCTTCCGCGAAGCGGCGCGACTGGCGCGCGCCTATGAGCCGCCGGCGCCGGCCTTCGTCGAGGGACCGCTCCGGGCCGGCGTCGGCCATGGCGCGACCGAGGCGCCGCGCGGGATTTGCTATCACCGCTACGAGGTCGCCGAGGACGGCGCCATCCGCGGCGCGACGATCGTGCCGCCGACCTCGCAGAACCAGCGCCAGATCGAGCTCGATCTCATCGCCGCCGTCGAGCGGTTCCACGAACTCGACGACGACGCCCTGCAATGGCGCTGCGAGCAGACGATCCGCAACTACGACCCGTGCATCTCCTGCGCGACGCATTTCCTCGAGCTCGATGTCGAGCGCGGCTGAGAGCGATCTTCTCATCGGCGTCGGCTGCGCGACGCGGCGCGACGACGGCGTCGGCGTCTCTATCGCGGAAGGCGTGCGGCGGCGCGGCCGACCGGCGATCGCGCATGAGGGCGACGGCGCCGCGCTTCTCGACCTCTGGGCGGCGACGCGCGGCTGCGTCGTCGTCGACGCGCTCTCCGGCGGCCCAGAGCCGGGCGCGGTTCGCGTCTTCGCCGATCTCGACGACCCGGCGATCGCCGAGGCGGCTTTCGTGCGCTCGACCCATCAGATCGGCCTGCCCGAGGCGGTCCGCCTCGGCCGCGCGCTCGGGCGGCTGCCGGCGCGGCTGATCATCGTCGGCGTCGCCGGCGCCGATTTCGGGCGCGGCCGCGGTCTTTCGCCGGTGGTCGCCGCGACGGCCGAACGGCTGGTCGACCGGCTCTCTCGCGCCGCCGACATTCTCGCCGCCGCGACCGAACTCTGACGGCCCCGGCGCGGGCGGAGACGCGGCCGGCGAAGCGGCGCCACGCGCGACGCCCGGCGGGTCCAACCAATCTGGCGAAACACAACACCCCGGGCCGGTCTCCGCTGCGCTCCAGCGACGGCGACGAGGTTTGTTTCGAACGGGCGTTCGGCTCCGGAGCGTTGCAGACGACCGGATCGGGTTATGGGACGAGCCCGCTCGAGCAGGATCTGTTTAGGTGGACGCAACGCCGATGACGCCGTCATCCCGGGATGACGCCGTCATCCCGGGATGACGCTGTCATCCCGGAAAGCCGCAGGCTTATCCGGGATCCGGGGCCGGTTCGCCGCACGCTCAGCCCCTTGGCCCTGGATCCCGGCTCTGCGCGCTTCGCGCTTGGCCGGGATGACAAGGGCGAGGTTGGCTCCATCAGAACCGATCAGACTATCGCGCGGGAGGGGCGCCGGCGCGTCTTCCGAGCGGGCTCGTTCGGCTCTGCGATCCAGTCTCTTAGACGACGCGATGCGCGAGCGGCTCGCCCGCGAGCAGACGCGCGCAGTTCCGCGTCAAGACGTCGAGACTGCGATCCCAGGTCTCGCGCGTCATCCACGCCGCGTGCGGCGACGCGGTGACGTTCGGGAGCGCGAGCAGCGGATGGTCCGGACCGACGGGCTCGGCCGCGAAGACGTCGAGGCCGGCGCCCGCGAGCGCGCCGACGGCAAGCGCGGCGCAGAGCGCCGCCTCGTCGACGAGACCGCCGCGCGCGGTGTTGATCAGCACCGCCCCGCGCTTCATCGCGGCGATCGCCTCCGCGTCGAGCCACCGCGCCGTCTCCGGCGTCTCCGGAAGGTGGAGCGAGACGATATCGGCGCGCGCGAGCAACTCCGCCTTGCCGACGCAGGCGAAGGGCGCGCTCGGATCGGGACGCCGCGCGAAGTAGATCACCTCCGCGCCGAGCGCCGCGAGGACCGGCGCAAGGCGGCGCGGAACGGCTCCGAACCCGACCAGTCCGACCGTCCGGCCGCCGATCTCGCCGAGCTCGCTCCGCCAACTCGGCGGCGCGACCCAACCGTCGGGAGCGCGAAGGCGCGCATCGAAGGCGGCGATGCGCCGGAGCGTCGACAGCATCAGCGCCAACGTCATCTCCGCCACCGCGGCGGTGTTCGTTCCCGGCATGTTGCAGACGGCGACGCCGCGTTCGCGCGCGGCGTCGAGATCGATCGTGTTGACGCCGACGCCGATCTTCTGGATCAGGCGCAGCCGCGGCGCGGCGGCGATCGCCGCCGCCGTCACCGGCTTCAGCACATGGCAGAGGATTTCGGCGTCGGCGATTTCGGAGAGGAGTCCGGCGTCGTCCGTCTCCGCGACCGAGACGAAACGCACGCGGTCCGCGCCGCGGCGGCGCAGCTCCTGCTCCAGCCAGGCGTCGCAGGTGAAATGGAACACCGCCTTCACGCGCCGCCCCATGGAAAGGACCGCCGATCCGGCAAAGCCGCGTCGCAGGCGAGCGCCTCGGCGATCCGCAGGCCTTCGTTCCATTTCGCCATCCGCTCGGAGCGCGCGAACGAGCCGACCTTCAGCTGCGCCACGCCCCAGCCGACGGCGAGATGGACGATCGTCACGTCCTCGGTCTCGCCGGAGCGCGCCGACACGATCGCGCCCCAATCGACCGCGCGCGCGGCCTCGAGCGCCGCTCGCGCCGCCGTCAGCGTTCCGATCTGATTGGGCTTCACGAGGACGGTGTTGCAGGCGCCGCGGGCGGCGAGATCGCGCACCCGCGCGGCGCGCGTGACCGCCGCGTCGTCGGCGACGACCTGCATGCGCGGCCCGAACGCCGCCGTCGCCGCCGCGAGCCCGTCGACGTCGTCCTCCGCGAGCGGGTCCTCGATCGAGACGATCGGGTATTTGCCGCGCCAGCCGACCAGCATGTCGATCAACTGGCCGCTGTCGAGCGCTCGGCCGTCTCGGGCGAGGCGATAGAGCCCGTCGCGCCGGAATTGCGTGGCGGCGACGTCGAGCGAGACGGCCATATCTTCGCCCGGACGCAGACGGGCGCGCTCGATCGCTCGGACCAGGGTTTCGATCGCGTCCTCGTTGCTCTCGAAGACCGGCCAATAGCCGCCCTCGTCCGCGACGCCGGCCAGGCGTCCCGCCTCGGCGAGCAACTTTCCCGCGGCGCGATAGACCTCGGCCGTCCATTCGAGCGCCTGGCGATAGTCGCTCGCGCCGACCGCGACGACCATGAAATCCTGCAGATCCACGCGGCGCGCGGCGTGCGCGCCGCCGCCGAAGATCTGGATCTCGGGCAGCGGCAGGAACGCCGGCTCGGCGTCGCCGGCGAGATGCCGCCAAAGCGGCACGCCGCGCGCGCCGGCGGCGGCGTGAGCGGCGGCCATCGAGGCCGCGATCGTCGCGTTGCCGCCGAGCGCGGCCATCTGGTCGCCGCCGTCGAGCGCGACCAAGAGCGCGTCGATCCCCTCCTGATCGGCCACGTCGCGTCCGATCATCGCCGGCGCGATGCGGTCGGTCACGGAGGCGATCGCCCGCGTCACGTCGAGCCCGCCATGGCGCGCGCCGCCGTCGCGCAGATCGATCGCTTCGCCCAAGCCCGTCGAAGCGCCGGCCGGCGCAATCGCGCGCCCGACCGCGCCGGATCCGGCGATCACGTCGACCTCGACCGTCGGGCGGCCGCGCGAATCCCAGACGCGTCGCGCTTTGACTGCGGAAATCCTCGTCATGCCCGTATCTCGTCCTTGACCCGATCCGCAACGCGCGCCGGCTCGTCGGTCGGCTGGCGCAGCAGACGGTCGGAGACCCGCCTCGCGATCTCTCGATCCGCGTCGACAGTCAGGTACTCGACCGGCGACTTGCCGTCGACCCGCGCGAGCAGCAGGCCCGGCAACAGCCGCGCGGCGCGCGCGAGTATCGCGTCGCGGTCCGGGCGCGGCGCCGCGGCGGCGTAGCGCTCCAGGAACGCGTCGAAGGCCGCTCGATACTCCGCGACGCTCGCCTTGCGATGGATCGATTTCAGCAGAAGATGATTGAGCAAGAACGCGACATCGAAGGCCGGGTCGCCGAACCAGGCGCATTCGGCGTCGAGGAGCCGAAAGGCGCCGTCGTCTCGAACCAGGATGTTCTTGGGGCTCACGTCGCCATGGACGAGGGCGAGCTTGGCCGCCGCGGTGGTCTCGACGAGCGCCTGGAGCGCGCCCGCGAGCGCCGGGTTCCGCCGCCCCGCCTCGACGAGATAGGGCTCGAGCCGGATCGCGTGGAAAAGCGGGTCGGTCGGGAAGCGCCGCGCGACGTCCTCGCAGCCGAGCGTCTTCGCGACCAGGCCGCCGAGCGCGGCGCCGAGGCCGGCGGCCGCGCGGAGATCGACGCGCCCCTCGAGAAGCGCGCTCTTCCAGCCGCGCCAGACGCGCGGATCGAGATACTCCAAGACGATCAAGCCGGCGTCCGCGTCTTCGGCGAGCAGCCTCGGCGACAGATCCGGCGCCTCGCGCTCGGCGACGCGGAGAAACTCCGCCTCGTAGCGGCTGCGCTCGACCGGAACCTCCCAGATGGCCGCCACCGCGAGCCGAGCCCGAGCCCGCTTGACGCAGACGACGCGGCCCTTCGCCTCGACGCGCCAGATCTCCGAGGAGACGCCGCCGCGGAGCGGCGTGGAGCGCGGCGGCGCCGACGCGTCGACGAAACCCAACCGGTCGAGCGAGGCGAGGACGTCCGCCGGCAACTTCTCGTCCGGCGGAGCCGTCACGACGCCTCGCTCTCGGCGACGACCGGGTTCCGGAGCGCGCCGACGCCTTCGCAGACGATCTCCATGACGTCGCCGGGCCGCACCGGTCCGACGCCCGACGGCGTCCCGGTGATCACCACGTCGCCGGGCTCGAGCGTGATCGCCGTCGACAGATAGGCGACGAGATCGGCGACGGAGAACAGCAGATCCGACGTCGACGCCGATTGCCGCGTCTCGCCGTTCACGCGGGCCTCGAGCTTGAGGTCGCTCGGGTCGAGCCCGGTCGCGATGACCGGCCCGAGCGGACAGAACGTGTCGAAGCCCTTGCCGATCAGCAGGCAGCCCTGATCCATCTCCTCCTTCTGGATGACGCGCTCGGAAATGTCGTTGGCGCAGGTGTAGCCGAGCACATGGTCGAGCGCCTCGGCGGCCGGGATCCGACGCGCGCGCCGGCCGATCACGACGGCGAGTTCGGCCTCGTAATGCACGTTGGCGCCTTCGCGCGGATAGACCACCGGCGCCTCCGGCCCGATGACGGCGCTCGTCGGCTTCATGAACAGCATCGGCCGCCGCGGCGTCGCGGCGCCGCTCTCGGCGATATGGGCGACGTAGTTCAGCCCGACGCCGAAGACGCGCGGCGCCGCGACGGGCGCGAGAAGCCGCGCCGTCTCCGCCGGATCGAACGCGTCCGTCGGCTCGATCGGGCCGAAAGGACCGCCCGGAAGCCGCCGGTAGCCGCCATCGGCCACGACGCCGTGAAAGACGCCTGCGGCGGTCTCGTATCGCGCAATCTTGGTCATGCCGAACCTCCCTCGATCTCGGTCGGAAACGTCGCGTCGGCCAGGATGTCGAGCGGGAGCGCGTCGTCATAGGCGACGAAGCGGCACCCGAAGCTGACGGCCTCGCCGGCGGCAACGCGAACGCTGCGTCGGCGCATCGGGCCGACGGTGACGACGCCCCAATCGGCGGCGAACCAGCTCGGACCCGTCATCGCTTGCGGCGCGACCGCGACGCCGGCGCTCCGGCCATGGCCGACCGGCCCGGAAAAATCGATCCAGGCCGCGCCGGTCTCGCCGATCGCCGCGCCGCCGACCCGTCCCTGGTCGTCCCGCGGTCGCGCGCTCGCGTCGAGGCCGATCGCGTCGGCGAGCCGGACGTTGAAATACGCGTGCCGCGTCGGGCCGATCTCGACGTCGATCTGATGCGCCGAAAGCGTGGAGACGATATCGAAGCGATGCGCGCCGCCGCGCGCCGAAACGGTCGTCACGCGCTCCTCGGTCAGAACGAGCCGACCTTGCGGCGCGGCCCATTCGACCGGACCGCGCCACTCGATGCGCTGCGCGCAGCTGCAGACGCCGGCGCCGAGATCGCGAAATTGGATGTCGGTCGTCATCTGACGGCCGGGCGCGCGGCCCTGGAAGACGTCGTCGACATAGAAGTTGTAGTCGTATCGTTCGATCGCGTCGGGGCCGGCTGTCAGCAACCCGACATGATCGGCCGCGCACCAGACGCCGCTGTGATGGGGATGGTCCGCCGGGCGCTCCGCGGTCGCGACCGCGCCCGACGGCGTCCAGACCGGGTGCAGATAGGGCCGAAACGCGCCTTGGGTGAACGCCGCGACCGGTCGGTCGCCGAGGCGCAGCACGCGCCGCTCGCCGCCGGCGAAGGCGCCGCGCGGCAGCGCGATGTCCGCCGCCTCGAGGGTGAAGCCCTGCGCGCCGCCGTCGCCGGTCATGGCCCGATCACCCGCGTCAAGCCCAGGGTCAAAATCGGGATGAAGGTGACCAGCATCAGCACGGCGATCAGCGCGCCGAGGAACGGCAACGCCGCGCGGAACACCGCGCTCGCCGGCACGCCGCCGACCCGGGCGGTGGTGAAGATCAGCATGCCGAGCGGCGGCGTCAGCGCGCCGATCACCAAATTGATCACGACGACGACGCCGAAATGGATCGGGTCGACGCCGGCCGAGAGCATGAGCGGCGCCAGGATCGGCACCAGGATCACCATCGCCGCGATCATCTCCATGAAGAGACCGACGACGAGCAGCAGGACGTTCGTCAGCAGCAGGAGCAGGAGCGGATCCTCGGCCACGCCGCCGAGCGCCGCGCCGATCTTCTGCGGCACCTGCTCGCTCGCCAGCACCCAGGCGAAGGGCGCCGCGGCGGCGATCACCACCATCACCGCGATCGTGTCGTGCAGCGCCTCGCGGATCGCGGCGACGAAGCGCGACGGCGTCAGGAGCCGGTAGAGAACGGCGCCGCACAGCACCGCGTAAAGGAACGCGGTGGCGCCGGCTTCCGTGGCGGTGAAGACGCCGAACCGCACGCCGCCGACGATCAGCACCGGCAGGATCAGCGCCGGCAGCGCGGCGACGAGCGCGTCTCGGCGCTCGCGGCCGCTCGCGGCCGACGCGTCGCCGCCATAGCCGGAGCGCGCCGAAAGAATCGCGACCACCGCCGCGAGCGCGCCGGCGACCATCAGCCCGGGGACGATGGTCGCGACGAAGAGCGCGCCGACGGAGACCGAGGCGAGCGCGCCGTAGATGATCAGGCCGAGGCTCGGCGGGATCAGGTTGGCGATCACCGACGAGGACGAGGTGAGCGCGCAGGAGAACGGGCGCGGATAGCCGCGCCGCTCCATCGCCGGCACCATGATCTTGCCGATCGACGCGGCGTCGGCCATCGACGAGCCGGAGACGCCGGCCATCATCGTGTTGGTCAGCACGTTGACGTGACCGAGGCCGCCGCGCAGATGGCCGACGAGACGGGTGGCGAGATCGACCAGGCGTTCGGTGATGCCGCCGGCGTTCATCACCGCCGCGGCGGTGATGAAGAACGGAATCGCCATCAGCGTGAAGGAGTCGAGCGCGGTCGTCATGTTCTGGGAAATCGTCACCAGGATCAAAGGGCTCTTCGGCGCGAAGGCGGCGAAGACGGCGATCACCATCGCGAAGGCGATCGGCACGCCGAGGAGCACGAGCGTCAGCCCGACGACGACGAGCGCGCCCGACGCGGAGACGGCGCCGAGCGCGCCGGCGAGCGGCCCGCCGATCAGGAAATAGGCGCCGACGCCGGCGGCGACGCAGGCCAGTCCGCTCCAGACCGACGCGTCCCGCGGCGGCGCGGCGGCGATGAAGAGGAGGCAGAGCGCTCCGCCGACCGGCGCGGCGAGATAGAGGTTCGCGACCGGCCATTCCAGGGCCGGAGAAACGGTCGTCGCGCGCTCGACCAGATCGAGTCCGTGCACGACGAGCACGACGCAGGCCGTCGCCACGGCGGATCGAGCGAACAACGCCGCCCAGCGCGCCGCCGCGGGCGGCAGCAGCTTGTCGACGATGTCGATCCGCAGATGGGCGTCGCGCCGCACGCCGAGCGCCAGGCCGACGAAGACGAGCCAGACGAAGATCCAGCGCGCGAGCTCTTCCGGCCAGGGCAGGCTGTTGTTCAGCACGTAGCGGAAGAAGACCTGAAGGATCGCGATCAGGCAGGTCGCAACGAGCGCGACCGCGGCCGTCGCCTCGAGGACCGTGTCGACGAGCGCGACGACCCGCAGCCGCGCGCCGCCTGAAGCGGCGCGCTCTTGGTCGGCGGGCGCGGCGTTGTCCGATCCGTTCATGCCGCCGCCGCGTTCGGCGTCACGCGAGCGCGCGGATGTCGGCGATCATCTGCGCGGTCGCCTCGCTCTTCGAGCCGAACTCGTCGAAGAGCGGCGCCGCCGCCGCCACCCAGCTCTCTTTCTCGTCGGCGGCGAGCTCGGTCACTTCGACGCCCGCGCCTTTCAGCTCCTCCAGAGCCGCGGCGGTGTTCTCGCGGTTGATCGCGCGTTGACCGGCGAAGACCTCCTTCGCGCTGTCGCGCACGAGCGCCTGCAGATCGTCGGGCAGCCCGTCGAGCCAGGCGGCGTTGACCCGCACGGCTTTGGGCAGGAACCAATGGTAGGTCAGCAGCAGGTTCGCCGCCTGCTCGTGCCATTTGAAGCCGAGGATCGAGAAGAAGTCCGCCTCGAGCCCTTCGATCACGCCGGTCGACAGCGCGTTGTACTGCTCCGCGTAGGGCAACGGCGTCGGGTTCGCGCCCAGCAGCCGCCAGAAATCGACCCAGACCGCGAGCTCGGGAACGCGGATCTTCACGCCGGAAAGCGATCCGAGATCGGTCACCGGCGCCTTGGTCAGCAGATGACGGAAGCCGACCTCGCCATAGGCGACGAACTCGACGCCGGTCTTGTCGCGGGCGATCTCGGAGACCCTCTCGCCGATCGGCCCTTGCAGGACGCGGTCGACATGCGCCTCGTCGCTATAGATGAAGCCGGGCGCGCCGCCGGTCGCCGCGATCTCCGGCGCGATCGCCTCTTCCGTGTCCGGGCCGCCGGTCGTCGCCTCGATGGTGCCGATGCGGTTGCCTTCGATCAGCTGGGTGTAGCTGCCGAGCTGGCTGGCCGGGAAATGCTGCGCGTCGATGCGCCCGTCCGACTGCTCGTTCAGAATGGCCGTCCACTCCTCGAAGGCGTTCGTCAGCGGCGACGAGATCGCCTCCGAATGCGCGATCCGACAGGTGAAGTCGGCCGCGCGCGCCGGTCGAATGAGCGCGGGCGCCGCCGCCGCGACGGTTCCGGCGCCGACAGCGGCGAGCACGGCGCGGCGGTTCGGCCTGAGGCCTAGGGGCGCCGTTTGATCGCTTCGATCTTGCATTCGTTCCTCCCTGGCGCAGAGTCTTGCGCTGATTATTTATATCACCATCGCCGCACGAAGAATGCCCAGTCTCGATCCTGGCGCATCCGAAGTAATCGCTGCAGATTTGATTTGGCGGAATTTCTTCGGACGTCTTGTTGGGAGCCTCTTCGACATCGGCGTCAGCATTGTTATGGTTTCATGAGAACGTTCTATTGTCAATATGAGGCGATGGCGTTGCACGATGCGGCAACGGTTATATTTTGTGGCAAGGTAATAGTCGGCATCTACATATTCTCTTGTAATTGCACATCTCATCGGCGAGTCTGCAAGAACGTTCCCATGCGTGGGCGCGCGCTTCGGCAATCATCCTGCGAGCTCGGACTCCGCCCGTGGTCACGATCAAAGACATCGCCCGAGACACCGGCCTCTCGCCCGCGACCGTCGCGCGGGTTTTGAACGACGACGCGCGGACGCGGCCCGAGACGCGCGCGCGCGTGCGCGAGTCGGCGGATCGGCTCGGTTACGTCGCCAACAACGCCGCGCAGATGATGCGCGGCAGATCCGCTCGGCTCATCGGCCTGATCGTTCCGGACATTCTCAACAACTTCTACGCGACCATGGCGAAGGCGATGACCGAGGTGTGCGAGGACGCCGATCATCAGCTCGTGCTCGCGGTCACCGAGGACGATCCCGAGCGCGAAGAGCGCCAAATGCGGGCGATGGTCGCCGCGAGGGCCGCGGCGGTCGCGTTGGTGCCGAGTCGCGCGCCGACCGCCGCGACGCTGGAGTTGGCGAAACGTCAGCCTTTCGCGCAGCTGGTGCGTCACGCGCCGCGGCTCGGGCCCGACTGGTTCGGTTTTGGCGAGGCGGACGCGATCGAGGCCGCCACCGCCCATCTGATCGCGCTCGGCCATCGGCGGATACTGCTCGTCTGCGGCGGCGATCGGTACTCGACCGGGCGAGCGCGTCTCGAAGGCTATCGACGCGCCCTGGCGGCGGCCGGAGCGCCGTTGGATCCGGCGCTGGTCCGGGCCGGGCGGCCGAACGCCGAGCACGGACGGGCGGCGATCCTGGACGGCGCCGAGGCCGCCGGCGCGGTGATCGCGGCCGGCGTCGACCTCACGCTCGGCGTCGTCGAGGCGATCGAGGAGCGCGGGCTGCGCGTCCCTGACGACATGTCCGTCGTCGGCTTCGGAGACGCCCCTTGGCAGCGATGGTGGCGCAGCGGGATGACGCGGGTGACGTTGCCTGTCCGAGACATCGTCCTCGGCTGCGGCACGCATCTGGCGCGCATGGCGCGCAAGCGGGCGGCGGACGATCGGTCGGGAGACATGCGCGTCGCCTATGCGGCCGGGCTCGTCATCGGCGCGACAAGCGCGCCGCCGCGCGCCGCTCTCAAAGGCGGAGCGGCGAGGAGCGTTCGCCGACAATGCGGCGGCTCGTGAGAGCTTGTCGGCGCAAAACGGCCGGTCCGGACGGTCGAAGGCGTCGGAGCTCGACATGGCGGCCTCGCCGGCTCGCAGCCCGATCGGGCTGAACGACGTTCGGCGAGGCGAATGCGCCGCGACGACGCAGCGCGCGGCGAGAAGGATGGGACGAACGCGATGAGACAAACCTGGCGCTGGTTCGGACCGCCGGACGTCGTCACGATCGACGACATCCTGGAGGCGGGCGCCGAGGGCGTGGTGACCGCGCTTCACCACGCGCCGCCCGGCGTCGCCTGGACAGCCGAGGAGATCGCCAAGCGACAGGCTGAGGTGGCGACGCGGCGCGACGGCGCGCCGTCCGGTCTCCTTTGGGAGGTCGCCGAGAGCCTGCCGGTCTCGGAAGAGATCAAGCGGCGGGACGGCGACTGGCGCCTGCATGTCGACGCTTACAAGACCAGTCTCCGGCGTCTGGCGGCGGCCGGCGTCAAGACCGTTTGCTATAATTTCATGCCGCTCCTCGACTGGACGCGCACCGATCTCGCCTGGCGCCTGCCGCGCGGCGGCGCCTGCATGCGTTTCGACTATCTCGACTTCGCCGCGTTCGAGCTTTTCATTCTCGAGCGCCGCGGCGCCGTCTATCCGGAGGACGTCGCGGAAGACGCCAGGCGGCGCTTTGCGGCGATGGACGAGACGGCGGCGTCAAAGCTCGTCGGCGCCGTTCTCTGCGGTCTGCCCGGCGAGCGCGAGCGGATGACGCTCGACGCTCTGCGCGAGAGGCTCGCGGCCTATGCGGGCCTGACGCGCGAGAAGCTCCGCGGCCATCTCATCGATTTTCTCGGCGAGGTCGCGCCGGTGGCCGAGGGGCTCGGCGTCCGGCTCTGCTGCCATCCCGACGACCCGCCTTTCGACCTGCTCGGCCTGCCGCGCGTCGTGTCGACCGAGGCGGACTATCGCGCGATCCTCGACGCGGTCGACCTCGACGCGAACGGCGTGACGCTCTGCTCGGGCTCGCTCGGGGCCAATCCGGCCAACGATCCGCCCGGCATGATGGAGCGGCTCGGACCGCGGGTGCATTTCCTGCATCTGCGCAATGTCCGGCGCGAGAGCGCGGGCTTTCCGGGCTCGTTCCACGAGTCCGAGCATCTCGACGGCGACGTCGACATGCCGCGGCTGATCTTCGCGGTTCTGGCCGAAGAGGCGCGACGCCGCGCCGAGGGTCGCTCGGATTGCGCGATTCCGATGCGGCCGGACCACGGTCACGACCTGCTCGACGACCATCGCCGCGGCGGCCAGCCGGGCTACGGCGCCGTCGGTCGGCTGCGCGGCCTGGCCGAGCTGCGCGGCGTCGCCAAAGCGTTTCAGTCGCTCGGCCCGAGCGCGGACGCGGGCGCAATGTGACGCCGAGAGAGCGATCGACATGCGCCGCCGGCGACGCCGATCGGCCGGAGGACGTCGGCGCGCCGTTGCAGGCGGTCGCTGTCGGCGCGCGGAGAGGATCGCGGACGACGCGCCGCCCGACCGAAGGGCGCCGCGTCGCTCACTCGGCGGCCGCGAACCCGTAGAGCTCGGCCGGATTGTCGACGAGAGCGCGTCGCCGCTGTTCAGGCGTCGCCCAGTCGATCAGAATGTCCAGCAGCTCGGCGTCGTCGGGATACGCCGTCCGAGGCGCGCCGACATGCGGCCAATTCGAGCCCCAAAGGATCCGCTCCGGCGCATGGGCGATCACGCGCTTGGCGAGCGGCGCGACGTCGGCGAAGTCCGGCGCGCCGGTTCGGCTCGTCTCGTAGGCGCCGCAGATCTTGAACCAGACGTCGCCGCGGTCGAGGAGCCGCAGGATCGCGTCGCCGCGGGCGTCGTCGGGCGGAACCGGCTCCAGAAACTTGCCGATATGGTCGATGATGAAAGGGATCTCGATCGCGGCGAGCGCCGGCAGCAACGCGTCGAGCTTCTGTCCGTCGAACTGGACCATGAGATGCCAGCCGACCTCGCGCGCCAGCCGCTCGACCGGCTCGAGCCGCGCGATGGGCGTCGCGCCGCCCGGCAGGTCCATGATCCGCGCGCCGCGGGCGCCCTTCGCATGCATCGCCTCCAAATCGGCGACGGTCATGGCTTCGGCGACGGCGACGACGCCGCGGGCGACGTCGGGACCGAAGAGATCGAGCGCCGCCAGGGTCGCGCCGTTGTCGAACTGATAGGCGTTCGGCTGGGTGACGACCGCGCGCTCGAGACCAAGGCGCTTCTGGACCGCGCGATAGTTCTCGACCGTCGCGAGCTCGGCGACGGCCGGTCCGCCGGGCTGCGCCTCGAAACCCTCCATGAAGACATGGATGTGGCAGTCGACCGCGCCTGGCGGCGGCGTCAGCTTCGGCGCCGGGCCCGAGAGCGGGCGCGTGTTCGGCGGCGGCGGCATCGCTCAGCTCTCCGTCGGCGCGTAGGCCGCGAGCGCGGCGCGGTCGATCTCGATCCCGAGACCCGGACCGTCTGGAACCGCGACGACGCCGCCCTGATGCTCGATCGGCCGCGTCAGCACCGCCTGGCGGAACGGGTTCTCGGTGCGGTCGAACTCGAGCAGCGGCGATCGCGGCTCCGGCCGCGGCGGATCGGGCGGCAGCGCGGCGAGGAAGTGCGCGGTCGCGGCGATCGCGACGCCCGCGCCCCAGCAATGCGGCTGGCAGCGAACGCCGTAGAGCTGCGCGAGATCGGCGGCTCGGCGGGCCTCGGTGAAGCCGCCGACGCCGAGCAGATTCGGCTGCAGGATGTCGACGGCGCCGGCGTCGAGCGCGGCGCGCATGGCGTAGCGCCCATGCCAGGTCTCGCCGGCGGCGACCGGGATCGGCTGGCCGGCGCGCACAGCGCGATAGGCGTCGAGGTTTTCCGGGATCACCGGCTCCTCGAACCAGTCGATCCCGAAGCGCGCGGCGCGGCGGCCGAGATCGATCGCCTCCAAGGCGTCATAGCCGTGATTGGCGTCGATCATCAGCCGCGTCTCGGGCCCGATCGCCTCGCGCACCGCCTCGATCACGCGGAGATCCTCTTCGACGTCGAAGCCGATCTTGATCTTGACGGCACCGAAGCCCTGGCGCGCGTAGCCGCCGGTCTCCGCCGCCAGCGCCTCGACCCGATCGAGCCCGACCGGCCGGAACCCGCCGGTCGCGTAGGCCTCGATCTCCTCGCGAAAGCGGCCGCCGAGCAACGTCGAGACCGGCGCGCCGAAGCGCTTGCCCTTCAGGTCCCAGAGCGCGACGTCGACGCCGCCTAGAGCCGTGACGGCGAGGCCGCGCTGCCCCTGGTCGCGGAGGAAATTGTAGAGATCGAGCCAGAGCGCTTCGGTCTCGAGCGGATCGCGTCCCTCGAGGCGCGGCGCGTAGGCCGAGACCACCGCCGCATTGAGGCGCGCCGGCCCGAGACACTCGCCCCAGCCGACGGTTCCGTCTTCACAGACGACCTCGACCAAGCAATGCGTCCGCCGTTCGAACCGACCGGACGCGCTCTCGAAGGCGCGATCGAGCGGATGGTCGAGAAGATGCGTGCGGACGGCCTCGATCTTCATGCGCGGTGAGGCGCGATCAGACGCGCCAGCATGTCGGCCTCCTCCTCGGTCAGATCCGTGAGCGGCGCGCGCACCGGGCCGGCGTCGAAGCCGATCAGCCGAACGCCGGCCTTGATCGCCGAGACGGCGTAGCCCTTCTGGCGGCCGCGAATGTCGAGGAAGGGATAGAAGAACTCGGTGAGGATCCGGCGCATCGCCGCCTTGTCGCCGGAGCCCAGCGCGCCGTAGAAGGCCTGCGCCAGCTTCGGGACGAAGTTGAACACCGCCGAAGAGTAGGTCGAGACGCCGGCGCCGTCATAAGCCTCGGCGAAAAGCTCCGCCGTCGGCATGCCGCCGACATAGGCCAGCCGATCGCCGAGCCGCGCGGTGATCTTGCGCACGAGGCCGACGTCGCCCGAGCCGTCCTTGAAACCGACGAGGTTGGGGCAGGCCTCGCAGAGCCGCTCCAACGTCTCGGCCTGGAGGATCGAGTTGTCGCGGTTGTAGACGACGACGCCGATGTTCACCGCGTCGCAGACCGCCTTGATATGGGCGTAGAGCCCGGCTTGAGGCGCTTCGATCAGGTAATGCGGCAACAGAAGGATCCCGTCGGCGCCGGCCGCCTCGACCGCTTGCGCGAGTTCGACGGCGATGCGTCCGCCATAGCCGCAGCCGGAGACGATCGGCGTCGATCCGGCCGCGCTTTTCGCCGCGGCGACGATCGCCGGCGCCTCTTCGGGCGCGAGCGAGAAGAACTCGCCGGTGCCGCCAGCGGCGAAGAGGACGCTCGCGTCGAAGCCGGACAGCCACGCGACATGCTCGACATAGCTCGACGGCTTGAACGCGCCCTCGGCGTCGAAATGCGTGACCGGGAAGGAAAGCAGCCCCGCCCCGAGAGCGTGCTTCAATGCGATCGGATCCATCTGCGTCATCCATGCAGGCCTCGTCGTCGCCACGCTTATCATACAAGCGAGACCCGCCTGTCAAATTAGGTATGATGTCCGGAGCGCGCGCGGATCAGCGCCCGATAGCGCTCGAGCGATCCTTTGAGATGCGTGCGCACCGCCGCTCGGGCCGCCTCGGGAGCGCCGGCCGAGATCGCCTCGGCGATCTCGCGATGCTCGCCCTGGATCTGCCGCAGATAGGAGGTCGCGCTGCGCTCCGGCGCGTCGGAGCCGTAGAGCGCGACGGCGAGCGACGCGCGCGGGATCACGTTCTCGCCGATCATCTCCAGGAACTCGCGAAAGCGCGGATTGTTGGTCGCGTCCGCGCAGGCGATGTGGAAGGCGAGGTCCGCCGGCGCGGTCGGGCGCCCTTCCTCGATGCAGGCGCCGAGCTCGTCATGGCGTTCCCAGATCGCGTGCTCCTGCGCCGGAGAGCGGCGCGCCGCCGCCAGGGCGCCGGCCTCGACCTCGACCGCCAAGCGCAGCTCCAGCATCTCGACGACCTTGGAAATCTTCTCTTTTTCAAGTGGCTGAAGAAAATGCTGCGACGCCGCCCGCGTGCTCAGAACGAAGACGCCGGCGCCCTGGCGCGACTCGACGAGCCCGTCGGCCTGCAGCGACGCGATCGCCTCGCGGATGACGGTGCGGCTCACCTTGTAGCGCTTCGTCATCTCGGCGGCGCTCTCGAGCTTGTCGCCCTGCGCGAGCGGCCCTTCGAGGATCGTTCGGCGCAGCGCGTCCGCGACAGACCGCGACAAGGTCGTCCGATCGCCGCGTCGTCGCTTGTCGCCCTGAGGCTCCGAACTCGAACGCGTCGCCTCGCTCGCCTCCTTCTCCGGCCCGATGCGCGCCGCCTCTTTCATCGGCGCCTCTCGCCAACGGCCTCGCGCCGAAACTTCACCATGTCCGCCTCTCGCCGCTCCATCTCGCCCGCCCGGAAGGTATGAGAATCCAATTGACGCGCCAAGGACCCAACGTATGATGCCACTACGTCAGTTGTCATACAAGCTGGCGACAACAAGACCTCGGGAGGATAAAGCATGAAGTCTTGGCACACGCTCGCGTGGACTGCCGCCGTCGCGGTGTTCGCGGCGACAGCGCCGGCTCTCGCGCAGGAATGGCGCGGCTGGAACATCCATGTCGAAGGCTATCCGAACACCGTCGCGATGGATCAGTTCGCGGCCGAAGTCGCGGAGAACACGGACGGGCGCCTGACGATCACGATGTATCACGCCGGCGTCCTCGGATCGCAGCCTGACGCGATCGAGCAGGTCAGAAGCGGCGCGCTCGAAGTCGGCAACTTCAATCTCGGCCCGATGGGCCCGACGGTGCCGCTCACCAACGTCGTCTCGCTGCCCTTCGTCTTCAACAGCATCGACCACATGTACCGGGTGATGGACGGCGACGTCGGTCAAGTCTTCGCCGCGGCGATGGAGGAGAAGGGCCTGGTGCCGCTCGCCTGGTACGATTCCGGCGCCCGCAGCTTCTACAACAGCGTCCGCCCGATCAACACGCCGGCCGATGTCGAAGGCCTCAAGATCCGCGTCATGAACAACGACATCTTCGTGCAGATGATCGAGGCGCTCGGCGGCAACGCGACGCCGATGGCGTTCGCGGAGGTCTATCAGGCGCTCAGCACCAACGTCATCGACGGGGCCGAGAACAACTATCCGTCCTACGAGTCGACCGGACATTACGAGGTCGCCGGCTACTACTCGCTTTCCGAGCATCTGATCATCCCGGAATGCGTCTGCATCGCCAAATCGGCCTGGGACGCGCTGTCGGCCGAGGATCAGGAGATCGTCCGCGCGGCGGCGATCCGCTCGGCGGAGACGCAGCGCGAGCTCTGGACCGAGCGCTCCGACGCCAGCCTCGAGCAGGTCGTCGCCGCCGGCGTGGTCGTCAACGAAGTCGAGGACAAAGGACCGTTTCAAGACGCGATGGGGCCGGTCTACGAGCAGTTCTACGAGGCGCTGCCGGAAGGCCGAGACGTCGTCGAGATGATCCGCGCTGTTGAATAAGCGCGCGTTTTGCGCCGATGATGACGCCCGCCGCCCCGGCGGCGGGCGTTTTTTGACGCCGCGCGGCCGCGCCGCGACTTCGACCGAATCCGCATCACGCCGAGGCGCACCGACATGCCGGATCAACCAGAACCCGCTCGAAGAAGCGACGGCGCCGCGCCGAAGCGGCCGGCGCTCACGCGCGCGCTCGACGGGATCTCCGGGCTCTGCGCCGCCGTCGCCGGCGTCTGCATGGTCGCCCTGGTGGTGATCTTCGCGTGGCTCGTCTACGGCCGCTACGTGCTCAACGACACGCCGACCTGGGTGGAGAAGACGTCGGAGCTCTTGATCGCCTACATCGCCTATCTCGGCGCCGCCGTCGGCGTGCGCGAAAGCGTTCATCTCAGCATCGACTTCATCCGCGAGGCGATGCCGCGGGCGTTGCGTTTCGCCATGCGCGCGACCGCCGATCTCGCTCTGATCGTCTTGGGAGTGCTGATGGCGTGGTACGGATGGCGCCTCTTCCAAGCCGACCTGACGCGCCCGATCCCGCTGATCGGACTCTCCGAGAGCTGGCGCGACGCGCCCTTGGCGCTGAGCGGCGTCTTGATCGTGATCTTCGGAATCGGCGACTTGATCGAGCGCAGCTTCCTCGGCGGCCGCTCCGTCGACTTGATCGGGCGCGGCGCGCCCGGCGACGAGCCGCCGGCGGAGGGGCTGTTCTGATGGGGCTGACGATCCTCTTCGGGCTGTTCGTCCTCGGCCTGCTGATCGGCATGCCCGTCGCCTTCGCCGTCGCCGCGGCCGCGGTCGCGAGCTTCGCCTATGAGGGTTTTCCGCTGGCGACCGCGTTCCAGCGCATGGTCTCGGGGATCACGCCGCATACGCTGCTCGCGATCCCGTTCTTCATCTTCGCCGGCGAACTGATGCTCCATGGCGGCATCGCGGCGCGCCTGGTGCGGCTTGCGTCGGCCGCGGTCGGCAGCGTGCGCGGCGGGCTCGGCGTCGTGAACGTCGCCTCTTCGATGCTCTTCGGCGGCATCTCCGGCTCCGCCGTCGCCGACACCTCCGCCCTCGGTTCGATCCTGATGCCGGTGATGCGCGAGAAGGGCTACGACGCCGACTACGCCGTCAACGTCACCGTGACCTCGTCGATCGCCGGCGTCGTCATTCCGCCGAGCCACAACATGATCCTCTACGCGGTCGCGGCCGGCGGCGGCATCTCGATCGGACAGCTCTTCATCGCCGGCGCGGTCCCCGGCGTGCTGATGTGCCTCTGCCTCGCGATCGCCGCCTACTGGGTCGCGGTCCGCCGAAACTATCCGGCCGAGGCGTTTCCGGGCTGGACGAGCCTGCTCGTCAGCTTCGTCGTCGCGCTGCCCGGGCTCTTCACCGCCATCATCATCGTCGGCGGCGTCCTCTCCGGCGTGATGACGGTGACCGAGTCGGGCGCGCTCGGCGCCGCGTACGCGATCCTGGTGACCGCGCTCGTCTATCGCGAGCTCAGCTTCAAGGGCTTCCTGACCGCCGTCGGCCGCGCCGTTCGCACGACGGCGATGGTGATGATCCTGGTCGCCGCGGCGACGGCGTTCTCCTACATGCTCGCGATCTATCGCGTGCCGAACGAGCTGGCCGCGCTGATCACGTCGATCTCTTCCGAGCCGATCGTCATCCTGCTCATTCTCAACCTGCTTTTGCTGGCGCTCGGCATGGTCATGGACATGGCGGCGCTCATCTTGATCTGCACGCCGATCTTCCTGCCGGTCGTCGAGTCGTTCGGCATGGATCCGATCCAATTCGGCATCATCATGATGATGAATCTCGGCCTCGGCCTCTGCACGCCGCCGGTCGGCGCCTGTCTCTTCGTCGGCTGCGCCATCGCCAAGGTGAAGATCGAGGACACCGTCCGGACGATCTGGCCGTTCTATCTGGCCGTCTTCGTCGCGTTGATGCTCGTCACTTATGTTCCCGCGGTGTCGCTGACATTGCCGCGCCTGATCGGCCAATGAGGTCTTCCGATGCTCAAGCAACTCCTTCTCACGGGCGCCGCCGGCCGCGTCGGCGCGGCGCTGCGGCCCTTTCTGACGCGCTTCGCCGAGACGGTTCTCTTGTCCGACATCGAGCCGATCGACGATCTCGCGCCGCATGAGCGCTTCCGGGCGGCCGACGTCTCCGACCGCGCAGAGGTCGACGCGCTCTTCGCCGAGCCGGTCGACGGCGTCATTCATCTCGGCGGCGTCTCGGTCGAGAGGCCGTTCGAGATGATCTGCCAGGGCAATCTCATCGGCGCCTACAACGTCTTCGACGCGGCGCGCCTCAACGGCCGGCCGCGCATGATCTATGCGAGCACGAACCACATCATCGGCTTCTACCGCCGCGACCAGCGTCTCGACGCCAACGCGCCGCTGCGCCCGGATTCGCTCTACGCCGCGTCGAAGGCCTGGGGCGAGGCGCTCTCCAGCCTCTACTGGGACAAATTCGGCGTCGAAAGCCTCTGCGTGCGCATCGGCTACTGCTTTCCGAAGGCGGACACGCCGAGAACGCTGGTCGGATGGCTGGCGGCGGAGGATCTGGCCGATCTCTGCGAGCGCGCCTTCACCGTCGAGTATCTCGGCCGCGCGATCATCTACGCCGCTTCGGACAACGAGGAGAAGTGGTGGGACAACAGCGCCGCCGCCTATCTCGGATGGCGCCCGAAACACAGCTCGAAGGAATGGCGCGCCGAGGTGATGGCGAACGCGCCGGAGGCGGACCCTAAGGATCCGTCCACCATCCATCAGGGCGGCCAGTGGATCGGCATGGGCCATCCGGACGACTGATCGTCGGCCTTGCGCGGCGCGGCGGCTTCACGCCGTCGGCGCCCATTTCATCACATGCTTCGCCACGCAGACCGGATCGCCGCTCTCCGCCTCGACCCGGCAGTCGCCGACCGCGCGCGCCGCGGCGGCGTCGATGCTTTCGATCCGATAGATCGCCGTCAGCGTCTCGCCCGGATAGACCGGCCGCAGGAAGCGGACGCGGTCGTATCCGAGCGACAAGGGCTTCGCCTCGACGCCGCGCGCGACGATGGCGCGCGACAACTCCGATTCCGCCGCCGAGATCAGGCTGAGGGTCAGCAGTCCATGGGCGACGCGGCGCTCGAAGCCGGCGGCGCGCGCGGCGGCGTCGCTGACATGGATCGGATCATGATCGCCGCTCACGGCGGCGAAGAGCGTGAGATCCGCGTCGGTGATGGTCTTGGCGAAGCGCGCCTCTTCGCCGACTTCAACGCCGAGCTCCACGCCGGCCTCCCATTTTGCGCCGCGGCCGCGATCCCGACCATCGGCCGGCCTGTCGTCCGCGCAGGCGACGTATCGCTGCAAGCGCCGGCGCCGGCAAGCCCTCGTCGGTCTCGAGGCCGGCGTCCGCCCGCGAGCGCGGCGCGGACATGCGAGGGCCGCCCCGGACAGCGGCGCGTCACCCGCTCCGCCGCTCGAGCGGCGATCCCACGCTCGAGATCGATCAAGTCGTTGGCCGTGTAGGCGAAGAACGCTCGGCCGCCATCGGCGCCGGCCCTGCGCGCCGCCGGACCGGAAGGCGAGACGAGTCTCGGCCGCGCCTCGGTCGCCGCGCCGAAGGCCGCATCGCCGAGCGTCTCGAGACGCTCCCCGGACCGCGCGCCGGGTCCGTCAACGCATGCGGACCGTCTTCGCCTGGGCGATCACGGCCGGCTTCCGAGACGGCGCCGACCCGGTCGACGATGTCGAGAAGGGCTCGGCGAAACAGAAGAAAGCGAAAATATGCAATAATCTAAGCAACTTAATCGGCGCTCTGGCGGAGAGTGGAGGAGAAGCTCCGAACTCGAGCGCTCGGAAAATCGTCGGGGGGGGGGAAAAAAAAACGCCCAGAAGGGGGTGGGAGAGGGAGTGAAGTGGGAAAAGGGGAGAGAAGAAAAAAAAAA
>CAZPTD010000019.1:5808-28007 GCA_964588915.1 uncultured Neomegalonema sp. | reverse complement strand
CAGCCGGAGGCATGGCCGCCGCCGCCGCCGCCGCCGCCCCAACCGCCGTCGCCGCCGCCGCCGTCGCCGCCGCGCCCGCCTTGGCCGCCCCAGTACCCGCCGCCGCCGGCGCCGCCGGCGCCGCCTGATTGGGCAAAGGCCGCGGTCGAGGTGACCATGAGAGCGGTGGATGCAATGGCAATGATGAACTTACGCACTTCGGTTCTCCCTATTCAGGTTCGAAGCGATGTCCTCAGACACGCCTGTCTTGCGCCGGCGTTGGCCCGTCGCCGGCTTAACTTCGAAAGCGAGTAATTGAGCGCGAAAGCTGACCAAAGCCAGCCGTACCGACAAAAACCCGCAACGGCCGATGATGCGATTGGAAATACTTATCCGCACGCGTCGACCCGCTCAATTTGTGGTATTGTTATTGGCGCACCGATTCTTCGCCGCGCATCTTTGGGCTACATGGTGAAATTGTCGCGATTGTGACTGGCCTGTGGCGAATCGCGCTCCGATCGTTCTGGCGCGCCCTCGCGGCTCTTGGAGGGCTGCGCCGAATCGTGCGCGGCCGCACCCGATCCGGACGGACGCGACGAGCGGAAGGGCGACGACGCCGGCGTCATCGACGACGGATGCGCCCGATCGAACAGAGGAGGCCAGCCATGCGAGCGCTCCGCTCGCTTTCGGCCCTAGAGGTCTGTCTTGAAACAGTTTCCGCGCCCCAGTCTCATTTCAAGACAAGCTGGGCTAGCCCTCTCGATCGTTGCGCGCAGCGTCAGCCGACGCCGCAAGCGGATGCGCCGGCCGCCTGCCGTCGCGCCATGCCGGCCGGTCGAGCAGGTCGCCCTTTTATCGTCTGATCGGTTCTGATCGAGCCGACCTCGCCCTTGTCATCCCGGCCAAGCGCGACGCGCAGAGCCGGGATCCAGGGCCGAGGGGCTGAGCATGCGGCGAATCGGCCCTGGATCCCGGATAAGCCTGCGGCTTTCCGGGATGACGGCGTCATCCCAGGATGACGGCGTCATCCCGGGATGACAGCGTCATCGGCGTTGCCTAAACAGATCCTGCTTGTCTTATGACTTTCGCAGTCGATCACAGCAAAAAGAGACGCCGCCGCTGAGCACAACCTCCCCGACATCTATGCTTGGCGCTCACGGCGGCCGACTTTTTCAACTGTATCGGCCCAGACCAGTCGTTTAGGGGCAGAGTTTTTTTCCCTGCGCCTCGGCGACTCGATCTGCGCGAATCGCCCTGGAAGGCCCGCGGGGGCCTCGATCTTCGCCGCTACGCGGCATGGCGGCGTCCTGCGTGGGGTCATCTCGTTGATGCGTCGGCGCGATCCCGGCGATCTGCGCGGTCTTCATCCACTACGTCGCAATGGCGCGGCCTTTTGGGCCGGCTCGGGCGTCGGCCGCTTCGCGCCCGGCAATCCAGCGCGATGGTGATCCGATTGCCGAGACCTCTCGTCAGTCGAACGTTAGTTGGAGAATCCGGAATGCACACGACGTCTCCCTATCTGTCCGGCGCTGTCGCTGTCGAGCGCGTGGCGAACTTGTTGTCCGTCTTGTCGCAACGATCGAGCGCCGAGCCCCCGGCGTTCGCCTCGGTGCTTTTGGCCGTTCAAGGCGGCTGGATCGACCGCGACGGCATGCCGACGCAAGCGGGATATCGTCTGATGAGACGTCTCAGCGACGTTCTTGACGACGCCGACGAACACGACGCCGCCGCGTGACGGCGAACGAACCTTGCCAAGCCGACTGCGCGCCGGCGCAGAAAAAGTATGAAAACTCGTAGCACAGGACGAAAAGCAATGCGTTGGTCGATCCGTCTCGCGAAGGTCGGCGAAACCTCCGTGCGTTTGCATCTGACCTTCTTTCTGCTTCTGATCTGGGTCGCGGCCGCGGGCTACTTTCAGGCAGGCCCTTCGGCCGCCGTCAACGGCGTCATTTTCGTATGTCTGGTGTTCTTGTGCGTCCTGCTTCACGAGTTCGGGCACGTCTTCGCTGCGCGGCTGTTTGGGATCAGGACGCCGGATGTGACGTTGCTGCCGATCGGCGGGGCCGCGCGGCTCGAGCGCATGCCGGACGCGCCGGCGCAAGAATTCGTGGTGGCCATCGCCGGACCGCTGGTCAACGTCGCCATCGCCGGCCTTCTCTATCTCACGCTCGAAGCGCGTTTCGACCCAACGAGCGTCGAGCAGATGCGGGCGGCTCAATTCTCTTGGGAAGCCCAGCTTCTCATGGTCAACATCGCGTTGGTCGTCTTCAACCTCATCCCGGCGTTTCCTCTGGACGGCGGACGCATTCTGCGCGCTCTGCTGGCCATTCGGTTCACGCGCCCGCGCGCCACGTTGTACGCCGCGCGGATCGGGCAGGTCCTTGCCGTCGCGATCGGCGCCGTCGGGCTGTTTGCGAACCCGCTTCTCGTCCTGATCGCCTTGTTCATCTTCTTCGCGGCGGACGCGGAAAACCGATACGAGCAGATGCGTGCCGAAGCGTTCGGTTTTGTCGCCGGCGACGCGATGGTGCGCCGCTACGCCAGCTTGCGCCCTACGAACACCGCGGAGGACGCAGGACAGTTGCTGGTCGAGACGACCCAACCGGAGTTTCCGGTGGTCGGCGAAGACGGCGAGGCGGTCGGCGTCGTGACGCGGAAGGCGCTCATCGACGCGATGCGGCGCTCTGGGGCCGAGACCACCGTCGCAGACTTCATGACGCCGGATCCGCCGGTGGTCGGCGAACAAGAGGTCTTGGAAAGCGTCATGTCCAAGCTCGCGACAAGCCCTGCGCGCATCGTCGCGGTCGTCGGCGAGCGGCGACGCCTCATCGGTTATGTGAGCGCCGACAACGCTTCGGAACTCTTCACGCTGGCTGCGGCGCGGCGGGCGGGATCGGCTCGCAACAACGCCTAAGCAGGGACAGGGCGCGTCGGCGGCCGGTTTCGGGTCGCCGCCCGCGTCGGCTCGAAAAGCGTGGGTCTGGTTTTCGAGCCATGGCGCCCGCTCGCGGGCGACTCGCCGACAGTCGTCAGATCAGCAATCCACGCCGCGCTTCGCGGTAGGCGCTCACTCAGTGCGGAGAAATGGAAACCAATGTCTAGCGTTCTCGTTATCGGCGGCAGCCGAGGGATCGGTCTCGAAACCGTCAAACGCGCCTTGGCGCAAGGGTTTTCGGTCAAGGCGATGTCGCGCAACGTCGAAGCTCTTGATTTGGAGGCGCAAGGTCTCGAGAAGGTCGCCGGAGATGCGACGAGTATCGACGACGTCACGGCAGCGCTCGAGGGGGTGGACGCCGTCGTCTCGGCGCTCGGCGTGCCCCTCTCTCCGCGGACCATCAAAAAGCCGACACGCTTCTTTTCGTCGTCGACGACGATCCTGATCGAGGCCATGCAAGCGAAAGGCGTCAGGCGCCTCGTCGCGGTGACCGGATACGGCGCGGGCGACAGCCATACGCGACTCAGCACGCTGGAGCGCATCCCGTTCACGCTCGTTTTCGGCCGCATCTACGCAGACAAGTCGCGGCAGGAGGAAGCCATCAAAGGCAGCGGCCTCGATTGGACGATCGCTCGGCCCGGCATTCTGACGCAGGGCGCGCGCAAGCGAACATACAAGGTGCTCACCGAGAAAGGCTCGTGGCGAAACGGCCTGATCGCAAGGGCGGACGTCGCCGACTACATCGTGTCGGCGATCGACAACCCTGCGACGGTCGGAACGTCGCCCGTGTTGGTCTACTGATCAGAAACGCGACTCGGCCATGTCCGCCGGAGCGGAAGACCGTCAAGCTCATTTGCCGGGTTTGGAGCCTGATCGAGACGGCTCCTGGCCGATAAGGATGGCCTGGCTGCGACTGGTGCAGGAAACGTTGCCGAAGGCGGCGGCGAATCGCGGCTGGCCGGTGACCGAAGACCATTGTTTCGCTCGCATTCTTCTCGACGCCGCGGTCGGCGAGCCATGGCGGAGACGCATTCGGCCGCCGGCCTGGCGCAACGCGCCTGTGGCGGTCTTGAAAGAGGCCCTGGCGCTCGGAGAAGAGGCGGCGTCCGGCGCGCGCGATCTTCACGAATTGAACGCACGATCGCTCGCGCTTCGAGGGAAGCGGTCGCATTCCCGACAAGGCCGCGCGCGCTGAACAAGCGCTGGGCGGCGGGGCGGTCGGCCTCAAGGCCGGCAGGGTCGCGGCTCGCGCGGCGCACCGAAGTTGCGCCGAATGGTTCGAAACCGCGTTAAAAGGTCGATTTCGCCAGCGTGATCACTCCGGCCAGCGCGGCGGAGCTCAAGAACCCTATCGAGATCGCGTAGGTTACTGAGGCGACGATGTTTCGAGATTTTCGGACGAAGGCGTCGAAAGAGCTTCGGATCAAGCCAGCGCCCAACGCCAAGACCGGAAATAGCGTCAGAAAGAGGGTTCGAGCCGTCGTCCAGCGATCATCTCCTTCGCTCCGCGTGACAACAGCCGCGACCGCCAGCACTGTCAGCGCGAAGAAAACGAAGCGCAGTATTCGCGATACCTTTTTGTGTAGCTCCATCGGCGCTTCCTCAAAGAATCAGAACGCGGTGCGCATTGTTCGCTTCGACGCTTGAGTGTGGGCGTTTTTCACTCGCGGCGACTTGAAAGCGCTTCGCATCTTCGGACGACGATGCACAAATTTGACGTGCGCGAGCCGAGCTGATCAATATCCGTTCAGCCTGATTATTTCCACATTCAGAACAGCGGCGAAAATTACCCACAGTAAATACGGCAAAAGCAGCGCCGACGCGACAATAGACAAGCGAAAAGTGGCGACAATCAAAGCAACAATCGAAGCGAGCAGTAGCCAAACTTCGATCAACGCCCAGTCGGGCCGTTGGATCGTGAAGAAAAGTGCGCTCCAAGCGACGTTGAGTAGCGCGTTGACGCCGAAGAGAGCGATCAGTCCAACACGTTGTTGGCGGTTGTGCGCGGCGCGCCAAGCGATCAGTCCTGCGGCGGCCGTCAGCGAGAAGATCAAGGTCCAGGCGATCGGAAAGACGGCGTCTGCCGGCTGCCAACTCGGTTTCACGAGCGCCTCGTACCAAGGGCCTAGTTTGCTGAGTCCGCCGCCGATTGCGGCGACCGTGAGCGCCGCCGCCGCCACGACGAGGACGCCAGACCACCGTCCGGTGTTTCTGATCGCCAGATCATACGCGTTTGAGAACATGAGCGACCTCTCCTCGCCGCGCCGGGCGGGTGTGTGAGCGGCGCCGCAGCGCAACCCGGCATCCCGTGAGCTAGCGGGCCAAGGGCGTCTCGACAGGCTGGACGGAGCCCGCGCGACTATTCGTCTCGACGCAGCCGACCAAGGCGAGCGTCGCCGGCGCCTCCGGATCCGGCTACAGCGACAATTTGGAGATGCAGCGCGCCGCGTCGCGGCGGAAGCGATTTGGCGGGCGACATTGAATTGACAGCGATCATATCGCGTGCAACTGATTTGCCGGCAATATTATTGGGAGACGTTCATTGTCAGATCCCTCGGCGCAGGACGACGCCTCGGAGACGTCGTTGCTGTTGGGCGATCAGCTCTGCTTCGCGCTACACAGCGCCGCGAGGGCGATCTCGAGAGCGTATGTCGAAGTCCTTCGCGAAGAAGGGATGACGTATCCGCAATACCTTGTTCTTTTGTGTCTTTTTGAGAATGACGGCCAAACAGTAAGCGAGATCGGCCGTTTGCTCGCCCTCGACTCGGGCACGTTGACGCCAATTTTCAAAAGGCTCGAGGCCGAAGGAATCGTGTCGCGACGCCGGTCGTCCGAGGACGAGCGCAAGGTCGAGATCTGGTTGACGGAAACGGGCCGGGCCAGACAAGCGCTTGCGCGTCGAGCGCGTCGACACGTGGTCGAAAAGCTCAAGATGACGGATCGCGAGATCGTCCGCATGCGCCGCGAGTTGATGGACGTCGCCGAGTTGTTGTCCGTCGACGTCGACAAGGACCAAGGGCCATGACGACGCGCGTCGCTTGCCGCGCGAAGACGAAGGGCGCCGCGGACGATCCGGGCCGCGGGCAGTTGGAGACCGCATGACGGCTACTGACGAAGACGCGGACTCGAAGGAGCGTGCGGCGAGCGTCGCGCCGTCCGAGAAACGCCGCCTGAGCGAGAGCGAAGTCGACCTTGCCGATTGCATTCGGCGGATCGCGCGCGATCGTGACCAAGACGCATTCGCCAAACTCTTCGAATGCGCAGCGCCGAGCGTGAAGAAATTCATGATGAGCAAGGGCGCAGACAGCGCAACCGCCGAAGAACTCGCGCAAGACGCCTTCGCTCAAGTTTGGCGAAAGGCCGGCACATACGACTTCGAACACGGTAATCCGACCGCCTGGATCTTTGCGATTGCGAGGAATCTACGGATTGACCGCATTCGGAAAGAACGCGTGTGGCAGTTCTCGCAAGAACTGCCGGAAGGACTGGAAGAGCGCGCGTCGCCGGAACCCTCCGCCGAAGAACGCCTCACGGAGAACGTCCGTAGCGCGAAAGTGCGCGCAGCGCTGTCGCATTTGCCGCCGGATCAGCTTGAAGTGATCGTTCTATCGTTTGTCGATGGTCTATCGCATGGCGAAATCGCGAAACGGCTCGAACTGCCGTTGGGGACGATCAAGTCGCGGATGCGTCTCGCCTACGATAAGCTGCGGCCCGTCCTTTCGGATCTCGCGCTGACATTGCGCTCGGACGCATAGTCGCGCCGGCCCGGCGCAGTCGGCGCGCTCTTGTGGTCAGCCTGTGAGGAATTGCGGCCGATCCTCGCTCGCGATCAATAGAATGCATCCGCTCTGGCCGTCTGCGACCACGGTGTGGCGGGTGTCGTCGTCGAGATCGGAAAAGTCGCCCACGGCGAAAACGCCGGTTTCGTCGTGATAGGCCCCACGCAGAACCAGCGTGAGCTCTTCACCGCAATGCCCATGCGTCGGCAACGACGCGCCCGGGCTGAGACGGACAAGACGCAGATCGCCCCGAGCGTTTGGCGACAACTCGATGACGAAGTGGTCGACTCCGTCGCGCAGGCGCTTCCAATCGAGATCGTCGAGACTGTCGCCGACGACTTCCCTAATCGTATCAGGAACTTCGCCCACACGCGGCGCGCTATGGCCAGAAGAATGCGAACCTGGCGCAGCGTCCGCATCCGGCTTGTGCGGGCAAGCGTTCTCGAGAGCCTGAGGCTCCAGCTCCTCGAACAGAGCCACCCCGATTTTCTCCATCCTCTGGAATTCGCCTTGGCAATCCCTGCAGATCGAGATGTGCGACGCCACCACGGCGCATAGAGCTTCCGGCTGACTGCCAGCCGCGCAGGTGATCAATGTTGCCGGATCCGGATGGCGGTCGATTGTCACAGCGGTAAATCCCCGTTCAAGCTCTTAGCCGCGTCTCTGCCGATCGATACAGCGCGCAGTACGTATTTTCGCTCATGTTGGATCACCGCGCCGAGAGTGATTCCACAGAAGTTGCGTCCGGCGTCGCCTGCGCGGCTGTGGAGTCCGCCGCAATGCGCGCCGATCGTGACGCCGGCGTCGGTCGGTCGGTCCGCCGCCGAGCCGGCGAACCGGCGCTGCGCCGGCGCTTGCGAGCACGTCCGCGTGAACGTCGTAGCCGGCGCCGGCAGTCGGTGTTCCCTCTGCGCGGCCGGTTCATGTAGATTCTCACGCAGGATCAACGGAACGATCAGATGGCTGAACCACGCGCGCAACGACGGCTGGCGGCGATCCTCGCCGTCGACATCGTCGGCTATAGCCGAGCAATGGAGGCCGACGAGGCCGGGGCGCTCGCTCAGCTGCGGGCATGGCGCGAAGGCGTGCTCGAACCACGCGCCGCGGCGCATGGCGGCCGCATCGTGAAACTCATGGGCGACGGCGCCTTGGTCGAGTTCGGCAGCGCGGTCGAGGCCGTGCAGGCCGCGGTCGCGATGCAAGCGGACGTCGCGCCGGCGGATCGCGCCGCCGCGGCTCCGCCTCGCCTGCGAATCGGGGTCAATCTCGGCGACGTCGTCGTCGAGGGCGACGACCTCTTCGGCGACGGGGTCAATGTCGCTGCGCGCCTCGAAGCGCTCGCGCGGCCAGGCGAGGTTCTCGTCTCCGGCGCGGTTTACGGCGTCGTCCGAACCGCGCTCGCGCTCGATTTCGTCGATCGCGGCCGACAATCGCTCAAGAACATCACGGAGCCGGTTCGGGTCTACGCCCTCAGCCCGACGGGCGACGCGCCAGAAGCGCCGGCGGACGCGGCCGCGCAACCGGCGAAGACGTCGGAACGCCCGGCGCTGGCCGTCCTGCCGTTCAACAATATCGGCGACGATCCCGAGCAGGAGTATTTCGTCGACGGCCTCACGGAAGACATCATCACGGCGCTCTCGCATTGGCGACTGATCCCGGTGATCGCGCGAAACTCGACCTTCTCCTACAAGGGCCAGGCGGCGCCGGCGCAGCGCGTCGCCGAGGAGCTCGGCGCGCGCTATGTCGTCGAAGGCGGCGTTCGGCGCGCTGGGCGGCGGCTTCGAATCACCGCGCAGCTGGTCGACGCCGAGAGCGGGCATCACGTCTGGGCCGACAAGTTCGACCGCCAGATCGAGGACATCTTCGACGTCCAGGACGAAATCGCCCATCGCATCGCCGCGACGATCATTCCCGAGATGGAGAGCTTCGAGCCGAAGAGCGCCACGCGTAAGCGGACCGAAGACCTCAACGCTTGGGACTTCTACGTCCGAGGGCTCTCACATTTCTACGAGGAGACGTGCGAGGCGAACGAGAAGGCGCGAGAGCTGTTCGAGAAAGCCGTGGCGATGGACCCCGGCTATTGCGAAGCCTGGGCGCGGCTCGGCTGGGTGCATGCGCGAGACGTTCAGCACCAATGCACGGACAATCCACAGGAGTCTCTGCGGCGGGGGTTCGACACGGCCCGCCAGGCGGTGGCGCTCGATCCCGACTCCGCGCTGGCCCATCTCAGTCTCGGCACCGTTCATGTTTGGGCGGGAGAAATGGAGACGGCGCTCGACGCGGCGCAAACGGCCCTGCGCCTCAATCCCAACTACGCCCACGCCGCGCTTGCAGTCGGCAATCGGCTCGATCTCCTCGGCGCCACCGAGGAGGGCGTCGCTCAGATGAGAAAGGCGCTGCAGCTTAACCCGCGCGATCCGACGCGGTGGTTGTATCTCGGATATCTGTCGCGGGCGCTCGTGATCCTGGGCGACTACGAGGGGGCGGCGGAATGCAGCCGACACGCTCTGTCGTTGCGCCCCAATGATCCCCACATCCTCTTCCGGCATGCGATCTGCCTTGCGCATCTCGATCGCCGAGCGGAGGCGGCGACGCTGCTCGATCGCTGCGAGCAGCTCAAGCCGGGATTTGTGGCGGAACGGGCGGCTTGGCGCGCCTATCCTGACGCCGAGCGCAGCGCGCGCCTATTGGCCGGGCTGCGCCGACACGACCTTTTGCCGCCCTCGCCTTAGCTCGGGTCGGTCTCGGGCGTCGTTATCGTTGCGCTGGCCGCAAGTCTTCGGCGCGATCCAAGAAGCGATCGACGAGCGCCATGTGCGGGATCGTGAGCGCGGCGAGACCGACGAACATGATCCTCGCGGCCGCCGTGTCCGCCGACCAGCCGGCCTCGACGAACACGAGGGCGGCGATCGCCGCGCCGGCGATGGTGGCGACGGTGATCGGAGCGGCGAGGCGTAGGGCGCGGGACATCGACACGTCCAGCACTTGCGCGACGCGCAGCAGATGCCGCGGCGAGTGCAGAGCGCAAAAGTAAATCGCGAAGTAGAACAACGGCGGCGCCGCCGCGGCCAGCGACACGAGCGCAATGATTTCGATGCGAGCGGCGCGCTTAAGACCGTTCTGGAAGAGCGCAAGCCCCAGAGCGGCGGCGGAGGCCAGCGCTCCGAGCGCGGCGAACACCTGGACGAGGGCGTCCAGACCATCGGCGGCGCCGGTGAGCGCGCTGAAGACGTCGGCGACCTCGGACGGCCGCCAGAGGACCGGCCCGCCGATCACCGCGGCGCCGACGATAAGCCGCTGCGACAGCGGCAGGTCGCAGCGCCAGTCGTCCGAGAAGTGAAGAGCCGAATAGGCGAGAAAGAGCGCCAGCCCGAGGAGCGGCGCGGCGACCCAAAGCGCGGCCACGCCGGCCGCAAGCGAAAAGTAGCAGAGGCCGAACGACGCCACGCGCATCCGCGACCGAAGCGGATAAAGGCGTTTGGCGATCTCGAGATCGAGCGCGCCATGCGGCAAGCCGAGCGCCACGGCGATCGGCGTGATGATGAGGAGCTGCGTCGCGGCGTCGGGTTGGAGGATCGCCGAAACCGCGACCGCGGCGACGACGACGGCCGGGAAGGCGACTCGCGGCGCGTCGCCCGAGGCGTGCGCGGCGACAATCACGAAGCGAGCCGTCGAAGGAATTTCATCGGCGGCAGAGCGCCGATGACGCTCAACTGGTCCGTCGCCGCATTCGAGCCGGTGAGAAAGCGCTCGAGCCGATCGCGCGGCGTCTTCGCGAAGAGATCGAAAAACGTCTCGGGTCCGGCGTCGGGATGCTTGCGCAGCACCGACAGAAACAGCCGGTCCATCATGCGGGTCGCCCAGCCGTCGTGACGAAACTCCTCCAGTTCTCCTCGACGAGACAACTGGATCGCCGCGTGCTCCGCCGCCCGCTGGATGCGCTGAAACGCGAAACCGGTGCTCGGCCGCGCCGCTCCGCCGCGCAGTCCGAGTTCGATCGCTGTCGATTGCGACCCGCGCCGCGGCGGTCGCGCCATCATCCCGATGGCGCCGCGCTCGACGCGCACGATCGAAAGGTCGCGGCCGTTGGTCAGCCTTCGCACCGATTCCTCGATCAGCAGATCGAGGTCGCCGGGCGACGGCGGACGAGCCGCGAACACGGTCGCCTCGATCAGCGCGTGATCGGGCGCGAACGGCAGCACGTAGTCGAACTCGACCCTGTCGGCGCGGGCCGGGCGGAAAGCCATGAGGTCGACGACGTCCGGGTCGAACACCGCGCCGTCGGTCTTGACTTCGAAGCCGACGAAGTACTGGCCGTATGATTGGCGAACGTTGGACGGTCGCGTATCGACAACATACGACGCGGCGACCGGGCCGAAGCTTGTCTCCAATCGCCAGCGCATCGGACCGCGGCTTCGCCCATGAAACTTTTCTACTTTTTCTCCGAGGAAGAGCGAGACGTTGGCGGACGCGCGGCACGCATCGAGCGCCTGATCGTAGAATTTCTTCGACGACAGCGCGCAATAGGCGTAGTTCTCCGAGGCCCTCTCGGCGATGCGCCCGTTCTCTTCCGAAACGCGCCAGCGCGACCATCGACGCCGCTCGCGAGCGTCCGGAGGCGCCGACGCCGGCGCCCAGAAGCACCAGGTGCGATCCTCGGTATAGGTCGTTCGCGGCTCGATCACGCAGGCGGTCGTCGCCGAACCGGCCAGTCGCTCGGCCAGGCTCAATCCGGCGCATCCGCCGCCGATGATCGCCACGTCGAAGTCGTTAGCGCGCATTGTCGCTCACCAACGTCGAGTCGGGGCCGAGCAGCGCCTTCAGAGGCGCATGGAGTCGCTGGTCATGCGACCTCCGTCGCGCGAACGCGGCGGCGCCGACGGCGACCGCCGCATGGCCCATCTTCTCCGTGAAACCGGTGGAGGCCCGTCCGCGCCAGACGTCGCCGCGCCAGTGGCGGAGCCGCTCTCCGATGGCGCGGTAGGACCGGGCCGCAGCGGCGACGCCGACCCGAGAGCGGAACGGCAAATAGACGTATCCAGCGCGGCCGCTCGCATAATAGGCGTCCGCGAGGTCGAGCAATCGCAACACCTGGCCGGAGACGACCGCGCGAACGTCGGGAGCGCCCGAGCGGATGTCGCTCGGCTCGAGCGGACACCACTCGCCGGGCAGATAGCGCCGTCCCATCTCGGCGTCTTCGAGGACGTCTCGGGCGATGTTCGTCAGTTGCATCGCGATCCCGAGGTCGATCGCGTGCGCGCGCGCCCTGGGATCGACGGCCCCGAGGGCGGCCGACATCATCAATCCGACCGATCCCGCGACGCGATACGCGTACTCGACAAGCTCTCTGCTGTCGGCGATGCGGACGCGCCCGGTGTCGTTCAACGCGCCTCGGACGAGATCGCGGATCGCGGCGGCGCTGATCCCGCGCTCAGTCGATAGCGCGTGCAGCGTTTGCGCCAACGGATCCGGGTCGTCCCCGCGCCACTGCGTCAGCAGAAGCCGCCGCAGCCGGCGGCGCGCCTCGGGACCGCCGTCTCGATCGGCGAGGTCGTCGATCGCTCGGCAGGCGGCGTAGAGGCGAGTCGCGGTGTCGCGGCTCTCCTGCGGCAGAAGACGCGCGGCGAAAGCGAACGTCTTTCCGCGCCGTCGAAGCGTCACCGCCGCCCGCTGCAATTCGGCTGCGTCGTTCATGCCGTCGCCTCGCTGGCGTCGAGCAATCGATCGAGGACCTTTGCCGACGAGACGACGCCGGGAAGTCCCGCGCCGGGATGCGTTCCCGCGCCGACCAGGAAGAGGTTGTGCACGCCTTCCGCTCGGTTGTGATAGCGGAACCAGGCGGACTGGGTGAAAATCGGAGCGATCGAAAAGCCGGCGCCGTCGACGCTGAGGTAGTCGTCTTTGAAATCCTCAGGCGTCATGTAGAATTCGGCGCAGATCGTTTCTTTGAGACCCGGGAGAAGCGTTCGATCCAGCGCGTCGACGATCCGGTCGCGCAGTTTGGGGGCCTCGTTGCGCCAATCGACCGCCGCGCGGAGGTTGGGCGCGGGGCAAAGGACGTAGAAGCTGTCGCAGCCCGACGGTGCGAACGACGGATCGGTTGCGGTCGGTCGATGCACGTAGAGCGAGAAGTCGTCCGCCAGCACATGGCGCTCGAAAATGTCCTGCAGCAGCTCGCGATATCGGTCGCCAAACCAGATCGTGTGATGCGCGACATCCGAATATTGGCGTCTCGCGCCGAAATACAGCACGAACAGGCCCATTGACGGCTTCGCGTACTTTCGGCGCAAGGACGCCGTCCAATGCGATCTCGGCAACATCGATCGATACAGGTGGCCGGGATCGACGTTCGAGACGACGATGTCCGAGTAAAGATGCTTGCCGTCTTCGAGAACAACGCCGCGCGCCTGTTCGTCGCGCACGAAAATCTGATCGACGGTCACGTTGAGGCGTATCTCGACGCCAACCTCGCGCATCAGCCGCTCGAGCGCGTCGACCAACGCGCCGGTGCCGCCCATCGCGAACCAGATCCCGTGGGCGCGCTCGAGGTGATTGATCAACCCGTAGACGCTCGTCGTCGAGAACGGATTCCCTCCGACGAGCAGAGGCTGGATCGAAAAGGCGCGTCTGATCTTGTCGTTCGAGAAGTGCCGCGAGACCATCTCCCAGACGCTGTCGTAGGCGCGAAGCCGCAGCAGATTAGGCGCCTGAGCGAGCATGGCGATCGGATCGTGAAACGGGCGATCGGCCAGTCGCTCGAAGCCGATGTCGTAGATGCGCTTGGATTGCGCCGCGAACGCGTCGAACCCGGCCACGTCGTCCGGAGCGATCCGCGCAATCTCGGCCCGCGTCCGCTCGTCTGTCGGTCCATAGTCGAGGGTGTCGCCATCGGCGAAGCGAAAGCGGTACCAAGGGTCCAACGGCGCCAGCCGGACGTAGTCTTCCATTCTCCGATCGAAGAGTTGAAAGAGCTCCTCGAACAGAAACGGCGCGGTGATCACGGTGGGCCCGGCGTCGTGCCGAAATCCGTCGAGCTCGAAGGTTTGAGCGCGGCCGCCAAGCCTCGGGCAGCGATCGACAATCGTCACCGCAAAGCCTCGCGCTCTCAAGCGCAGCGCCGCGGCGACGCCGCCGAAGCCGCCTCCGACGACGATGGCGGACTTCGGGCGGTCTTGGAGCGCGTCACGCGGCATGTCGCACCCCGATTTCGGAACCCAGCGTCAGCGCGAACCGTTCGAGCGCCGCGCCCGAGCCGTTCGGCAGAAGCCGCGAAAACACAACAGCCTCGTCCAGGTGGCGAAGGGCGCGCATCTCGCAATGACGCCGCGCCGCCGCGACGTTCTCATCGGCTTCGCGCGCCGCGACGGCGACCGCATTGACGCGGCCGTCGCCGTCGGATGCGGCGTCCGCCAGGTCGTCGATGATTTGATAGCCGAGCGCGAACGCACGCGCCGCTCGACGAGCGGTCGCGCAGTCGTCCGGGCGACCCGCCGCAAGCAGCGAAAGGACGATCGGCAGCGCCAACAGCGGGCCGGACTTCGCCGCCGCGATATGATCGTATGCGTCGCCGTCGCGAAGATCGCCGGCCGTCGCCATCCGATCGCTGATCTGTCCGCGTATCGTCTCGGCGACCGCGTGGTTGGTCGCGCTGAAGAGGTCCGCCAGCCGAGAACCGACATCGGCGCGCGCCAGCGCCGCATAGGCGGTCGAGATCAGCAGGTCGCCCAAGCAGAGGGCGACGTCGTCGCTGAACGCACGCCAAACCGCCGGTCGACCGCGCCGCTCCTCGTCGCGATCCTGCAAGTCGTCATGCACGAGCGACGCGTTATGCAGGAGCTCGCAGCACGCCGCGATCGCGACGCTGTTCCGGCGAGGCAGCGATAAGCTTTGCGCCGACGACAGCGCGATCCGAGCGCGGACGCGGCGGCCTTCTGGGGCCATGTGATGCTCGGCGGCTGCACGGATGTGCCGGTTGTCGGCCGCGCCAGCGCGAATGAGCTCGCCCATTTCGCGTTCGACACATTCAAGGGTCGGAATCTGAGATCGCATCGAGCTGTCTTCCCTCGACGGTTTGACGCTCCGGACGAGCGCTGTCTTTGACCGGGGATAGGATGCGCGGGCCGAGCGTTCGGCCCGCGCAGAGCTGCTCGCGCTACTCGGCCGGAACCGCGCCCGCGGGTTGCGCCCTCGTGTCATGCGCCGATTTTCTGATCGCAATCATGTAGATCAGCACGCCGAACGCGGCTTTCGCGACGATGTCCGCGATCGTGTATCCGACCTCGACGATGGTCGTCGCCGTGCCGCCGTCGAAGCCGACGGCGCCCGCGAAGTAGACCACCGGATAGAACGACCACGACAGAACCGTGACCCACCGGGCCGTGTTGACGAGGCCGCGCACGTCCGACGGTTGGTTCGCGATCGACGCGCGAAGGCCGACGAAGAGCTCGTAGACGATCCACAAGAACGGGATCATCGACGCGGCGCCCCAAATCCACCGCGTGCCGGCGTCCTCGGCGATCTCGCCCGGGTAACCGAGCACGATCATCAACGCCGCCAAGACGCCGAGGCGCGCGCCTTTGGAAAGCGTCTCGGACCGCGAGAGATTCATCACGAGAATGAGTTCGATCAGCAGCAACGGCACCGTTAGCAGCCAATCGACGTAGCGATAGGCGTTGTTGAACGCGACGCCGGTCGCCACGAGCACGCCGTCGTTCACCTCGTAGGCGGCGTCCCAGCTTTGGAAGATGCGCAGGTAGTGGTACGCGGCGATGAACGTCACGAGTCCCGTGACGGTCAGAGCCGTCTTGTACCTGTCCGCGACCTGCCCGCGGCCGAGCCAAAAGAACAGCGTCGCCGCCGCCATCGTGGCGAATGTGAACGAAAAAGCGTTGTAAATCAGGTCGTACTGACCGACGGAAATCTCTTCCATGGTCTTGCTCCCACTCGGTTGATCCGTTCGGCGGGAACTAACTCAGCCCTGATATGCGGCGAGGAGGCCGCGACGTTTTTAGCCACATGGTCGGCGTGTTTGCTGTTGACAATTCGGAAAGAAGTCGCGCAGCGCCGCGGCGATTTGGCCTGACAACCTTTCCTTCTCGCCGTCCTTAGCTACATCTCCGACTTCTCCGGCGCAGCCCTCCTGTAGAAACTCAATAATTTCAACGCAGTAAGCCGAAAGAAGTTCTTCCGAGCGTTGTCGGCGGTGACGACTTCACGATTTCGCGACGGTGGTTCGGTCTGGCGCGAGGACGAACGCGTCGCCACAGCGGCGCGGCGCGACATCTGCGGATTGACGAGGCCCGAACGCTCTCGTCGCCAGGAGCCGCCGTGGCCGCCAGGCTTCTCGCGCCTAATTCGCTCGGCGCGAAAGTCAAACCATGCAGATCGCAAAGAGATTTTGGCGAAGCTGGACGGCGGACTTCAACGAAATAAGTGATCGTCCGCTAATCTTACGCCACATCATGAAGAGGAGACGCGAGCAATTGAGGCGCCGCTTCTGAAGAGAGTATTTCGTTCGTCAGCATATTTGCTGATCGTGCCAAGCTGTCAGATCCTAACGGCGTATCAATAGTTCCGTATTTATGCCTATGAAAATCAAAGAACGTCCCGAGTTTGCGTCGAAGCCGAAGCCGCTCACAGGCCTTGCCGACGAGTCCGTAGCGTCTGCCGTCAAGAAAATGAGTGAACGAAATTTCGGCTCGACCGTCGTTGTCGATGAATCCGGCCGCATACTCGGTCTCGTCACTGAGCGAGACATCATGCGGCGCCTGGTCGATCAAGGCCGAGACGCGACAACGACGACGCTCCGCGACATCATGACGTCAGAGATCCGCGTCGCCCGCGAAGACGACGAGATCTTGGATTGGCTGCGCATCATGTCGAATGAACGTTTCCGCCGTTTGCCCGTCGTCGACGCCGACAAGAAAGTTGTTGCGGTCATGACGCAGGGCGATTTCGTTTCTTACACATGGCCGGAGCTCATGCATCACGCGAAGCAGCTTGTGAAAGCGACGGTGAAATCCAACTACCAGATCGCTTTGTTGGCGGCCGGAATACTCGCCTACACCGCAGCGCTGGTGGCGTTCTTGAGCGTCGGTTGACGAGAAACAGGCGATCATTACCGATGTCTTCGAATTCAATTAGACAGCGGAATGTTCTCGGCCGACCGCTGGCGACGTGCTCGCTCGAACCTGTCACCGGCGTCTTCCGGAACGGCTGCTGCGACACCGGACCTATGGACCGAGGTTCGCACACGGTCTGCGCCATCGTGACGGAAGCGTTCCTCGAATTCACGCGGACGCGAGGGAACGACCTGTCGACCCCGCGTCCGGAATTCGGGTTTCCTGGATTGAAGCCCGGAGATCGCTGGTGCCTGTGCGCCTCGCGCTGGCTGGAGGCGCGCCAAGCAGGATGCGCGCCGACTGTCGTTCTGTCGGCCACGAACGAGGAGGCGCTTCGCATCGCGTCGCTGAATGATCTGATGGCGCATGCGGCGCCGAGCGCCGCGCCCGAGGGCGGCGGCTCGCCGCAATCGCCGAAGCAGAGATCCAAAAAAACCGACCCTCCGTAAACAGGTCGTCAATGGAGGATCGACATGAACGAAGAGCTTTCCTACGCGGATTTCAGCATTCTCGAGCACGCGCTTCTTATCCAAGCGGATCTGCTTCGGATCGACGGCGACGCCGAGCATGCTCATCAGGCGCAGCTTCGCGCGAGCCTGATGCGGTCGCTTTCGGACGATCATGAAGACGCGCGCCTCTAAAAACCGAAGGCGGCCTCCCAGCGCGCGAACGCCTCGCGCGTAGCGGCGGCGTCATCTGGTCGTCGGACGGTGTCGAGCGGCGTCGCCGAACGGCCGCCGGCGCGAGTGCAGGATCTGTTTGGGTGGATGCAACGCCGATGACGCCGTCATCCCGGGATGACGCCGTCATCCCGGAAAGTTGCAGGCTGATCCCGGCTCTGCGCGCTTCGCGCTTGGCCGGGATGACAAGGGCGAGGTCGGCTCCATCGGAACCGATCAGACAGGCGCCGCCTATGTCTTTGACCGCGGCCCCGGCGGAGATCGGCGGCGTTTCTGGCGACCGTCACTCGGCCGCGCATGCGAGCGCCGACGATGTCGCCTTCCGGATCAGCCGCTCCGCCTGAAGCCGCAGGCGGCGGCGCGGAAAGCGGCGATCAGCGCGCGATCGGACGGCTGACGCGGGCCTTTGGCTGGCGAAGACGCTCGTTCCCTGAGAGCGCGGCGGCAAGAACCATCGGAGCATACCTGTGACTGAACTCGGAATTCTCGCAGCGACGATCGTCGGATTCGCCGTTGCGATCCCTCACGTTCGACGCAATCGTCATCCGCGCTCGAAGCCGGTCGAAGCGTTCCTCATCTTCTCCGTCGCCTTTGGCGTCGTGGCTTCCACGCTGTTCGGCTTCGTGGTTTGGGCGATCGAAGGTCTCGAGATCGCCTGGATGAGCGGCTTCGTCGCAGCCTGCGTCGCGGCGGTCGCGTCCGCGGGCCCTGCGGCGGTCTTCGCGACCTGGCTCGTGCGCCAACCTCCGATTTTGTCGCCTCGTGTCGACTAGGCCGTCGACCGCATTGGCGCGCGCCTGTCAGACCGGTTCGGCGGGGTCGCCGCTCTGGCGGTCGGCCCGGTCGCCGGGCGTGTCGGGCGACGCGGTCGGCGATCGGCGCCGCGCGTCGCACGCTTTCGCGGCGGCGGCGACCAACACCGCGGCGGCGACGCCCGCAGCGGCGTGAACGGCGAAATTGAGCGCCATCCTAACCATCTTTTCTCTCCTTCAGCTTCTTCGCGACGGCCGGAGCGATGACGACCAGCGCGCCGAGTTTGAGGCCTGCGACGAACCCGGCGACGGCCGTGGCGGATGACAACAAGAACGGCATGGAGATCTCCTTTTCGAAATGATCTAGCGCGCCGCGAGCAGGTTCACGCGCGCTCCGCGGCGGCGATCCGTCGCAAGCGCGCGGTCCTGTCGCAATGCGCGGCAAGCCGAGTCCTTGCGCCATGACGCGCCGAACGAAGCCGGCGACGGCGGAGATCCCGCGGATCTCGCGCGGCTACCCTGCGAAAATCGGAAAGCTCACGCCGAGGGCCCAGGCGACAGCCGCGCCGTTGGCGAATCCGGCGACGCTGGGATGGCCGGCGGATTGATAGACCCAGCGCCCGAACAAACCGTAGAGCAGGAAGAACAAGACGATGACCGGAAAGATGATGATCAAGAAAAACAGGCTTTCCGTGTCGAGCGCAATGGCGATTGACAGCGAGATAAGAAAGAAAACCTTGGTAAGCGCCCGCAGCCACCATGCGGCCCCGGCCGTGAGCCACGCGTCCGACAGCGTGTAGCAGACGGCGCCGACGAGCAGAGTCGCGATCAACTGCAGGCGTCCCGGATGCGGGACGAACGAGGCGACATAGGCGTCGAGCGCGGCGCCGACCGCGCCGATCCCGAAGACGGTCGTGGCGGCCGCCGCCGCGACGAGGCGCAGGTCGGGCAGACGGAACCCGATCGCGCCCGACGCCCAGAGGCCGGCGAAGACGAGCGCGCCGTAGGTCGCGAAATGGACCGCGAGATAATCCGCGACCAGAATAGGCAGAAAGTCCGTGGGCGCCGGCCAGAGCAGAACGGGCGTGGCGACGGCCGGCGCGAGAGCGACGAGAAGGCGCCGCCGGCGCGACAGACGCGGCGGCGATGCGGCCCTCGGGATCTTCGGCAAGAGCGCGGCGAGCGGCCATCCGGCCGCGGCGACGCCGACGATGAGCAGCGCGATCCACGGTCCGCGTTGGACGACATAGCTCGAATCGGAGCGACCGAACGCGCTGTCCAGCCAATTCCGCGTCTCGATCATGCTGTTCGAGCTGAAGAGCACGCCGACATGCTCGACATTGGGGGAAAAGGAGGCGCGCCGCGCCGATCCGTCCTCGAAGCGCCCGTAGGTCGCGCCTTCTTCGGCGCCGCTCCCCGCCGCAAGCGCGACGGCCCGGAGAGCTTCATCCGCCAAAAACCGCTCCCACGCCCCGACGACGATCAGGAGGTTCCGCGGCGCCTCGGCGGACACCTCGTTCGAGAACATCGACACGGCGACCGTCGCCTCGATCGTCTCGTCGGCGAGCGCGGCCCGCACGACGATGTCCGAGGCCATCGAATGGCCGACCAGGGCGACGCGTCCGTCGACATCAGGCGAGCGGCGGGCGAAGGCGACGACCTTCTCGAGCTCCGCCAACAAGGTTCGGGTCGCGCCGTCCTCCTCCCTGACGTCGCCGGTCAGCGGCGCCTCGTTCCGTCCGTGGCCGCGGAAGTCGAAGCTGACGGCGACGTATCCGTTCCGCGCCAAGGTGACGGCGAAGGACTCCATCAGCTGACGCGACCCGGCGAACCCATGGGCGATGACCACGGCGGGCGCCGGCGGCGCGTCGGACTGGCGCAGAATCGTCACCGGCGTTCCGTCGACGAGGATCTCCGTTCGCTCCAAGCCGCGCTTGTCGGCCTCGAGGCGGTGCACGCTCAGCGCGATCACGGCGAAGGCGGCCAGCGCGACCAAGAGGCGGAGCGTCACGGCGCTAGGCCCGCGAGCGCCGCGCGCCCGGCGCGTTCCGAGGTCCGAAAGGAGCGCTCGGGGCCAGGTCGTACGCGAGCTCGATCGTATCGCAATAGGAGGCCTCGATCATGCGTCGTCGTCCGTTTCTCCGCCGGCGCGCCGCGCCGAGCCCATATAAATCACGAACGTCCCGGGCAGACGCCCGAAGACCAGCCTGCCGCGGCGGTCGACGCCGCGCGGGCCGAGCCCCGTGAAGCGTCCGACGTCGAACCCCGACCTGGCAAGCGTCGCGCGCAATGCGCCGGGCCGGATGAAAAGCTTCGGATCATGCGCGCCGCGCGGCAGCAGGCGAAGCAGGCGCTCCGCCACCGTGACGACCAGGAACGCCGCCAGCGGATTCCGGTTGATCGTGTCGAACAGGAACAGGCCGCCCGGCTTCAAGACGCGCGCGATCTCCGTGACGACCTTCTCGAGATCCGAGACATGCTCGAGCACGTCGACGCAAACGACGATGTCGAAGGCGGCGTCGGCGTAGGGAAGCGCCTCGCCGACGCCGACGTCGTAGTCGATTTCGAGATTCTGTCGCGCCGCGTGCGCGCGCGCCGCGGCGATCGCTCTGGCGGCCGGATCCAAGCCGACGACGCGGGCCCCGCGCTTCGCCAGCGCCTCGGCCATGAAGCCGCCGGCGCAACCGAGATCGAGCACGCGCTTGTCGGCGAAGTCGGTGAGGCGCTCGAAGTAGCCGAGGCGACCGTCGACCATCGCGTGCAGCGTCCGAACCCAGGGCACGCGTCCGCTCCACCAATCGTCGGCGGCTGCGTCGTAGATCGTCAGATCGTTTGCGGCGTTGCTCATCATGCTCCTATCGCCCGCGACGCGACAGCCGCGGGATCCAATACGGCGTCCGCGCTCGATAGGTCTCGAAACGCTGGCCGAAGAACCGTTTGAAGCGCCGCTCTTTGAAGATTGGGCCCACAAGGCAGTAGAGCGTCAACGTCACGGCGACCGCCAACTGGTCCGGCGTCCAGACCGGCGTGGTCCAAAGCGTCAACGCGAACGCGGCGTAGATCGGCTGGCGCACGATGCGAAACAAACCGGTCGTCGGCATGTCGGGATAGACCGGCCGGACGCCGCGCAGCACGGACCACCAGCCGAGCAGACCGCTTTGGAGCGCGATCCCAGCGTCGAGCATCGACTTCATCAGGAGCGCCCACGAGCCTGCATAGGCGGCGGTCAAGATCCAGAAGAACGCGCCGTCGGCTCGCCACCATACGACGCCCGACGGCGTCCATAGCGCGAAAAGCGCGAGCGCCTGCGCCGCGGCGATGGTCGCATACGTCGTGGAAGCGAGGTCGCGGCCGAGATCGGCCGGCGCGAGCCGAGCCAGGGCGCGCCGTCCCCACGCGGTGAGCAGAACGGAATGAAGGACCACGAACTGCAGCAGCAGCGCTGCGTTGGCGACGATGCTCCAAGGCTCCGGAAGCGAGCCGAGCGATCGGCTCATGCCGAAGAACATCGAGACGACCATCGCCCCGACGCCGAGAACGAAGACGCTGTGGCAGATCAGGCCGTAGACGGCGGCGAGCGAGATCTCGCCGGAGCGGCTCCTCTTCACCTCGCATCGCCTCCGCCGGTCTTGCGACCTGCAGACGCCCGGGCGCGACCCGCCAAACCCTTCTTGCGTCCCGACATCGCTAGAAACCCCGATTGCGTCCAAGGCGAGAGCGGCGGCCGTCAGCGTTTCTGTCGCCGCGTCTCCGCGTCCATCGAGGAGGATACGACGTCAGGCGTCGAGCGGATCTCTTCGGCGAGGAACGCCGACATCGGCCGCGGCGGCGCGCGTCGCGTCTGGCGCGCGGCTGATCGATCCGGGTGATCCGATTTGGCTGCACTGCAGTAATGCGGTGAGCGGCTGCGAAATGCGCGGGACGAGGCTGGCCCCTCGTCCCGCACGCCGCTG
>CAZPTD010000019.1:0-5798 GCA_964588915.1 uncultured Neomegalonema sp. | reverse complement strand
CGGGCAGGGCGTCGCTCCGCGTCGGGCGGCGCGGGGCCCCCCCGCCGCCCCCCCCCCCCCCCCCCCCCCCCCCCCACGCCGCTGTGACCAAACGAAAGGAGAATCCGATGGGTACCGAAGTTCTCATTCCGGCGCTGTTCGGCGTCAAAGCCACGGCGGTTCTGGCGATTGTGGCGTATCAAATCCGCTCGACCCGCCGCAATCAAAAAGCAGTCGCGCGGTAAGCGCGTCGAACGCGTCGGCGCACTGCGCCGACGCGTCTCCGTCTATCCTAGATTTGCACGATAAGAATAGCGGCGAGACCTAACCGTAATCGGAAACGGTCGATTCGACCGGCGCCGGAAGCAGAAACGCAACGGCTTCCCCTAGCTTGTTCATTTTAGGCGCTACAGGACCGCGGCCTGCACGCCGCCGGCGGCCGCCATCGCCGTTTGCGCGGCGCTCGCGAGAGAGCCGTCGCCCCGCTGCGCGCATCCCGCGCCCAGGCGCGCGCCGTCGGGCGAAGCGGTCTTGCGAATGACTCTCCACCTGCAACGGCGACACGAATAGGCTCTCGATCGCTGCGCGGTCGTCTGCTCGCATCTCGGTCTCCTTGACGATGATCGTCTGATCGCCGCCGCCCCCGACATCGTCCACGGCGGCGCGCAGCGGTCGTGGCGCGTTCAGCGAACACGCGACAAGCCGGTGCAGCGCCGTCTTTGCGCCGCCGCAGCGCGCCGCGACGGCCATGCGAGACGCGCCGGCGTATCGGCCGCGGCGGGCCGTCGCAGGCGGCTTGGCGGACACGCCCTTCGCGACACGTCTTTCAGTAATTTCTGAAATTCCAGGAGCCGTGACAGGAGCAACGGAATGGCGCGCGGAAGCAGAGGCGTAATCGGAGGCGGGCTGTGAACCTTTCGCCGCTTCAGCAGGAGTTCGTGCTCCATTTCGGAGAGATGGGATCGCGTTGGGGCGTCAACCGCACGGTCGGCCAAATCTACGCGCTCTTGTTTCTGTCAGAGGAGCCGCTCTGCGCCGATCAGATCGTCGACAAGCTCGGGTTCTCGCGGTCCAACGTCTCCATGGGCCTGAAGGAGCTGCAGGCCTGGCGGCTCGTGAGGCTGCGGCATCTTCCGGACGATCGCCGCGACTACTTCACGACGCCCGACGATCTCTGGGAGATCGTGCGCGCCCTCATCGACGAGCGCAAGAAGCGCGAGATCGACCCGACCCTGTCGAAGCTGCGCGAGCTGCAGATGCGCGGGCCGAGCGGCGCCGAAGAGCGCCACGCCCACGGCAGAATCGCCGAGCTCGGCGCGCTCATCGAGCTGCTGACCGGCTGGTACGAGGACATGAACCGGCTGGAGACCGAGCGGCTCGTTCAGCTGCTCGCGCTCGGCTCGAAGATCCACAAAGCGGCGGCCGCTTTCGGATCAGTCGTGAAGCTGCCAGCGAAGAACCGTCGCGTCGGCGGGCCCGACGCTTCCGAAGAGGAGTGACGTCATGGACGAGTTCATCTTGTCGCGGATCCAGTTCGCCGCCAACATCACGTTCCATATCCTCTTCCCGACGATCACGATCGCCCTCGGCTGGGTGCTTCTGTTCTTCAAGCTGAAGTACAACCGGTCGGGCGAAGAGCGCTGGATGGACGCCTATCGCTACTGGGTGAAGGTGTTTGCGCTCAGTTTCGCCCTCGGCGTCGTCTCCGGCATCACGATGAGCTTTCAGTTCGGCACCAACTGGCCGGGCTTCATGGAGGCGGTCGGCAACGTCGCCGGGCCGCTCCTCGCCTATGAGGTGCTCACCGCGTTCTTCCTCGAGGCGGTGTTCGTCGGCATCATGCTCTTCGGCGCCAGTCGAACGCCGGGGTGGCTGCATACGTTGGCGACCTTCCTCGTCGCCTTCGGCACCACCAAGAGCGCGTTCTGGATCCTCGCGCTCAACAGCTGGATGCACACGCCCGCCGGCTACGAGCTCCGCGACGGCGTCGTGCATGCGACCGACTGGCTCGAGATCATCTTCAATCCGTCGATGCCGTACCGGCTCGCGCACATGCTGCTCGCGAGCGGCCTGACCGTCGCCTTCCTCATCGCCGGCGTCAGCGCCTACCGCTGGCTGCGCGGCGATCGCGGCCAGGACGTCCGCACGACGCTCCGCGTCGGCGTCGCGCTCGCGGCGATGCTCATCCCCGTGCAGATCGTCGCGGGCGACCTGCACGGCTTGAACACGCTCGAGCATCAGCCGGCGAAGGTCGCCGCCATGGAGGGCAATTGGGAGACGCAAACCAACGCGCCGCTCCTTCTCTTCGCCGTGCCGAACGAAGAGACCCGATCGAACGACTACGAGATCGGCGTGCCCGGGCTGGCGAGCCTGATCCTCACGCACAGCGTCGACGGCGAGGTGCCCGGATTGAACGACTTCGTCGCCGAGGACGGCTCGGTCCTGCACCCGCCGGTCGCGCCCGTGTTCTGGTCCTTCCGGGTGATGGTCGGCGTCGGCGTCCTCATGCTGATCGTCTCCTGGACCGCCGCCGCGGCGCTTTACCGGCGCGTATCGCTCGACGGCGCGTTCGGCCGGACGCTGCTGCGCGCCCTCGCCGCGATGACGTTCGCCGGATGGGTCGCGACGATCGCCGGCTGGTACACCACAGAGATCGGGCGCCAGCCCTGGCTGGTGACCGGCGTCTTGACCACCGAGGCCGCCGTCGCCGACGTGTCGGCGCCGATGGTGGCGACGACCCTCGCCGTCTACCTCGTCGTCTATGCGGCGCTGCTCGCGGCGTACATCTACGTGCTCTTCTATCTCGCGCGGGGCTTCCGGGCCGGCCGTCCCGCGCTCGCGGGCCCCGCGCCGTCGCGGGCCGCCGCGGCGACGCCGGCGGAATAGGGAGGCGACCGTGACGTTGTTTGGCGATCCGGAGGTCTGGCTGCCGCTGGCCTTCGCCGGGCTCATGGGCTTCTCGATCCTCGTCTATGTCGTGCTCGACGGCTTCGATCTCGGCGTCGGTCTGCTGCTGCCGCTCGCCGACGACGCCGAGAAGGACCGGATGATCGCGTCGATCGGCCCGTTCTGGGACGCGAACGAGACCTGGCTGGTCCTCGCCGTCGGCGTCTTGCTCGTCGCCTTCCCGGCGGCGCATGGCGAGATCCTGACCGCGCTCTACCTGCCGGTCGCGGTCATGCTCGTCGGCCTCATTCTGCGCGGCGTCGCCTTCGAGTTTCGCGCCAAAGCGCCGGCGGCGTTCAAGTCGCGGTGGAATTGGGCGTTCTTCGGCGGGTCGCTGGCGACGGCGCTCGCCCAGGGCTACATGCTCGGCGTCTATATTCTCGGGCTCGACCAGTCGCTGGCGTCGGTCGCCTTCGGCCTGCTGACGGCGCTGTGCCTCGCCGGCGGCTACGCGTTTATCGGCTCGACCTGGCTCTTGATGAAATGCAGCGGGCTCCTGCAGCGGAAGGCGGCGTTCTGGGCGCGGCGGGCGCTTTGGGGCGTGGTCCTCGGCCTCGGCGCCGTGTCGATCGCGAGCCCGCTGGTCAGCGGGCGGATCTTCGAGAAGTGGTTCTCGTTTCCCGAGCTCCTCTTCCTCGCGCCGCTGCCGCTGATCGCGCTCGGGCTGATCGCGCTGACCTGGGTCGCGCTGCGCCACCTGCCGGACGCGGCGGATCGCTGGAGCTGGACGCCGTTCACGGCGGCGGCCGCTCTCTTCACGCTCGCGTTCGCCGGCCTCGCCTATTCCTTCTATCCCTATGTCGTGCCCGAGCGGCTGACGCTCTACGAGGCGGCGAGCGCGCCGGAGAGCCTGATCATCATCCTCGTCGGCGCGTTGTTCGTGCTGCCGGTGATCATCGGCTACACGATCTACGCCTACTTCATCTTCCGGGGCAAAGCGACGACGCTCAGCTACGAATGACGCGCCGCGACCGGAGGAGCGCGCGCGTCTGGAGAGGGATCGTCGCGCGTCCGACGAGCGTCGGCGCCGCTGCCGCCGCGCGACCGCGCCACGCTACGTGCGACGCCCGACAGCGCCTGGCGACGCGCCGCACGACAATCTCAACTCAGTAGATCATCGTAGAGCCAACTGAACCGACGGTGCTGCGAAGTATCTCGCTCCAGGTTGAGAGCCCCTCGCCGGTTGAGATCGAGATCGACGCCAACTCTGTTGGCGCACTCCCGCGCGATCTCTTTCGAGTCGGCAACATGCTCCCGTCTCCGGGCGTTTTCTTTTGTATTATCTGCGCTCTTTTTCATCTCGGGGCTCCCATTCTTAGCGGCGCCGTGCCTTTTCGCTGGCGCACAAGGTGGCGACGATCGCATTCTCGCTCGGCCCATGGTTCCGGCGAGAAGATTGCGTCTGGTTTTGGGGCGGGATAAGCGAATCTATTCGATGAAAACACCACTCTCGCGCTAAGGCCTCCGCCGCCAATACACCGTTTTTCTTCGGATCACGGCAAGAAGACAAATCCGCGTCGCGTCTCTCGATCCGGTTCGTTTACGACGATTGGTCCTGATTGGATCACGTCTGGAGCATGACGCGGAGGACGATCCGACAAGAGACCGGAGAGATCCTCTCGATCTGGCGCGTCGCGAGCGATCGCCGTCGATGCGCCCCGAACTGCAGCGCCGCCTTTCACCCTGAGGCGACTAACGGCGTCGCCGTCGCGATGGCCGGAAACCAGCTCGAAGCCGACGCGGTCTCGGCCGCACAACTGCGTGCGCGCGGTGCGAGCGGTTGCCGGACAACCAGATGGCGCCAATCAACGCGAGCGCTGTGCGCGCCGCGCGCCCGGAGAGACGGCTATCGCAATCAGACGGCTCCGCCGCCAACGAGCGGGCCATGTCTCTGAAATGACGATTGTGAAGCGGACACTGAAATCGTGCGGGCGAATGTTCAGATGCGCCAGTTGCGACGAGCAAATGTTACGCGTCTCGGACCATATCGTTCAGATTCTTGGTCATAGATCCGGAAATGCGTGAGCCCGGTCTTGACGGCGCTTTACGTTGAACTTTGCCGCGAGCCACAAGAAACGAACCGGGTGAGGACTGATCGGATCCGCATCAATCACGTCCGTTTGCATCGCGGGCCGCATAACCACCTGGCGCATTACATTCGTTCTCCGATTTTCTTTCTGGGAGACGGCGATAAGCTGTTGAAGTGACGCAACAGACCATGGCTAGACACGAAAGCATCTTCGTAGCTATTCTTGACCAGCGCATTCACACGCGCACACAACTTGAAAAACACTCAAGTTTTATGCGTCATAGGGTCTTACAATTCGGCGCAGCAGCCTCTGGGAGGCAGTCTTCCAAGTCGAGAAGCGCCGTTGGCGCGGTCGACGGTGCGGCGCGAAGACCCGAAAAGGGACACTGTGTCAGATGCGCCCCGCGCGCCTGTTCGGCAAGCGGCGCCGCTTTAACGGCGGGCTTTCGACCGGTCCGAAGACCGTAGAGGGACGCGCGCGCATCGCAGAAGCTCAGAGACGCAGATGGGTGAAACACCACGCCGAGAACGCAGCGCCGTCAGAGTCTGTTCAATTCGAAACTGAAGCCAAAACTTGGGGGCAACATCGGATCCCCAAATTTTACTCTATAAATTTCAATATGTTAATCCGAGCGCTTCGCGGAGGAAGCGGGAGAGAGTTCGAACTCGGGGGCTCTCGCACATTCCTGGCGGAATGCGCTGACACCCTGTCAGGTCAGAGAAATCGTCGCGCAATCGCTTCGCAATTGCGCTGATATGGCGGAGGGAGAGGGAGAGAGTTCGAACCCGGGGGCTCTCGCACATTCCTGGCGGAATGCGCTGACGCCCTGTCAGGTCAGAGAAA
>CAZPTD010000018.1:0-28725 GCA_964588915.1 uncultured Neomegalonema sp. | reverse complement strand
ACGCCATCGGCGCCAAGATGAACACGATCTCCTTCCACAAGATCGAGCCGTCCATGCGGGCGGCCTCCAAGACGTCCTTCGGGATCTCCTTGAAATACGTGTAGAGCATCCAGACGATGATCGGCAGATTCACGAACATGATCACGCCGGTGATGCCGATCACTTCGCCGAGCAAGCCGTAGTCGCGGAAGAGCAGGTAGAGCGGAATATACGCCCCGACCGCCGGCAGCATCTTGGTCGAGAGCATCCACATCAGGATGTCCTTGGTGCGCTTGCCCGGCGCGAACGCCATCGCCCAAGCGGCCGGCACGGCGACGAGCAGGCCGAAGAGGCACGAGCCGAGGGAGATGATGACCGAGTTGAGGGCGAAGCGGAAGTAGTCGGAGCGCTCGTCCACCGTCTCGTAGTTCTCGAACGTCCAATCGAAGCCGAAGAAGCTCGGCGGAATCGCGACCGCCTCGCCTTCCGTCTTGAAGCTGGTCAGGAAGGTCCAAAAGACCGGAAAGAACAGCGTCAGACCGACGAGCCATCCGAGCGCGGTGAAGCCGATTTTCTGTTTGACCGGAATTTCGCGGGCCATGGCTCAGGTCTCCAAGCTCTTGCCGATGATCCGCAAGAGGAACAGAGCGACGATGTTCGCGAGGATGATGGCGATGACGCCGCCGGCGGAGCCGAGGCCCGGATTGTTGCCGTTGATCACCTTCTCGTAGATCAGGAAGGTCAGGTTCGAGCTCGCCGGCCCGCCATTGGTGGTCACGAAGATCTCGGCGAAGGTTCCCAGAATAAAGATCGTCTCGATCAGGATGACGATCGCGATCGCGCGCGAGAGATGCGGCAGCGTGATGTGGCGAAAGATCGAGACCTTGCCGGCGCCGTCCATCTCCGCCGCCTCCTGCTGCTCGCGGTCGAGCGACTGCAGCGCCGTCAGGATGATCAGAGTCGCGAAGGGCAGCCACTGCCAGGCGACGATCAGCGTGATCGATGTGAGCGGCAGCTGCCCGAACCAGTCGACCGGCTCCATCCCGAGGCTGGTCGCGATCCAGGCGAACACGCCGTTCACCGGATGCATCATCATGTTCTACCAGACCAGCGCCGAGACGGTCGGCATGATGAAGAACGGCGCGATCGCCAGGAGCCGCACGATCCCGCGTCCGAAGAAGCGCTGGTTGAGCAGAAGCGCGAGCGGGACGCCGAAGATCACCGTCATCGCGAGGACGCCGCTCACGAGATAGAGGGTGTTGAAGATCGCCGCTTCGAACAGCGGATCGGTCAGGAAGAACTCGTAATTGTCGAAGCCGACCCATCCGGTGGCTTCCGGCCGCAGGAGCAGGTAGCGCCGGAACGAGAAATAGATGGTCATACAGAGCGGTATGAGCATCCACGCCAGGAGCAGCGCCACGGCGGGCGAAAGCATGAGCCGCGCCAACGTCTTCGTATGCCGCGTGGACGTCGTCTGATGAGTCGCCATTGTCGATCCATGCTCCGATGCGGCGGCCGCTTCGTCGGACGACCAGCGCCGAAATCGGTCGGCTCGATCCTCGGAAACCGGAGATCTCGGGCGAAAAGCGTCGTCGCGGACCCCGCCCGCGATCGCCGCGTCTAGTCAGAAGCGCGATCTCTGAAAAGGGGCCGCGCTCGGCGCGCGACCCGAGGCTTTCCTAACGGAAAGCGGGAGGATGTCAGTAGTAGCCGGCCTGACGCATCTCGCGATCGGCGATTTCCTGAGCGTTCTCCAGCGCCTCTTCGGCCGAGATCTGCCCGGCGAGCGCCGCGGAGAATTGCTGACCCGTCGAGGTCGCGATCGCTTGGAACTCCGGGATGGCGACGAACTGGATGCCGACATACGGCACCGGATCGACCGTCGGATTGGTCGGATCGGCCGCCTGCATGCTGCGCAGGGTCATCTCGGCGAAGGGCGCCTCGGCGAGGTAGTCGGGATTCTCGTAGAGCGAGATTCGGGTGCCCGGCGGCACGTTCGCCCAGCCTTCCTCCGCGGCGACGAGCTCGAGATAGGCGTAGGACGTCGCCCAGGAGATGAACGCCTTCGCCGCGTCCGGGCTGTCCGAGCTCGACGGGATCGCCAGCGACCACGCCCAGAGCCAGTTCGAGCGGCGGCCGAGGCCGGTGTCGGGCGCGAGCGCGAAGCCGACTTTGTCGGCGCCCGTGCTGTCGTCCGGGTTGGTCACGAAGGAGGCGGCGCCGGTGGCGTCGATCCACATGTCGCGAACGGGCCCGCCGCGGCGGCGACGGCGCCGGCCGGGAAGAGCGCGAGATTCTCGTTGAAGCCGTTCGAGGAGGCGCCCGGAGGGCCGGCGTCCGCCATCAGGTCGAGATAGAAGTTGAGCGTCGTCGCCCAGGCCTCGCCGTCGAATTGCGGGCGCCAGTCCTCGTCGAACCAGCGCGCGCCGAAGGAGTTCGACATCGCGGTCAGGAACGCCATGTTCTCGCCCCAGCCCGCCTTGCCGCGCAGGCAGACGCCGTAGATCCCGTTCTCCTTGTCGGTCATCGCCCGGGCCGCTTCGGCGATGAACTCCCAGCTCGGCGCCTCGGGCATCTCGAGACCGGCCGCCGCCATCAGGTCCGTGCGGTACATCACCATCGAGCTCTTGCCGTAGAAGGGCGCGGCGTAGAGCGTGCCGTCGGAGGAAAGGCCGCCGCGGATCGCGGGCATGAGGTCGTCGATGTCGTAGTCGCCGGGCAGGTCGTCCAAGCCGACCAGCCAGCCTTGCTTCGCCCAGATCGGAACCTCGTAGGTGCCGATGGTGATGATGTCGAACTGACCGCCGCCGGCGGCGATGTCGGTGGTGACGCGCTGGCGAAGCACGTTCTCCTCGAGGATGACCCATTCCACCTCGATGCCGGGATGCTCGGCCTCGAAGCGGTCGGTCAGACCCTGCATGCGGATCATGTCGCCGTTGTTCACGGTCGCGATCGTGATGGTCTCCGCTTGCGCGAAGCTGAACGCGGCGAAAGACGCGGCGGCGGCGACGCCGACGCAACGGAAATGTCGCATATCTACCTCCCTGGGCGTGAGTGGGCATTTGCCTCTACGCAGGGCAATTGCTCGCATAGTTTCGGCGATCCGTCAACCGCCGCCGGCTAGGCGTCCGGCGCCAACGCCCTTGAGAAGCCGGCGCCGGGCGTCTACCAAAGCGGCTGACGCATCGAACGAGCTCATCATTGGAATGCCGAGCGACGAGCAGAGGATCTTTAATAAACGCCAAGACGACGCGGCGCGGGCCGCGTGGTTGTCGTTCATCGGCGGATGTACTCAGGACGAAATCGCCGCGCAGCTCGACATGTCGCGCCAGGCGGTGCAGCGGCTGATCGCGCTCGCCGTCAGCGAGCAGCTGGTCAAGTTCCGGATCGACCATCCGATCGCCGCCTGCATGGCGCTGGCGCGCCGGCTCCGAGAACGGTTCGATCTCGACTTCGCCGACGTCGCGCCGAGCAATCCGTCCGATCCGGACGCGAATCTCGGCGTCGCGATCCTCGCCGCCGAGCGCCTCGAGCGCTTGTTGCGCGTCAAGGAGCCGATCGTGCTCGGCGTCGGCACCGGCCGCACCATGCGCAAGGCGGTCGAGCAGCTCGACGCGATGAACCGGCCGCAGCACAAGGTGATCTCGCTCGTCGGCAACATCACCGTCGCCGGCGCCGCGAGCCCGTATGACGTGGTGATGCGGCTCGGCGACAAGGTCGGCGCCGAGCGCTATCCGCTGCCGGCGCCGGTGCTGGCGGCGAGCGAAGATGATCGCAAGCAGCTGAACGCGCAGCGATTTTTCGAGAGCCTGCTGCAGCTGCGGGCGGCGGCGCGGGCGGTCTTCGTCGGGCTCGGGCCGATCGACGAGCGCGCGCCGATCCGGGCGGACGGCTTCTTCAGCGGCGAGGAGGTCGCGGAGCTGATCGACGCCGGCGCCGTCGGCGAGCTGATCTCGCATCCCTTCGACAGCGACGGCGCGCTCCTGGACACGCCGGTGACGCGGCGCGTCGCGGCGCTGCCGCTCGAGATCCCGCCGAAGCGGCAAACGGTGGTCGTCGCCGCCGGCGTCAAGAAGGGCGCGGCGCTGGCGGGCGCCCTCAACGGCCGGCTCTGCAACGCGGTCATCGTCGACGAGGCGCTGGCGCGCGCGGTGCTGGGATGACGCGCCGCTCGGCGCCGAACCCTCTGCGGCGCTTCGGCGTCCGTTAAGAATCCGTCATCGATCGTTGCTACGCTCGGGCGCCGGCGAGCGCCGCGACGACCGATCGGCGCCGCGGATCAGCGGGCGGACGCGGCCGCAGCGCTACGGGACGTCAGGGCGCGTTGGTCGGGTTTCGGCGCGCGCGACGGTAAGATCGCGCCGATGCGTGAAAGGAACGGAGCGGCTATGCGCAAAACAGCTTTGATCCCTGCGGCCCTATGCGTCGGTCTCGTCGCCGTCACGGCGGCGGCGCCCTCCGGCGCGCGCGACATGATCTCCGACAGCGAGGAGCTGCTCGATCAGGCCCGCGCGCATATCGCCGCCGAGGACTGGAGCGCCGCCATCGACGTGCTCGAAAACCAAGCGCTGCGCCAGACGCCCAATGACGCCGACGCGCACAACTTGCTCGGCTTCGCGTTGCGCAACTCGGGCGAACTGGCCGCGGCGGAGCGCGCCTATGTCCGCGCGCTCGAGCTCGATCCGGATCATCTGGGCGCGCTCGAATATCAGGGCGAGTTGTTCGTGATTCTGGGCGAGATCGACGCCGCCGAAGCCAATCTCGCGCGACTCGCGCTGCTGTGCGACGCGTGCGAGGAGCATGAGGATCTCGCCGAAGCGATCGCGGCGGCGGCCGAGCAGGGCGAGAAAGGCGGCGCCGCGACCGGCGCGGCGCGCCGTCGCCGGAGAATACGGCCGGGCGACCCTTCGAACGCCCGGCCGCGAAGCGGCGGCGCTTAGCCGACGAGGGCGTTGTCGTCGCGCTTAACGGCGACAATCGCCGAACGCGGCAGCGCGCCTTCGCCGTCCGGGAACGGCGCGCCCGGATGCTGGATGCCGACGAACATCGTGCGGCGGTCCGACGACCAGGTCAGGCCGGTGACTTCACAGCCGTTCGGGCCGGTCAGGAAGCGACGGATCTCGCCGGTCACCGGGTCGCCCGCCAGCATCTGGTTGTTGCCCATGCCGGCGAAGTCGCCTTCGTTGCCGTCGTTGCCGTCCGTCTGGATCCAGATCAGACCGGTGGTGTCGATCTGCATGCCGTCCGGCGAGTTGAAGAGGTTGCCCTCGTTCATGTTGCGCGTGCCGGCGTACGGCCCGCCGTCATGCACGGCCGGGTTGCCGACCATGACGTAGAGGTCCCAGTCGAAGGTGGTCGCGGCGTGGTTGTCGCCATGCGGCCGCCAACGCACGATCTGACCGTAGTTGTTGGTCTCGCGCGGGTTGACGGCGTTGACGGTCATCGCGTCGCCGCCGGCGTTGGTGCGGACAGAGCCGTCGTCGTTCGTCACGCCGCGACGGCTGTTGTTGGTCAGGCAGCAATAGGCCTCGACCGCGGTCGGGTTGACCGCGATCCACTCCGGACGGTCCATGGTGGTGGCGCCGACCTGCGACGCCGCGGTGCGGGTGAAGATCGAGATCATCGCCCGGTCCATGCCGGTCGACTCAGGCGTCAGCTCGACCCACTCGCCGCTCATGTCTTCGTTGAATTTCGCAACGAAGAGCTGACCTTCCGTGAGCAGCGTCGAGGTGTCGCCGCCCGGCGTGTAGATGTCGCGCGAGATCCACTTATACATGAATTCGCCGCGCTCATCGTCGCCCATATAGACGACCACGCGGCCGTCCGGGGCCATCGCGTAAGCGGCGTTCTCGTGCTTGAAGCGGCCGAGAGCGGTGCGCTTGACCGGCGTTGAGGTCGGATCCGCCGGATCGATCTCGACGATGTATCCGGCGCGGTGCGGCTCGTTCGGGTTCTTCGAGATGTCGAAGCGCTCGTCAAAGCCGTGATAGTTGTACCGGCCCGGAGCGACGTCGGTCGAGATGCCGTAGCGACGGAAGCCCGCCGCGACCTGCTCGTCGAGCTGCGGCTCGGCGGTCGCGCCGAAATAGCCGTTGAAGTTCTCTTCGCAGGTCAGGTAGGTGCCCCAGGGCGTCCGGCCGGAGCCGCAGTTGTTGAAGGTGCCGAGCGACTGGGCGCCGGTCGGATCCGCATCGGTCTTCAGGAGATCATGGCCGGCCGCCGGACCGTCGATGACCATCGGCGTGAGATGCGTGATGCGGCGGTTGAACGGGCTGTCGACAACGACCGACCAGCCGTCCGGACCTTCGGCGAGCTCCATCACCGAGACGCCCTGGATGTTCTGCAGCAGGCGAACGTCGGCCAGCGACTGCGCCGCGCCTTCCTGCGCGGCCGGCAGGTTGATCTTGGGGTTCGGGTACTCGCTGTTGACGACGAGAATCTCTTTGCCGCCGATGTTGAACAGCTCCATGCCGTCGGTGTTCTCGCCGAACACGCGGTCAGAACCTTCGCTCGGGTGGCCGGTCGTCGCGTCGAACGCCGGCGCGTCGGAGAAGAGCGCGTCGCCCCAGCGGACGAGCACCTTCCAGCTATAGCCTTCCGGAACGTGGATCGTGCCGTCGGTCTGCGCCGGCAGCTGCTCGAACGCGAAGCGCGAGCTTTGCTGCGCCAAGGCGGTCGTGCTCTTCAGAAGGCCGAGGCCCATCGCCGCGGCGCCCGAACCGAAGACGAGCGCGCCGCCGAGGAAGCCGCGACGTGAAATGGCGCGTTCGACGACGCGATCGAATCCCTGCTCCTTCGGCCGGGGGAAGTGGTGCTCGTCCCATTCATCGAAAGAGAGCTCGCGAGGATCGACAGTGTTCATTTGGCTTACCCATGCTGGTGGTTGTGTCGGCGTGGAACCACGCAGCAGGGCGATACAATGCAACGTATGCCGTTTTATGACACTTGGCCGAGAATCGGTCGGCAGGGCCGGGCCGGGCCGGAACGCTCGCGGCGCGCGGATCGCCATGCCGGTCGAGATGACGCAGGAGCTCGTAAGCGTTCCGCGGCGCCCTGGCGTCCTCGACCCGTCTTCGCGCGACGCCGCTTCGGTCGGCGCGCATGGCGGCGCCGTTTCCCGGCTTGCGCATCAGCCGCTCCACCGCGCAGCGCGCGACGTCTACGGCTTCGCGCTTGAGGATGCGCCGCCTGTCGCGATCCGACCGCCTCCTGATGCGCGAAAGCCATCCGAACCTCGCGCGCGCAAAGCTCCGGCGAATAGCGAGCAACGCGCGCGCTTTTCTCTTTCCTGGACCCTTCCTCTGAAGGTGCGGGGCTTCCGACGCTCCACGGGGCGGCTCGAGCGAGCGCTTGGCGCGTTCGACGCCGCCGGACCGAAACCCGCCGCCCTCGGTCGCGCAACCGATGCGCGCTTGCGTCCATGCGGAAATCATTCAAAGTGCGGTCGTCGTCGACGCCTGCGATCCGAGACCCGGCGCGCGAGCCGCGCGGCGCGGCTGTCGAGGGCCGGTCTCTCGAGCGGCCGTCAGGAGGCGCAGGCGACGACGAAGCGCGAGCCGGCGACGCGTCGGCCACGGCGGGGAAGATAGGGACGGGGCCGATCTGCGACGGTTGGATCCGAACTCGCCCGAAACAAGGGAGGAACCGAGATGTCCTGGAAGAGCATTGTCGCCGGGGCGATCGGCGCATTTGCGCTCGGTCTGAGCGCGGCGGCGCAAGAATGGGAGCCGTCCGGACCGATTACGCTCGAGATCGGCTTCGGCGCCGGCGGCGAAACCGACGCGATCGGCCGCGCCATCGCCGCCAGCATGGAGGAGGCGACCGGCTGGGACGTCGTCGTCGTCAACAAACCGGGCGGCGGCGGAATCGCGATGTTCTCGGGGCTGTCGCAGGCGGAGCCGGACGGGCTGACCCTCGGCATGGGCGTGTCGATGCCGGTGCTGATCAATTTGACGCTGCGCGGCGATCAACTGCCCTTCACGCTCGACAGCTTCGACTATCTCGCGACCGTCGCCCGCGCGCAGCTCGCCGTCGTCGCGCCTGCGGACGCGCCGTTCGACGACGTGCCGGGCCTCATCGCCTACGCCGAGGGACAAGGCGGCGTCGTCATCGCGTTCGACGCCAAGCCGCAAGAGATGCTGGCGCAGTCGCTGATGAAGAGCGACGGGGCGCAGTTCCAGCTCCTGCCGACCGAGAGCTCCGCCGAGTCGGTGCAGCTCCTCCTCGGCGGCACCGCCGAGGTCGCCTTTATCGCCGGCGCGCATATCGAGCATCTCGAAGCGGGAACGCTCAAGATGATCGCCAGCGCCAACGCGACGCGGCATGACTATGCGCCCGACGCGCAGACCCTGATCGAGCAGGGATGGCCGATCTATGTCGATCCGTATTTCTACATCGCGGCGCCGGCCGGCCTGCCTGACGACGCGCGCGCGGCGCTCTCCGCGGCGTTGAGCGACGCGATCGGGTCCGACACGGTGAGCGCGATCGTCGTGAACGCGTTCAAATCGAGCACCGTCAATCTCGGCGCCGAGGGCACGCGCCAGATGTTGGATGACGGCCTCGAAGTCGTCGACGTGCTCCTCAGCGAGTAGGCGCCCGCCGCGTCGTGGACGGCGCGCCGCCGCAGAGCCGGCTCGCGCCGTCGCGATCCGCCTTCGGAGATGCGCTCATGTCCGACGGTTCGCCGTCCGCCGCGCCGGCCTATGTCGAGCGCCTCTCCGGCGCTGTCGTGGCGACGTTCGGCGTCGTCCTCTATGCGCTGGTCATTCCCGCCGAGACCGAAGCGGTCTCCTACGGTTGGACGCGGCCGAGCACGATGCCGAGCGTGGCGGCGCTGACGCTCGCCGTCGCCGGGCTCTGGCAAGCGGCGGCGCCGCGGCCCGGCGCGGCGACGACGCCGTGGCGTCAATGGGCGCGCGCGGCGTCGGTGTTCGCGGCGGCGAGCGCGCTCGTCGCCGCGTTGAACCATCTCGGTTTCCTTGTCGCCGGCCCGCTCTTCGTCGCGGCGCTGATGCTGTTCATCGGCGAGCGACGGCCGCTCTGGATCGTCGGCGGCGCGGTCGCGTTTCCGCTCGCGCTCTGGGCGATCGTCGTTTACGCGCTCGGGCGGCCTTTGCCGTGACGATGGTCCGCGCGCCGAAAGCCGACGCCGACGCGCGGCGCGAGAGCTGAGCCATGGTGGATTTCGAGACGATTCTGCTCGGTTTCGGCGACGCGTTCACGCTCACGAATCTCGCGTTCGTCGTGCTGGGCGTCTGGGTCGGCCAGTTCGTCGGCGCGCTGCCGGGCATCGGCCCGGTGATGGCGATGGCGATCGCCGTTCCGTTCACCTTCGCGCTCGATCCGCTGCCGGCCATCGCGATGCTGGTCGGCGTCAACAAGGGCGGCCTCGTCGGCGGCGCCATTCCGGCCGTGCTGATCAACACGCCGGGCCCCCCGGACGCGGCGGCGACGGCGCTCGACGGGCACCCGTTGGCGCGGAGCGGCAAGGCGCGCAAGGCGATGAAAATGGCGCTGTTCTCCTCCGTGACCGGCGACGCTTTCAGCGACATCGCGCTGATCACCGTCGCGGCGCCGCTCGCGGTGATCGCGCTGATGACCGGCCCGGTGGAGATTTTCGCGCTGATGGTGTTCGCCTTCTCGATCATCGCCGGGCTTGTCGGCGACAACCTCGCCAAGGGCCTCGCCGCGACCGCGCTCGGCCTGCTCTGCGCGATGGTCGGCCTCGATCCGGAACACGCGACGCCGCGGCTGATATTCGGCCATTTCGAGCTCTATGACGGCTTGCCGCTCGTCTCCGTCGCCGTCGGCGCGCTGGTGGTGTCCGAGATCCTGCGGCGGCTGGCGGCGATGCGGAGCGCCGCCGCGGCCGCCGTTCCGGCCGAGGACGGCCGCGATCCGGCCGACGCGCGCGTGAGCTGGCGCGAATACTGGGGCTGCCGTTTCACGATGCTGCGCGGCGCGACGATCGGCACGGCGCTCGGCGCGTTGCCCGGCGTCGGCTCGACCGCCGCCGCCTTCGTGAGCTACGCCAGCGCCAAGAGCGCCGCCCGAGATCCCGGCACGTTCGGCAAGGGCGATCTCAACGGCGTCGCCGCGGCGGAATCCGCCAACAGCGCCGTCGTGGGCGCCAATCTGATCCCCCTTCTGACCTTGGGCATTCCCGGCAGCGTCGGCGCGGCGCTGATCCTGTCGGCCTTCATGATCCAGGGCGTTCAGCCGGGGCCGCTCCTGTTCGAGCAGCAGGGGCGACTGATCTACGGGCTCTTCGGCGCGATGCTGATGGCGAACGTGGTCAATCTCGCGATCGGCCTGCGGGGCCTCCAGTTCTGGGCGCGCGTCGTGACGGCGCCGCAGTCGATCGTGTTCTCGACGGCGCTCCTGCTCTGCGTCGTCGGCGTCTATCTCTCGACCGGCGGCGTCTTCGGCGTCGGCGTCATGCTGCTCTTCGCCGCCCTCGGCTTCGCGATGACCGCCTTCGGATATTCCGTCGTCGCCTTCGTCATCGCGTTTTTCCTCGGCGAGCGGTTCGAGATCTCGCTCAGCCAGACTCTCGTCATCCTGAACGGCGATCCGGCCAGGCTCGTCGATCATCCGGCGGCCCTGGCGCTCTTCGCGCTGGCGCTTCTGTCGACCTGGTGGTTCGCCGCCGGCGCCGACCGAGCGAGACGTCGACGCGCGCGGCGCGCGCGCGAGCGCGACGGAGAGGCGTGATGGTCGAGACGGCGGACGCGCTCGTCATCGGCGCCGGCCTCGCCGGTCTGTCCTGCGCCGCGCGCATCGCCGACGAGCGCCGCGTGATCGTGCTGGAGACGGAGGCGCAGCCCGGCCAGCATGCGTCCGGCCGCTCGGCGGCGATTTTCGCGCCCAACTACGCGGACGCGCCGATCCGCGAGCTGACGCGCCGGAGCCGCCCGTTCTTCGACGCCGGGCCGAGCGAGGATTTCCCGGAGCCGCTGCTCGCGCCGCGCGGGCTGCTGCGGCTCGTGTCGAACGAGGGCGCGCAGAGCTACGAAGCCGCGATGGGCGACGCGGTCGGGATCGAGAACGTCTCGCTCGACGAGGCGCGGCGCCTGTTTCCGATCTTGCGTCCCGAGCGCTTCATCGCCGCGTCCTTCGAAGAGGACGTCCATGACATCGACGCGCATGCGATGCTGCAGGGCTGGCGTCGGCGGATCTCGCGCTCGGGCGGCGTCGTCGCCTGCGCGCGGCGCGTCGACGCGTTGGCGCGCCGCGACGGACTCTGGCGCGCGCAGGCCGGCGACGCCGCCTACGCGGCGCCGATCCTCGTCAACGCCGCCGGCGCCTGGGCGGACGAGATCGCCCGTCTCGCGGGCGTCCCGCCGCTCGGTCTTCGCCCGCTCCGGCGCAGCGTCGCGATCCTGCCGACGCCCGACGCGTTCGCGACCGCGCCGTCGCCTGCGCCTTTCACCGTGCCGTTTCCGCTGCGCTGGTACGCCAAGGCCGAGGCCAGCGCGCTCCTCGTCTCCGCCGCCGAAGAGGACGAGGTTCCGCCGCAGGACGCCTTCACGGACGACATGGCGCTCGCCGAAGGGCTGCACCGCTTCGAAGAGGACACGACGCATCGGGTCACGCGCGTGCAGGGCAGTTGGGCGGGCCTGCGCACCTACGCGCCGGACGGCCATCCCGTCGTCGGTTTCGATGCGACGGTCGACGGCTTCTTCTGGTTGGCGGGGCAAGGCGGATTCGGCGCCCAGACGGCTCCGGCGCTGGCGGAACTGGCCGCGACGCGTCTGGCCTGCTCGGCGGACGATGACGGTCAGTCTGAGGATTTCCGACCGGACCGCTTCCGGACGCGCCCGACGAGCTGACGATACGGAGGCGTTCGACGCGGATGCGGCGTGGACCGCAATGCGCGTCGATCCTGCCGCCGCCATGCGTCGCGCCCGACTCTCGGGCGCGAGCCGAAAGGGCGCCGCCTCGACCGATCCGCGTCTCGGGGCCGATCGCCGCCGCCCGAGATCCGGCGGATCGGCGTCCCGTGGATCAGCGCACGATCTCGTTGTATTTGCCGCCCTGGATGCTGGCGCCGCCGAGCAGCCCTGAGCGGTCGAATACGATCACGACCACCGGCTGGCTGTCCTGCGTGGTGTCCACCGCGAGCTCCGCGCCGGCGTCGAGAACGGTGACCTCGAGATCGGCGCCGATCTCGACGCCCTCGCGCTCCAAGAATTCCGAAAGCGCTTCATCGGTCATGAACAGCATCACCTGACGGGTCTGCTGCGCGCCGATCTGGTACCCGATCGACCCGGCCGCATACGACCAATAGCTCTCGATCAAACCGTCGACGAGCAGAGCGCCTTCGCCATAGGCGCCGCCGATGATGAACGTCGCCTTCGTCACTTCCGGGATCACCAGCACCGCCACGGCGTCGTCGAGCAGCGCGTCGGCGCCGGGCGCGACGTCGACGAGCTCTTCGAGCGTGGCGGCCACGCCGGCGTCGATCTCCTCCGCGGTTTCGGCTTTCGCGTCGCGCGGCCCGAACGCGCTCAGCGACAGCGCCGCGGCCGCCGCCAGCGCCGCCATGTTCCGTCCGAACCGAGCCTTACTGAATAGGCGCATTTTCTTCTCCTATCTTGTGACCTCTGCTGACAAACGCCGGACCGTCCGGTTCGTTCCTTCGAAATCTTGCATCGAGCGGCTGGACCGGCGCTTTTTTGAACCGATCGAGGTCGGCGCGAGGCGCCGAACCTATAGTCTGATCGGTTCTGATGGACCAACCTCGCCCTTGTCATCCCGGCCAAGCGCGAAGCGCGCAGAGCCGGGATCCGGGGCCGAGGGGCCGAGCGTGCGGCGAACCGGCCCTGGATCCCGGATAGGCCTGCGGCTTTCCGGGATGACGGCGTCATCCCGGGATGACGGCGTCATCGGCGTTGCAGATCCTGCTCTAACCGGCCAACTGGTCAGGCTTCACGTTGATCAGCCGTTGGATCTCGTTGACGCGACGCTCGACGAAGAGAACGTTTTCGAGCGAAATCGTCTCGTTGCGCGCGTCGTTGGTCACGAGCCGGATGTCGCCGGCGCCGAGGCCGAGGATGCGATGCCTGAAGAAGTCGTCGTCCCGCTGCTCGAAGAGCATGCCATGCGTATCGTAGCTCTTCTCGCCGCCGCCGATCACCCGCTCCTCGATCATCTGCCCGGGACGGATGCGGTAATAGACCAGTCGGTCGAACACGAAGAATTGCAGCAGCCACATCGCCGCCAGACCGCCGCCGAAGATGAAATAGAACCCGGCGTTCATGTGAACCGACATCTCGGGGATCGCCTGAACGACTTCGTCCCACAGCCCGAAATAGGCGAGCGAGAGCGCGACCAGCGCCAGCACGAGCAGGACGGTGACGGAAGCGAGACCGCGCAGCTTGACGCTCGTAAACCCGATCACGGCGAGCATCGTCGCAACGAAGACGACGCCGACCGTGCTGCTGGGAATAACGCTCTCGGCGCCGTCGGCGTCGATCACGACGCTGTCGCCCGCCGCCAGGCTATAGACGCCGAGAGCGAGCGACACGACCCAGACCGGCCACCAATAGAGCAAGGACGAATGGCCGACGATGCGCACTTCCGGCAGCTCGACCTCCGGGATGTCGTCGACCGAAGGGGATCCACTCGCGCTCGATTCGTCGTCCAAGGTGCTGACGGTCATCGTCGCCTCCGTCGTTGATGCGTTTGGCGGACAACGCCGCGGGACTGCGATCGGTTCCGTCGCCGCCGCGGCGCGTCGTCAGAAGAGCCAGAAAAGCGCCGCGATCGATCCGACGCCGCCGACGCCGCCGACGAGCGCCAGCACGCCGTCGCCGCTCAGAAGGGCGAGGCCGAGCGCCATGACGCTGAGCGCCGGCGGCCACACGCCGCCCGGCACGAGCGCCATCGGATAGAAGAGAAGCGCGAGCGCGACGGCGCCCGCGGCGATGACGGTCTTGGCCGCGCGGCTGCTGGTGAGGAACGTCAATCGAGGGCGAACGACTTTGTCGATCCGCGCCGCGTAGGGCCGCGCCGCCTCGACGCCGGATCTCATCGAGTCCGCGCCGACCGAGAGTTGGCGCAGGCGCTCCGGGATCCAGGGCGTCGTCCTGCCGACGACGTATTGCCCGGCGATCAGCACGATGAGCGTTCCGGTGAGGATCGAAACGCCGGGAATCGCGCCGATGACGGGCAGCGCCGCGATGAGCGCCACCAAGGTGAGCAGGGCGCCGAAGGAGCGCGCCTCGAACGCCTCCAAGACATCGCCGACCGACATCCTCTTGTCGCTCGCTTCGGCGGCGTCGCCCAGATCGTCCAGCACGTTTTCGAGGTCGTGCGTCGCCGCCTCAGTCATCGCTCTCGTCGCCTCCGAAGGTCGCTCGACACGTGTTTCCGAAACGCGGGAGGCGCGGTTCGGTTCCGCGACCGCAATCGCCGAGACCGGGCGCTCAGCCGCGCCGGGTCCGCGCGAAGGCCGCGACGAACGCGGCGGCGACGCTCTCCTTCGAATACGGCTTGTTCACGATCGGCCATTCGCCGAACGCGCCGCGCGCCGCGGCGTCTTCTCCTAGTCCGGTCGAGAAGGCGAATGGGGCGCCGAGCGCCGCCAGCTTCTCCGCGACCGGGAGCGACGTCTCGGCGCCGAGCCGCACATCGAGTAGAGCGACGTCGAAGCCGCCCTGCTCGACCAAGGCGAGGGCTTCGTCGACCGTTCCGGCGATGCGAACCTCCACCGCGCCGAGGCTGCGCAGCAGCCCCTCGAGATCGAGGGCGATGACCGCGTTATCCTCGACGAGCAGCGCGACGAACGCGTCCGGCAGGGAAGCCGCTTCGGGCGTCGCGACCGGCTCGACGCCGCGATCGGACGGCGCGTCCTCCGCAGTCGGCGGTCCTTGGCGCAAGGACGTTTCTGGAATGGCGAAGACGGCGCGGAGACCGCTCTCCTCGTAGACCAAATCGACCGAGCCGCCGAGCTCGTTCGGGACGACCTGTTCGATCAACGCCGTGCCGACGCCGCGCCGCGAAGGCTTCCGCGCCCGCGGCCCTCCGCTCTCCGACCACGTCATCGTCAACCGGCCGTCCTCGACGCGCCAGCTGACGGAGACTCCGCCGGCGTCGACGGAGAGGGCGCCGTATTTGACGGCGTTGGTGGCGAGCTCGTGGAGCACGAGCGAAAACGCGGGGATCGCCTCTGGGCCTATGGCGACGTCCGGACCTTCGATGGCGAAGGTCGGCCCGTCGACGCGCCGGAAAGGGTCGAGCTCGGCGTCGACAAGCGCCGCCAGCGGCGTCTGCGCGCGCACGGCCCCGACCGTTTGATCATGCGCGACCCTCAGAGCCTCCAACCGCTTGACGACATGTTCGATATAGACGTCGACGCTTGCGGACTTGTCGCCGCCGCGCACGATCGCGCCGACGAGCGTGATCATGTTTTTCACGCGATGGTTCAGCTCGGCGATCAGCCTGTCCTGGCCTTGTCGGATCGATCGTCGCGCGCGCTCTTCGAGATCCGCGCGCCTCAGCGACAGCTCGAGAAGCGCGACCCGCAGCGCGTCGGCGATCGCCAAATCCGCGACGCTCCAGGGGGCGGACTGGCCGCGCACCGTCTCCTTGCGGATGTCGACGCGCGCCGGCGGAAGCGCGCCGTCTTCGTCGCCCGGCGCCGGTTTCTCGGGATCGCCGGCCCAGTTGACCGTGCGCGCCAGTTCGCGCCGAAACAACAAGACGTAGTCGCGCGGCGCTCGGCTGATCGGGATCGCCAAGACGCCGGCGACGTCGCCGACCGCCAATGTCGGCGACGCGTTCGTGATCTGGTCCGTCGCGAAAACGGACGAATCGGCCGTCGCGTGAAGTTGCGCCGCGAACGCGTCGACCGAGGACGCCGGAAGCGTCGCGCCGAAGCGCTCGTATCGGCCCTCCGACAGGATCGCGACGCCGTCGGCGTTGATCATTCGGCTCAAGAGCTCGTGCGCCGCGCCGATCTGCTCCAGGATGTCGGCGTCGAGCGAGATGCGCGCGGTGAGCTCGTCGAGCGCCTTGCGCCCTCGCATCTCCGCTTCGTCGCGATCGGCGCGCTCCTTCGCCTCGACCTGCAGCGCGAAGAGATGGCTGAAGAGCTCGCAGGCCGTGCGCGTATGCGCCGAGAGTCGACGCGGCGCGCTGTGGTGGCACTCGAACAAGCCCCAGAGCCTCTCGCCCTGGAGGATCGGCGCCGACGCTTTGGCGGCCACGCCCAAGTCGCGCAGATGCCGCAGATGACCCGGCGAGAGCGCTCGCAGATCGGCGAAGCTGAGGTCGATGGACGCCCCGGCGAGATCATTCGCCGGTTTGAGCGGCGACGGCGGCGCGTCGACATCGGCGATGACGAGAATGCGGTTCATCGGACGATGCGCCCGCGACCTAGGCGGCGCGTCAGGCGCGGGATAATGCACCCCGACCATCGGCGCCAAATCTTCCCGGGCGTCTTCCGCCAGAACTCGGCCCGATCCGTCGGGCGCGAAGCGACGGACGGTGACGCGATCGTAGCCGGTGATGAGCCTGAGTTGCCGCGCGGCGAGGCGGCAGTATTCCGCGAGATCGTCGGCGCGCGTCAGGCGACCGATGACGTTCCTGACCAAGACAAGCGGTTCGACAGGATCAGGCGCGCCGGCGCTTTCCTCGAACTCCAAAATGACGCGGCCCGCGCTCAAATGAAGCCCGACGTCGAGCGGCGTCGGCCAATCGGCGCAGCTCACATTCGAGAAGCGTTCGCCCGTCTCGGAATGCTGCGCATGGGTCAGGAGCGCGCGCGCTCGGTCGGCGCCCTCCTTTCCGAGAAGCTCCTCGACCGGTCGTCCGACGACTTCCTCCGGCGTCTTGCCGAAGAACCGTTCGAGGTTGTCCGAGACGCGCCCAACGATCCAGTCGCGCGCCGAGCATGCGATCAAGCATCCGTGGCTCTGGATCGCGCCGGGCGCATGAAGCGGCTCGGAGCTGCGAGCCGTCGGGTCGACGCCGCCGTTTTCCGCGCCGCCAGACGCTTCCACCATCGCATTAGTTCCTTCGAGAATGTGAAAGGTGCGCTAATGTGCGAAATATGCTCGGATCGCGCATTAAACTGTGACATGCGCAAAGCGCGGGCGGATGGAGATGCTATGTCTTCTTTTTGCCACAAATGTCCATTGCGGGAACGACCACTCTTCGTTCCGTTCAGCGAAGAAGATGTGAGGTTCATGCTCGAGTTCCGGGTTGGGGAACTTGTCGTGGAAAAGGGCGGCCCAATCTTGGACGAGGGAGCCGAGAGTCCGCATCTTTACACTGTGCTCGACGGCTTCGGCCTCCGGTCGAAATTCTTGGCCGATGGGCGTCGGCAGGTGATCAATTTCGTCATGCCCGGCGATTTGCTCGGCCTGCAATCGGCGCTCCTTTCCGAAATGCGGCACTCGGTCGAGGCCACCACCAAGATGACCTTGTGCGTCTTCGCGCGGGACCGCTTTTGGGAGCTCTTCACCGAAGCGCCGTCGCGGGCCTACAGCATCGTCTGGCTGGCGGCTCGGGAGGAGCGCGCCCTCGGCGAAAGCCTCACCATGCTCGGCCGAAAGACGGCGCTCGAGCGCGTGGCGGCCGCCCTGCAGCGGGTCTATCGACGCGCCTCGGATTTGCAGTTGGTGAAGAGCGGCGTCGCGCCGATGCCGTGGCGCCAATCCGATTTGGCCGACGCGCTCGGGCTGTCGATCGTGCATACGAACAAGACGCTGCGGAAGCTGCGCGAGCTGACCGTCGCCGACTGGACGAACGGATCGCTCAGGATCCATGACGAAGAACGCCTGTCGGAGATCGCGGACTTCGATCCCGAAATCGGCGAGCGGCGGCCGCTTTTTTAGCGCGCGTTCGAACCGTTCGGAGCCGCCTTGCTCCAGCTTGATCATCGGCTCGAGCCGCGGTCCCGCCGGCCTCCGGCCGGCTCGCGACCGACCCCCCCCGGGAGCGGTCGCCTTGCGACCACCTCGGTGGAACGCTTGCGCTTCCGCCCGCGGGTCGGCCGCCGCTCGGCTCCAGCGTTTCGGCGCCGAATGGGTCGAATGCGCGTTAGCTCCATTCGCCGCCCACGGATCGGGGCGGTCATGCGGCCGCCGCTCAAAAAAAAGGACGCCGCCGACATCGTCGGCGGCGCAAGTGTCAGAGCGAGGGGGGCTCTGAACCGGTGTCTCTCGTGATCGGCGACAGCGCCGAGTCCTGCGTTAAGGTCGCGGCGCCCGCCCGCGGAGCGCGTTCGCGACGAGCGCGAGAACGAACAGCGCGACGAAGATGAAGAAGATGATCTTCGCGATGCCGGCGGAAGCGGCGGCGATACCGCCAAATCCAAACACCGCAGCGACAATAGCGATCAGAAAGAACGCCAACGCCCATCCAAGCATTCGTGCCTCCATTTATTGCTCTGGTGATAGAACGGGCGGGTCACCGAACGGTTCCAGCCGGATTGATTTTTTTTTCGCCGCTCCGTATCGCGACCACAGCGCGCCGCTTTAGGCGTCGTATAGGCCAGCCATCCGTCTCGGCCGCGCGCCACTGTGAGCGCAACGCGTCGATCAAACCTGTCCGCGTCATCTTCGAGCGACCGTCGATCTCGAGCTCGTTCGCCTGTCGATAGAGCGCATCCTTGGGCCATCTTTCGAACTGCGGCGCCTCAGCGACGTCGATGCGTCGACCGCGCGTTGCGCGCAGGGAGACGCTTCGGGGCCCCGGGATCCCACGGCGCGAGACGCAGTCCGTTCGCCGCTCTTTCAACAGCGTCCGGTTCGACGCCGCGTTTCTCTCGCCCATCGGTTTCACCTCTCGGTCTCGCGCGCCCAGTCGAACGACGCGTTCAGCACGCTCGTCTCGCCCGACGCGTCTCCAAACCCGTCGCCACGCGTGATCAGCCGATCTCGAGCGCGACGAAGAAGACGACGGCCGCGATCGCGACCGACAAGAGAAGGAGCGGCGCAACGCTGGTCGTCAGCTCGCGGCCGCTCTCGTCCGAGCCGAAACGCCCTTCGTCGCGATCGCCGCGCGGACTGCCGGCGGCCCCGCCCTTCAACCATCGCGTCAACATCATCGCCACTCCGCATGGTTCTAAGTGCTGCTCTCGACTCAATGAATGCGGCGACGCCGAATGCGTTCCGTCACGTTCCGGCGTTCGATCGGAGGAAAAGTTATGGAACCATGTCGTTTGTCGCGGGTTCTTCCGATGTCGTTAGCAATCGACGGAGGTAGACGTGAAAAACATCATTGCGGGAGTTGTTACTGTCGTCATCGTCGCCGGCGCCTTTTACCTCGGAACCCAGTATGACTGGAACGAGACGGAAGGTCCGGCCGAGAACATCGGTTCGGCGATCGATGAAGGCTTGAGCGACGCCGGTCGCGCCGTTGAGGATGCGGTCGAATAACGATCGAAACGCCGCAGCGTTATTGCGCTGCGGCGTTTTTTTGCTTCTTTCGAAACATCGCGAAGGCGCTTAGTTGCTTTACTCGACAGACGCCGAGGCTGGCGTCGGCGCTGGCGCGACGACGACGGTTTTGAAGCGGCCCTTCTGCGTCGTTTGCGACAGGTTGGCCCGCAATTGGCGCGCGAAGCCCTGCATGAGGCGCGCGCCGAGCTTCTTGCTCGACGGCGTCGCCGCGTTCTCCGGCGCGCCGCTCGGAACGTCGTTCACGATTTCGAGCATGAAGCCGCCATCGACGCGCGACCTCAGCATGATGTCGATTCTCGCCTCGGACTGTCCAAATCGCGTGTGCTTGAACGCGTTCAAGAGCGCCTCCGTCGCCAGCAGCGCCGACGGAACGGCGCGATCGGCGTCGAGCGGCGTCGGATCGAGGTCCAAGCCGATTTTCGCCCTGGCGTCCGGCGACGCGTCTCGGACGGACAGCAACGCGTCGACGATTTGCTCCAAGACCGTATCGAGGCGCGCTTCGCTCAGATTGCCGATCTGATAGAGGCTCTGGTGAACGAGCGCCAAGCTTTGGACGCGGTCCTGGGTTTGGCGCAGCAGGCGGCTCTCCTCGCCTTCGCTCGCGTCGCGCACCTGCAGATTGATCAGGCTGACGATGAGCTGCAGGTTGTTCTTCACGCGGTGATACACTTCGCGCAGCAGCAATTTTTGCTCGTTCACCGCCCGCCGCAGTTTCGAGTCCCGCTCCTCGATGCCCTCGGCCATCGCGTCGAAATCATGCCCGAGCCGCACGAACTCCAGCGGCGAGTCGTCCGCAAATCCTGCGCGAGCGCCCAAGTCGCCAGCCCGAATTCTCTCCGTGAGCCCGGCCAAGCGGTCGAGATTCCTGATGACCATCTGCTTGATCGCGAAATAGATGATCAGCGATGCGAACAGCCAAGTGAAGACCGGCAGAGCGAGACTGAGCGCCGTCTCGGCGCCGAGGACGCTGGAGAGGCGATCGGCCGGCCAGCCCGCGAGCGCGACCAGTCCGCCGTCGCGAACCTCGCCCATGACATAGACGAACGCGTCGCCGCCGGCGTTCTCGGCCTCCCAAATCTGCGGCCCGGCCCCGCCGCGGCGCGGCCACGGCTCGGCCGGAAGCCAGGCCTGCCCGCCCCAATCTTGCGCGACCGGGCCGCTCGTAACGCCGTCGAGCGGAATAAGCGCGATCCGCGCCGCCGCGTCGTCGTCGCCGACCTTGGTCAGCGCGTCCATCAGCCCGATGCTGATCGAGATGGTCAGCGCGCCGAGATGAACGCCGTCCTCGTCGAACACCGGCTCGGCGATGACGAGAACGGGCATCCGGGAGCTGCGGCCGAAGATCACGCGCGCGCTCGACTCGGGCGACATGGCGCCGCTCTCGAAGCCGGCGCCGTCGCCCACATAGATCGGCTCGTCGAAGGCGCCGCTGCCGCATCTGATATAGCCGTCGACGGATGTGAAATGGGCGGCGTGAAAGCGCGGCTCGGCGCGCGCGAGGCGCTCCATCATGACGTTGCAGCTCTGCGCGTCGCCGACCGCGTCGGCGACGTCGTCGCGCGCGTAGAGGAGAAGGTTGCGCGCGAACGCAAACAGCGCCCTCTCGTCATCCACGAACGTCTCGAACTGCGCGATGAGCGCGGCGTCGCGCAGCGCCCGCGCTTCCCTGACCGTGTTGATCGCCTTGCCGATGGCCAAGCCGCCGGCCGGCAGCAGCGCCACCGCCAAGAGCGCGATCAGCGCGCCGCGGAGCGAAGCGGGACGACCGAAGGAAAAGAGCGCCGCACGCTCTGAACGGGTCGTCTCCGCGTCGGTCGACACGCTGCGCTCGGCCACGCGCCTAGACTCCCGCCGCCGCCGCGATGGCGTCGCTTCCGATGGTCGAGGCGTCGTCGATCCGCATCAGCTCCGCGAGGCGGGCGCGCGCTCTGCTCACGCGGCTTTTCACCGTTCCCGGCGCGCAACCGCAGATCTTGGCGACGTCCTCGTAGTTGAACCCGGCGGCGCCGACCAGGATCAGGGCCTCGCGCTGATCGTCGGACAGCTGCGCCAGCGCCGTGCGAAACTCGTCGAGCTCGAGCGCCGACTCCTGCCGCGGCTTGTCGCTCAGCGTCGCGGCGAAGGCGCCGTCGACATCCTCGACCTCGTGACGCCGCTGCCGCATCTCCGACAGAAACGTGTTGCGCAAGATCGTGAAGAGCCACGCCTTCAGATTGGTGCCGCGCTCGAACTTGTCGTGGTTCGTCCACGCTTTCAGAATGGTCTCCTGAACCAGGTCGTCGGCGCGGGTCGGGTCGCGATGAAAGGTGCGCGCGAATGCGCGCAGATCGGGCACGAACGCCACGATCTCATCGCCGAGATCGGTCGGATCGCTCATTTTCGCTCCTTGTCTTTTAGTTTTTCGAGGAGCTTGGTGAAGCGGTCCGGGATCGGCTCGGACGCCACCTCGTCATAGACCCGTCGAAGGTTCTGCGCGATCAACTCGTCGGCTTCCCCGCCCGTCGGTTCGGCGTCCTTTTCGGTCTTGTCGCTCTCGTTCGCCATACGCTTCCCTTCGGCGATTTTTCGTGGTCCTCGGAACCAACGCTCGTCTCGCGCGTTGGTTCCATAGATTTCGTGATTTTTGGGGTCGAGAAGATGACGCAGCTGACGCCCTCCGATCAGTTCACATCCGAAGATATCGCGCCGCACTTGCCGTTGTTGCGGCGCTACGCTCGGGCTCTGACGGGTTCGCAATCCTCGGGCGACGCCTATGTGGTCGCGACGCTCGAAGCGATCGTCGCCGATCCGACGACGCTGCGCTCGACGCACGGGGCGCGAGCGGCTCTCTATGGCGCGTTCCACGTGATCTGGGAGAGCGCTCATCTGGAGGTCGGCGTCAGCGCTGAGGAGGCGACGAACGCCGAAGCGGCGACGCAGAAGCGATTGCGCGCGATCGCGCCGGCGGCCCGTCAAGCGTTGCTGCTGACGGCGCTCGAGAATTTTTCCCTATCGGAAGCGGCGGCGGTGATGAACGTCGCGCCGGAGGCGCTCTCGGCGCTCCGTGACGAAGCGATCGAAGAGATCAGGCGCCAAACTCGGGCCGACGTGCTGATCATCGAGGACGAGCCGATCATCGCCGCGGATCTCGAAGGGATCGTCGAGGCGCTCGGCCACAACGTCGTCGACATCGCGGACACGCGCAACGCCGCCGTCGCGATCGCGATGGACAAGCAGCCGAGCCTCGTGCTCGCCGACATTCAGCTCGCCGACGGCTCTTCCGGCATCGACGCCGTCAGTGACATCCTAGCCGCCTTCTCCGTGCCGGTGATCTTCATTACGGCCTATCCGGATCGGCTGCTGACCGGCGATCGGCCCGAGCCGACCTTCCTGATCACGAAGCCGTTCCGCAACGAGTCGGTCGAGGCGGCGATCGGTCAAGCGCTGTTCTTCGGCGGCGGCGGCTAAAGCATGTCGAATCGAGTCGGACGCAGCTAGGAGTTCTCCGTCATTCCGCACGCGGCGCGGCGAAACGCCTCCGGCGCGACGACGCCGAAAACTCTCTACTGGAGAGTTTGCGGGCGCTCCGTCACGTCGCAGCGCGACGGGGATTGCGACGCCGATCGCGCCCTCGCCAAAGCGTGTTGAGAGCAGGCCGACGCATTCTTCGCTGCGCCGCCCCGGCCTCGAGCCGGAGTTTCAGCGCCGTCGCCAACGCCTGCAATTCTCATCAGAGCGGCGCGCCGCCGCTTCGGAAACGCTGCGCGTCGCGGCATTAGCTATCGTGACCTCATCAGCACAACCAAACAACCGCCGCTCGATTACAAGCATCCCGAGAAACCGATCGGCGATCAGGGCGTTGCTTCATCGTCTTTGAGTACAAGACGAGGCGAAACTGCGATGAAGAACCTTTTTATCATTACGATCCTCGGCTGCGGACACAGTCTCGAGAACTGCGAGGTCGCCGATACCAAATTAGTCTTGGCGCAGGATATCGAAGAGTGCCGCGAAATCGCGGTCGCCGTCGTCGAAGAGGCGACGGCCGATGCGCCGATGACGACCTTCGAGTGCGGGGCGAATTCATACGTCGGCAGCGTTGAAACGGCGCAGCTGCGCCGCCAGTAGGATCGAAGCATCGGAAGATCGCCGCAAAGCGACGAACGCTCGGGCCTGGCGCCCGACATCGCGCCGCGCCTGCCGTTCGACGCGCTCCGCCGCGCGATCGAGCGACCCCGAAGACCGACGACGATCCGCGACCGCGCCTCTCAGCATGGAACGACGGGCGTCGCGACGCGTTTCCTCACTGCGCGACGCGATGCGGCCGGCCGGACGCCGGTCGCGCGCGTCGGCTGGGATAGGAAAGAGTTGGAGGCTCGATCGTGAGAAAAAGGAAGCTTCTTTGGAGCGCGCCGCCGGCGACGGCGGCGCTTGCCGTTGGCGTCGTTCTCAGCGTGGCCGCGCCGGCCCAGGCGAACGAGACGTGGCGCTTCGAGAGCGCGCGCGGCGGCGGCTACGCCGAGAGCTGCGACCGCTTCGGCGGACGGGCGGTCTGCGCCGTCGTCTATTGCGGTCGCGGCGTCGACGGGCTCGAGGTCGGACTGACCGGCTGGGAACCGCGCGGCCGCGGCGACCGGCGCGACGGCCGGATCGAGGTCGACGGACGCGGGCGCGACGTCGCGTTCGTCCGCGAGGAGAGTCCCGTCGTCGGCGAGGTCTGGCGAGTCGACATGCGGCGCGGCGGCGGGCGGCTGATCAACCGCTTGAAGCGCGGACTGCGCTTCTCTGCCGACATCGCGGCGCGTGCGCCGGCTTACGACTTCACGCTCCGCGGCTCCAACGCGGCGATCGCGCGGCTGGAGGAGCGCTGCGACCGCGTCGCCCGGCGCGCCGACCGCCGTGACCGCCGCGACGACGATGCGGACGACGCGTTCGAGGGCGGCGTCATCCGCATCGGCGACGAGAATTTCGGCCTCTCGATCCGGATCGGCGACGCTCCGGACGACGAGCGGCGCGGACGCCGCGTTTGGGGCGACGACTGGGTGCGGCTCGCCTCGCTCGACGTCGATCGCCGCCGAGACCGCGACGTGATCGATCTCGATCGCCGCGACGGTCGGTTCGACGCGCTGCGCCTGCGCGTGCGCGACAACGACGTGCGCATCCGCCGGGTCCGCGTTCGCTACGGCAACGGCCAGACCGAGCAGTTGGACGTCGATCGCCGGATCAATGAGGGCGGCCGCTCCGACATCCTGGAGCTACGCGGCCGTCGCGGCCGCTTCATTGACCGGATCGTCCTCGTCTACGACACCCAGGGCCGCGGCCCGCGCGCCGAGGTCGAGGTTTGGGGTCGTCGGAGCTGAGGGGCTTGGCCGCCCGCTCGACGAGCGCCTTCGCCGGCCGATCGAACGGATCGGCCGGCCGCGCGAACCGACCTCGATAAGGGCGCCGAAGGGCGCACGCGGCGCGTCGGCGCCCGCGCGCATGTCTCGGCGGCGGGCGCAAAGGGGGCGGCGGCGACCTGGCCCTAGGATTCTCCCGTGGGGTTCTCGACGAAGATCCATTGGAAAACAGATCACTGCGGAGGTCCGATCGCCTTTCGGCTCACCGGAGGCGAGGCGTCGGACCGCTCGCAATCGGGCCTTTCGCTCGACCTCGCGCCGGAGGGCGATCCGCGCGCCGTCGTCGCCGACAAGGGCTATGACTGCGACGCCGATCGCGCCCTCGCCAAGAGCCGCGGCGCGACCGCCGTCATCCGTTGGCGCAAGCATCGACGCGACCTGCAGCATCGCTTCGCCAAGAAGCTCTATCGCGGTCGAGCGAGGATCGCGCAGACCATCGGCAAGCTCAAACGCTTCAAGCGCGTCGCCCTGCGCTGCGAGAAGACCAAGCGGAACGACGCCGCCGTCCTCGCGGCGGTTCTCGCGTTCCTCTTGGTCAAATCTGTCGACACAGCCTAGAGTTTTCACCACCCTGCTAGGCCGTTGATTTGTTCATATCAAGATTTCGGCGGCGAGCATCTCGTGCTGATGGCTATTTGGTTAACTCAATGAAAGGCTCTTAAGACGTTTCCTGCGTAAGTTGCGCCCCGTCTCTACGTAATTTTTACTGCTGACTGAGATAATCCGTCAGCAAGGGATGCTGCGTCAGGTGGGGAAGATGCGTATTTTACCAAATATGTCGATCGGTGGCCAAATTAGACTCGGCTACTTCCTGCTGCTAGCCGTGCTTGCGCCTGTCGCTTTTATCGGTTATTACTCTAATACTCAGACAAGCGAAGATCTCGATGTCGTGAATGATGTCGGCGGCGCTGCAGGTCTGATGCTGAGGGCGACGTCTCAAATGGCGACCAGTCGAGCGGCGATCGACGAGTTTCGCCGGACGGGCGAAGACGACGTGGCGGAGCTCGCGCTCGGAGCCCTCGCGGCGGCCCGCGACGCGCTGCAGGAGCTGCAAGGCGCCTCGCTCGGCGAGGGCGTCGCGGCCGAGGTCGAGGCTCTGATCCGCTCGGTGAACGAGTACGAGGCGACGTACAAGACCTATATCGAAGCAGACGCCGCGGCGCGCGCCGCTCGGCGCACGGCGGCCGGAGCCTTCGACTCCCTCGCCGTCGCCCACAGGGAATTGAAAGCGATCGCAGGGATCACCGAGACGAACTTGAACATCGGCAATCTCGTGAACGCCATCGGCGAACGAAGCATCGAAATTGATCGACGCGTGGCTCACTACCTGACGTCGGGCGACACGACTGTGCTTGACGAAATGATCGACAACATGGCGAGGGTGCAGTCCCTGGCCGCCACGACGCTCGAGCGCACGAATGGCGGCCGGCCGAGCGAGCTGGCCGCCAGAGTTCAGGAGACGGCCCAAGTTTACGCCGAGGCGCTCACCGTATTGCGCAGCGCAGACGCCGACATGCACGCAGCCGGCGCAGAGCTGGAGCGTATCGCCATGGCGCTCAATACGGATGCGCGAGACGCGACGCAGCTCGTTCTCACCGTTCAAGAGGAAACCGGCGCGCATGCGTCGCAGGCGGCGGAAGAGAGCAGCCTAATCGTGCTCGCGCTTTCAGCGGTGGCGCTCGGTTTGGGCGCCGTCCTCGCGCTGATGATCAGCCGTTCGATTTCGCGCGCCATCGTCGCCACGCGCGAGGCGACGACACGGCTGGCGGCGGGCGATCTCGATCTGCAGATCAAGGGCGCCGACGCGCGAAACGAACTGGGCGACATGGCGCGAGCCCTCGCCGTCTTCAGAGAGAACGCCAGCGTTCAAATCGCGGTGAACGCCGCCGTCCAAAGCAGTCGCACGGCCTTCCTGCTTCTCGATCAGGACGGCGACGTGATCAGCTGCAATGCGGCCTTCGACGAGCTCTGGGACTCGCTGGACGCCAAGGTGAGCGACCTTACGCAGCCGGGCCGCAGGCGGATCGAAGGGAACGGCGCGCAGTCGAAGAACTTCGCTCCGTTGCTCGAAAAGGCCGATCGCCTTCTCGAAGCCGGCGCACAGCTAAAGTCGAAGAACAACGGCGATCTCTCGCTCGACGTTTCTCATGGCGATCTGACGCTCGAGCTGAAGCGTACGCCGATCGTCAATACAAATGGCGAGAACGTTGGAACAGCGATCGAAATATCGGATGTGACCTCGGTGCGGCAGATCGAACTCGAACTGATCGAGATGATCGACGCGGTCGAACAAGGCAACTTTGAAACGCGAGTCACTGCTATCGATCACCTCGGCTTCACGTCGGTCGCGGCGCAGGGCCTGAACAACCTGATGGATGCGATCAGCTTGTTCATGAAAGAACTGGACCTCTCGCTCACGGCGATGGCGTCGGGCGATCTTACGCGGCCGATCGACGGAGCGTTTTGCGGCGACTTCCGCGCGGCGGCGGACGGCTTCAATCACAGCATCGCCAGCTTGCGCGAGACGATCGAAACGGTGGAGCAAGCGGCCGAGATCGTCCGCCGCGAATCCGATCCGATCGCCGCCGGCTCATCGGAATTGGCGTCGCGGACGGAGTCGCAAGCGTCGACGCTCCAGCAGACGGTCGCCACCATCGAAGAGATTGCAGGGGCGGTTCGGCAAACCTCGTCAAACGCGGAGAACTCCGTCAACCTCAGCAACCGCGCTTGCGAGATGGCGGAGGGCGGCGGCGCGATTGTTCGCGATACCGTCGATGCGATGGGCAGGATCGAAGAAAGTTCGGTGAAGATCGGCGACATCATCAGCGTCATCGAGGGGATCGCGTTTCAGACCAACCTGCTCGCGCTCAACGCGGCGGTGGAGGCCGCGCGCGCAGGGGACGCGGGCAAAGGCTTCGCCGTCGTCGCCTCCGAAGTCCGGACGCTGGCGCAGCGTTCGTCAGAAGCGGCGCGCGATATCAAATCCCTGATCGAGACGAGCGCCTGCCATGTCTCGGACGGCGTTTCCCTCGTGAACCGCACCGGCGACAGCCTCGCCAAAATCGTGACCGAGGTGCGCACGGTCGCCGGCACGATCTCTGAAATCTCGACCCTCGTTAAGGAGCAGGCGTCGGGCGTCGGCGAGATCAACTCTTCGATTACCCATCTAGACGAGATGACGCAGCGCAACGCCGCGATGGCCGATCAAAGCGCCTCCTCGGCGCGCCGTTTGTTCGACGCCGCTTCGGAGTTGAGCCGGCTCATTGCGCAATTCAAGACGCGCGGAGAAGAAGCGGGCGATAGGGCGGCGTAGTTCGCGCGCCGGCCGGTCGGAGATCGGTTGGCGGGCGGTGACCTGCTGGCACGAAACGCCCTCGTCCGAGTCGGGAGGGTTCGCCATTCTTGCTTGGCCGCGGCGTGCAGTCAGATCTGCGCCGCGCGAGCGCAGGATCTGCTTAGGTGGATGCAACGCTGATAACGCCGTCATCCCGGAAAGCCGCAGGCTTGTCCGGGATGACAAGGGCGAGGTCGGTTCCATCAGAACCGATCGGACGAGAGCGCAGTCCGCTCCTGTGCAGGTTTCTCGATTGGCCCTACTCGGAAGAAGCTCCAGCCGAAGCCTTGTCCGCCTTCTCCCGCAGAACGGACCTCGGCGCACGGACGTCCGCTTTCGGGCGTCTTACGTCGAGGTCAGCGTCCCCGCCTCGCCATGCCGAATGCGCCGTGACGCCCAGAACGCGTGTCCGAACGCTCTCTCTGCTGCAAGCTCTCGCGATCCAGTCGGCCGGCGAAATGTAATCGGCCTCACCGAGCCATGTCGCGATCAAAGCCGTATGCGAAAATGTAGGCAGAACTGAAGACCTGGAATATTATGCAATCATTTCAGCAAGTTAAACGAGGGGTTGCGTCCCAAGAAGTGGTGTAACAGCCGCCGTCGCGTGACGAACCGCCGAAGGCGG
>CAZPTD010000017.1:0-29009 GCA_964588915.1 uncultured Neomegalonema sp. | reverse complement strand
GGCCCTGGAGGTCCTCGGCCGACTCGATCTCTTTGTTGAACCAGCCGCCCATCTGCACGCCGGTGTTGCCGCACGCCCAGCCCTTGAGGCCGAACTCGCCGGCGAGCTCGTCATGCAGCTCCTGGCCGCCGCCGAACTTCATCCAGGCGTCCATCTCGGCGTAGTTGAGGCCGAACGGCACCGAGGTGAAGTAGGCCAGCGCCGGATGCTTGCCGACCCAGTAATAGTCCGCGCCGATATAGGCTTGGCTGTTGCCGGAGGCGACTTCGTCGAAGACGTCGAACGCCGGAACGCGCTCGCCGGCCGCGAAATACTGGGTTTGGATCCGACCTTCGGTCAGCTCCGGGATCCGCTCGGCCAGGCGCTGCGCGGAGACGCCGAGACCCGGGAAGTCCCGCGGCCAGGTCGACACGATCGCGAGTTCGACGCGCGACTGCGCGATTGCCGGCGCAGAGAGAGACGCGGCGCCCACGCCCGCGACGGCGGCGCCGGTCAGAAAAGTACGACGTTCCATGAAGAATTCTCCCAGTTAAGCTCGTCAAACTTGATTCTTGGGCGCGAACGCGCCGCATTTGGACCCGCAGGCGGCGCATCGAGCGGCCGCCGCTAGGCCGCGTCAATAGCGTTAGCGACTAGAGGCCGGCCACGCAATGAAAAACGGGGCGTTTGCTGCGCCGCACAACGCGGCTTTTCAAGCGACGGCGAGGCAAAATGCCGCTGTTAGTCGCGTTTGTACGCGACCCATCCATGCTCTGACATAATTTCCGCTGGTTGAAACTGAATCTTGTAATCCATTTTTCGGCTGCCTTGGACCCAAAATCCAAGATATACGAATGGAAGCCCCAAAGAAGCCGCAAGCTCAATGTGATCTAGGATCATAAAACGGCCTAGACTGCGCCGAGCGCTATCCGGATCAAAGAAACTGTAGACGAGCGATAAACCGTCGCTCAACCGGTCGGTCAAGCATGCGGCCAATAATTCGGGCCCATTTGAATTTTCGTCGCGCGGTCCGTGGACGTCTTCGCCAATACCCGAGGCGCCGCTCCAATACTCGATGACCTGCGTGCGAACCGGCGTGTCTTCGATCATCGCCGCGAAATCATCAGCGTTCATGTCCGTCATGCCGCCATCGGAATGGCGCGCCGCCAGATAGCGGCAAAAAAGCGCATATTGAGCGTCGGTCGCGGCGTCCCGCGCCAGGCGCCGCCGCAGATCCGCATTGCGCTTGACGACGCGACGCTGCGAGGCCGTCGGCGCGAAGTCGCGCACGCGGATTCGGGTCGAGACGCAGGCGCCGCAGCCGACGCAGGCCGGCCGGTAGACGATCGTCTGGCTGCGGCGGAAGCCGAGATTCGACAGCTCGTCGTTCAGCGTCGGCGCCTGCGGGCCGACGAGATGGGTGAACAGCTTCCGCTCGCTGCGGCCCGGCAGATACGGGCAAGGCCGCGGCGCCGTTAGGAAAAATTGCGACTGGAGGGAACGGTCGAAGTGGGACATCGGACGGCGAAAACCTCTAAGACCGGGACCGTCGTGGCGCAGCGGGGCGCCGCCTCGGTTGTGGAGCGTAGCGCACAAAACCTCGCGCGCCTATAGTCTGATCGGTTCAGATGGAGCCGACCTCGCCCTTGTCATCCCGGCCAAGCGCGACGCGCGCAGAGCCGGGATCCAGGGCCAAGCGGCCGAGCCTGCGGCGAACCGGTCCTGGATCCCGGATAAGCCCGCGGCTCTCCGGGATGACGGCGTCATCCCGGGATGACGGCGTCGTCAGCGTTGCAGGCGCCTGAACAGATCCTGCTCGAGCCGGACCGCGCGCGCGTCATGCGCCGCTGCGGCCGATCGCTTCGAGATCGTAGGGCGTGGTCTGATAGACCTCGTTGATCCAATTGGCGAAGAGAAGATGCGCGTGGCTGCGCCATCGGTTCTCGGGCGGCCGCTGCGGATCGTTGTTCGGGAAGTAGTTGCGCGGCGTCTCGATCGGCTTGCCGGCGGCGAGATCGCGGTCGTACTCCTCCTTGAGCGAGGTCGTGTCGTACTCGATGTGGTTGAACATGTAGAGCGCGCGCCGGCCGCGATCCTCGACCAGGCATGGGCCGGTCTCGTCCGCGGTCGCCAGGATCTCGAGCCCGTCCGGAAACTCGTCCGCTCGGACCTCGGTCCAGCGCGAGACCGGCACGACGAAATCGTCGGAGAAGCCGCGCAGATAAGGCGAGCCCGGCGCGGTGTTGCGATGGCGGAAGCAGCCGAACGCCTTCCGCGGCAAGGCGTGCTTCGGCACGCCGTGGAAATGCTGAGCCATCGCCTGCGCGCCCCAGCAGATCGCGAAGGTCGAGGTCACGGCGCTCTGCGTCCAGTCGAAGATCTGGCGCAGCTCGCCCCAATAGGTGACCTCCTCGAAGGGCAGGAGCTCGATCGGCGCGCCGGTGACGATAAGCCCGTCGAACTTGCGGCGCGAGGCGTCGCGCCAGGTCGAGTAGAAGGCCTCGAGATGCTCCGACGGCGTGTGGCGCGACTGATGCTCGCTCATTCTGACCAGCGTGAGTTCGATCTGAAGCGGCGTCGCGCCGATCAGCCGCGCGAACTGCGTCTCAGTGCGCGCCTTGTTCGGCATCAGATTCAGGAGCGCGATCTGCAGCGGGCGGATGTCCTGCCGAAGCGCCGTCTCCTCCGACATCACCATCACGCCCTCGTCGGCGAGGATCTCGCCTGCGGGCAGGCCTGACGGGATCTTGATAGGCATCGGAACCGCTTCTCCGAGGAGGCCGCCGAGGAGGCCGCGCGGCGCCCTGCGCGCCGGGGCGTCGGACTTAAGCCTTCGAGGAGCGCGGCGCAAGTCGCAGCGCCGCGATCGCCGCGCGAGCGCTCGGCCGGCGTCACTCCGCCGGCGCGAACTCGTCCGGACCGGCCTTGGCGGGCGGCGTCGCGGCAATCGGCGCGGGTTGAGGCGCCGGGCCGGGCGCCGCCTGCGTCCGGCCGCGGCGTCGGCGCGCGACCGCGCGGTGAAGCACGGCCTTCAGCGCGCGGCCGACATGCACGCGAAGCGCGAGCGCCGACGGCGTCACGATCAGCGTCAAGATTGTCGAGAAGCCGAGGCCGAAGACGACCGCGGTCGCCAGCGGCACCCACCAGATCGCGCTCGGCGCGCCGGTGACGAGCTGGAAAGTCGAGAAGTCGATCGACGCGGCAAACATCATCGGCAGCAGGCCGGCGATGGTCGTGAAGGTGGTCAGCAGCACCGGGCGCAGGCGATCCTCGACGGTCTTCGCGATGGCGTCGATCCGGTCCATGCGCTTGCGGTAGTCGTGATAGGTGTCGATGAGCACGATGTTGTTGTTCACCACGATGCCCGCGAGCGCGACGACGCCGACGCCGGTCATGATGATCGAGAAGGGTTGGCCCATCACGATGAGGCCGATGAGCACGCCGGCGATCGACATCACCACGGCCGAGAGCACGAGCGCGGACTCGTAGAAGCTGTTGAACTGCGCCAAGAGAATAATGAACATCAGCCCGAGCGCGCCGATGAAGGCCTGACCGAGAAACGCCTGGCTCTCCGCCTGCTCCTCCTGATCGCCGCCGAACTGCGCCGAGACGCCGGCCCAAGCGCCCGGATCCGCCGCCGCCCGCTCTGCGAGCCAGTCGCCGATCTCGGCGATCTTCTCATTGGCGTTGACGCCGTCGACGACGTTGGCCGAGACGACGAGGAAGTTGCGCCCGTCGCGGCGAACGATCTCGCCGACGAGCGGCGCGGCCTCGCGCGTCACGAAGTTCGAGACCGGCGCGAGCCCGTCATTGGTCTGCACGCGCAGTCCCGCGAGCGTCTCGAGGCCGCGCGCGCCCTCCGGAAAGCGCGCGACGATGTCGATCTCTTCGTTGCTGTCGTCCGGCGTGAAGGTGTCGATCGTGTAGCCGCGGGTGGCGAGCACGGCGATGGCGCCGATGCTGGCGATGTCGGCGCCGAAGCGGCCGGCTTCGCGCCGATCGACCTCGAGGCGCCATTCGATGCCCGGCAGCGACCGGCTGTCTTCGACGTCGAGAAGCTCGGGATCGGCGTCGAAGCGCGCGCGGACCGCGTCGACCGCCGCCGCGAGCCGGTCCTGGCTCGGCGCCGAGAGCTCGAGCTGCACCGGCTTGCCCTGCGGCGGGCCGGCTTGCTGCTCGGTCACCTCGACGAAGACGCCCGGTATCCGCTCGGCCCGCGCCATGATCGCCGCGATGATGTCGTCGCCCGAGAGCGGCGTCGCGCGCCGCCGGAGATCCCGCCACGGCTCGAACTCCATCCGGATCGAGCCGATCGTGTCCGCGGGCGCGCCGCCGCCGCCGTCGAGGCGCGGGCCGTTGGACGCGTTCGAGGAGGCGAAGACCGAGGCGACGCCGTCGGCCTCGAGCGCGATCGCCTCGACCTCGCGCAGGATCCGGTCGCTCTCCTCGACGGAGAGGTTGCCGCGCGCGCGCACGTTCAGGATCGCCCGCTCCGGGATCGTGTCGACGAAGAACTCGACGCCGGAGCCGTAGGTCGAATAGGCGCCGCCGGCGAAAAAGAGCGTCCCGACCGCGAAGAGGATGGCGAGCAGCGACAGGCCCGGGCTGCGCACGACCCGTCCGACGCCTCGCCCGAACGCCGTGCGGCCCAAGGGCCGGTTCTCCGGCGCGATCGGCGCGCCGGCCTCGGCGGAGCGCTCGCGTCCGGCCAGAAGCGCCAAGGTTCGGCCGACGCGCGCGACGCCGGCGCCGAAAACGCCGCCGATCACCGGCAGATAGATGAGCGCGACGAGAAGCGAGGCCGAGAGCACGAAGATGATCGTGATCGGCAGGAGGCTCATCCATTCGCCGGCGCCGCCCGGCCAGAACAGCATCGGCAGGAACGCGCAGAGCGTGGTCGCGGTGGAGCTCGTCACCGGCCAAGCCATCCGCCGCGCCGCCTCGGCGTAGGCGGCGGTCGGCTCTGCGCCTTCGCGCGCGCGCCGGTCGGCGTATTCGGCGACGACGATCGCGCCGTCGACGAGCATGCCGACCGCGAGGATCAGCCCGAACAGCACCATGCTGTTGACGCTCATGCCCATTGCGCCGAGGAGCGCGAAGGTGAGCAGGAACGAGCAGGGCACGGCGAAGCCGACCAGCATCGCCGAGCGGAAGCCGAGGCTCGCGAAGACGACGAGCATCACCAGGCAAACCGCGGTCAGCACCGAGTTCTGCAGCTGGCCGGCCATGTCGGCCGCCTCCTGCGAGCGATCGAAGCTGAAATCGACGGAAATCGCGTTCCGCAGCTCTTCCGGCCAGTCGGCCTGAGCCTCGGCGACGACGGCGCGGACCGCGGCGACCGTCTCGATCGTGCTCTCGCCGGCGCGCTTCTCGACGCTGAGCGCGATGGTCGGCGCGCCGTCGAACCGCGCGTAGCTCGTGCGGTCCTTGAAGCCGAGCCGGAGCTCGGCGAGGTCGCCGATGGTGACCGTTCGGTCGCCGTCGCGGCGAAGGACGATCGAGGTGATGTCGCCGGCGCTGTCGAGCGAGCCCGGCAAGGAGACCGAGAAGCGTCCGTTCTCGTCCTCGATCGCGCCGGCCGCGATCAACTGGTTGTTGCGCCGGACCGTCGCAAGGAGGTCCTCGGCGGCGACGCCGTAGGCTTCGAGCTTGAGCGGATCGACGACGACCTCGAGCACTTCCTCGCGCTGGCCGGACATGTTGACTTCGGCGACCGTGCTGATCGCCTCGAAGCGCCGTTCGAGATCCTGCGCGACGCGCAGAAGCGTCCGCTCCGGCGCCTGGCCGAAGACCGAGACCGTGATGATCGGGAACTCGGCGGTGCTGATCTCGAAGATCTCGGCCTCGAGCGCGTCCTCGGGCAGCTCGGCCTGCGCCCGATCGACGCGGTCGCGCGCGTCGGCGAGCGTCGCCGCCTTGTCCCAGCCGTAGTCGAAGCGCAGGAGCACGCCGGCGTGGCCCTCGGAGGCGGTGGCCGTCATCTCGACGAGGCCCGGGATCGCTTTGAGCTCCGTCTCGAGCGGCTTGATCATCAGCCGCTCGACATCGCTCGCCGACGCGCCGGGCAATCCGACCGAGACATAGAGGAAGGGCGCGTCGATCTGAGGATCGCCCTCGTTCGGCAAGGTCGTGTAGGCGACGAAGCCGGCGAGCACCGTCAGCGCGACGAAGGCGAGCACCATGCGCGCCCGCGAGACGGCCCAATTGATCAATCCGTGCATCCGCTCGGCTCCGCTCTGCGCACTCTCTTACTACGTCCGACGAAGGCTCAGCCGTCGCCGGCGAGGGCCGCCGCGGCTTCCGCCTCGGTCACCGGCTCGATCGGCGCGCCGTCGCTGACGTATTCCTGGCCGCGGATGATGACCACTTCCGCCTCCGCGAGCCCGGAGACCCATACGCCGTCGCGCGCGTCGCGCAGGATCGACACCGGCTTGAACCGCGCGACCGGACCGGTCTCGCCCTCGGCGACGACGCGCACGCCGAGCCGGCCGTCGGAATCGAGCGTCAATGTAGAGCTCGGAATGAAATGGCCGAGCGCCGCCTCGATCGGCAAGGTCAGCTCGGCGCTGAAGCCGCTTCGGAGCTGTCCGCCCGCGCGCTCCTCGGGATTGTCGGCGGTCGCCTCGACGCGGAAGGTGCGCGTCGCCGGATCGGCGGCGCGGGCGATGAAGGTCACCTCGGCGTCGACCTCGCGCCCGTCGAGAAGCCGCGCGGTCGCCGGACCGCCGACCCTGAGCGCGCCGACCTCGAGCTCGGTCGCGTAGCCGACGAAGCGGATCGGATCGATGTCGATGAGCTCGGCGCAGACCGCGCCCGGCTGCAGCAGCGCGCCCAATTCGGCCGCGTCCGTCTCGAGAACGCCGTCGAAGGGCGCCGCAACGACGAGCCGCTCGATGTCGAGCTCGATCGCGGCGACGGAGGCCTCGGCGGCGGCGAGCGCCGCGCGGTCGGCCGCGACCGCGGTCGCCGAGGAGAAGCCGTCGCGCTCGAGCCGCGCGCTCGCCGCGGCGTCGGCGTTGGCCTGCTCGAGCAGCGCCTCGGCTTCGGCGAGGAGCGCCGGCCGTTCGCCGGGCTCGAGCCGGCAGAGGACGTCGCCCTGCGCCACGATCGCGCCGCGCCGGAGCGGCTCGGAGACCACGAGGCCGCTCGTCTGCGCCTTCACCTCGACGCGGCGCGCCGCTTCGGCGACGCCGCGCAGCACGACGACCCGGTCGAGCGGCTGCCGCTCGAAGGTCGCGACGAGGACGCGCACGCCGTCGGAGGCGGCCGCCTCCTCGGCCCGAGCGAAGCCCGAGACCGCCCCGAGCGCGACAAGCGCGGCCGCCGCCGCCATCGCAACCTTTTTCATCCGCCTATCCCATGTCGGGCGCCCGCCGTTCCGGCGGCGCCCTGAATATTTTTCCGAAACATTCAGCGCTCCACATAGTCTCCTTACTGCGGCGCGAAAAGGGCGTCTCGCCTCAAGCCCGCCAAATCCCCTCGGGATCGCCCGGAACAGAGGCGCGCGCGCCGCCGCCGGAGCTCGGTCCGAACGCGGTCTCCTTCGAGATTTCGCGCGCCGCCTCTTGCGCCCGGCGCACGGGCCGCTAAGACCTGCCGCGAGAGAAAACGCGGGCGCGCGGCTCGAGAGCGCGCTGTCGACAAGAAGGAGCGCTTCGTTGCGCGGGCCGAGAACGAACCAAGGCGGCTCCGGAGGCAAAGGCCGTCCGCCGAAGCCCGAGAGGCAGGCGCCGGAGCGGGACGACACCGACGTCTTCATTTCCGAGGTGACCGAGGAGCTGCAGCGCGAGCGGATGCTGGCGCTCGCGCGGCGTTACGGGCCTTTCGCTCTCGTGGCGATCGTCGCCGTGATCGGCGGCGTCGCCGGCTACGAGATCTACAGGACCAGCACGCTCGAAGCGGCCCATGACGCGGGCGGCCGGCTGATCGCGGCCGAGCAGACGACGCAGTCGGCTCCGGTGTTCGACGGCCTCGCGGGCGAGCTGGACGAAGCCGCGGTGATCGCCCAGCTGACGGCGGCCGGCCGCTTCTCCGACGGCGCCGACGACGACGACGACCGCGCCCGCGCGGTCGAACTCTACGCCTCGGTCGCGGCGAACGCCGACGCGCCGGCGCGCTATCGCGACCTCGCGATCGTCCGGTCGGCGATGCTGAGCGGCGAGGACCGCGACCCGGCGGCGCTGATCGAGCTCCTGCGGCCGGCGACGGCGCCAGGACGGCCTTATCGGTCGATCGCGCTCGAGCTCACCGCGGCGGCGCATTTGCGCGCGGGCGATCCCGAGAGCGCGCGCGCGGCGCTCATCGAGGCGCGCGACGACGCGACGACGCTCGAGAGCGCCAACGCGCGGCTCACCGACCAGATCGAAGCGCTCGAGGATCTCTCGCCGCGCGATCGGCCCGAGCCGGCGACGCCGACGCCGCCGGCCGGAGACGTCGCGCCGCCGCTCGCGGACGAAAGCTGAGACGCGGCGCCGATTTCGCCTCGGCGCCGCCATCTTCGAGCCGTCGCCGCGGCGCAATCGGCGGCGCCGGTTCGGGTCGGCTCGCCCGGCATGGCCGACGGCTGATTTCCGGCGCAGCCCGATCTTGACGATCAAGGAGACGCATATGCTCGCAGAATATGGCAGCCGTTGGAAGAAGCGCCTAGCGCCGGCGGCGCTCGTCCTGGTCGCCGCCGTCGGCCCGAGCGGCTGCGGCTATTGGTTCGGCGAGGACGAACGCATCCTCGAGGGCGAGCGCATCCCGCTGCGCGCCGCCCAGGCGGACGACACGGTCGTCGGCGGCGACGCGCGGCTGCCTCAGGCGCGATCGATGACGGATTGGCCTCAGTTCGGCGGCTCGGCGACCGGCGCGATCGGCCATGTCGCCGGCGACATCGCGCTCAATCACGTCTGGTCGTCGTCGATCGGCGCCGGGTCGGACTCGGAGAGCCGGATCACGGCGCCGCCGGTCTCGGACGGCAGGCGGCTCTACGCCCTCGACGCGGCCGCGCAGGTGACGGCGCTCGACCTGCAGACCGGCGACGACGTCTGGGAGGCGGATCTCGCGCCCGAGGACGAGGACGGACGCGACGGTTTCGGCGGCGGCCTCGCGATCGAGGGCAACGTCCTTGTCGTCGCCACCGGCTTCGGCGAGGTGATCGGCCTCTCCACCGCTACGGGCGGCCGGCTCTGGGTCGTCAAGGTCGGCGCGCCGATCCGCGCCGCGCCGGCGGTGAGCGGCGGCGTCGCCGTCGTCGCCGCGCGCGACGGTCAGCTCGTCGCCGTCGACATCGAGAGCGGCGAGCGCGCGTGGATCGCGATCGGCGCCGAGGGCGGCGCGGCGCTTCTCAGCGCATCCGGCCTTGCGATCTCGGGCGAGGTCATCGCCGCGCCGTTCACGACCGGCGACATCGGCGTCTTCCGCCTCCGCGACGGCCGCTCCGGCTGGCGCGAGGGGCTCGGCGGCCTGCGCCGCGGCAGCGCGATGTCCGACATCGCCGACATCAGCTCGCCGCCGGTGATCCAGGACGGACGGATCTACGCCGGCGGCGTCTCGGGCCGCGTCGCCGCCTTCGAGATCCCGACCGGCGCCAAGGTCTGGGCGCGGGACATCGGCGCCTACAGCCCGATCTGGCCGGCCGGCGAGACGCTTTTCCTCGTCTCCGACGACGCGCGGGCGTTCGCGCTGCGGGCGTCCGACGGCGGCACGATCTGGGAGACGCAGCTGCCGCGCTACGAGGACGAGGAGGATCGAGAGGATCCGATCATCTATGGCGGGCCGATCCTCGTCGGCGGCAAGCTCTATCTCGTCTCGACCGACGAGCGCATCTACGAGCTCGACGCGGCGACGGGCGCGAAGACGCGCGAGATCGACTCGCGCGGCGCGAGCTCGATCCCGCCGATCGCCGTCGGCGGCCGGCTCTACATCGTCGACGAGGACGGCGATGCCCACGCCTACGAATAGCGCGCCGACGACGAGAAGGCGCCGACCGTGACCGGGCGCCGCGGCGAGGCGGCGGCGCCCGAGCGCTTCACGCTGGCGATCGTCGGGCGCCCGAATGTCGGCAAGTCGACGCTCTTCAACCGCCTCGTCGGCAAGCGGCTGGCGCTCGTCGACGACCGGCCGGGCGTCACGCGCGATTTGCGCGAAGGCGACGGCCGTCTCGGCGATCTTCGCTTCACCGTCGTCGACACCGCCGGCCTCGAGGACGCGCGCGACGACAGCCTGCCCGGCCGCATGCGGCGCCTCACCGAGCGCGCGGTCGACGTCGCCGACGTCTGCCTCTTCGTCATCGACGCGCGCGCCGGCGTCGCGCCGGACGATCTCGTCTTCGCCGACATCCTGCGCAAGCGAGCGGCGCATGTGCTCTTGGCCGCGAACAAGGCCGAGGGCAGGGCGGGCGAGGCCGGCGCGCTCGAGGCCTATCGGCTCGGTCTCGGCGATCCGATCCTCGTCTCGGCCGAGCATGGCGAGGGGATGGAGGATCTCTATTCCGCGCTGCAGCCGATCGCCGACGGTTTCGAGGCGGCGTTCAAGGAGGCGGCGCGGCGCGCGGCGATCGCGGCGCCGGAAGGGACGGACGAGGCGCAGGACGAAGACGCGCCGGACGACGCGCCCGACGCCGCCGAGCGGTCGATCCGGATCGCGATCGTCGGCCGGCCGAACGCCGGCAAATCGACGCTGGTCAACGCGATCATCGGCGAGGACCGGCTCTTGACCGGCCCCGAAGCCGGCATCACCCGCGACGCGATCGGCCTCGAGACCGTCTGGGGCGGCCGGCGTTTCAAGATCTACGACACCGCCGGCATGCGCAAGAAGGCGAAGGTGCAGGACAAGCTCGAGAAGCTCTCGGTCGACGACGCGCTGCGCGCCATTCGCTTCGCCGAGGTGGTGGTGATGCTGAGCGACGTCGACGGGCCGTTCGAGAGCCAGGATCTTCGGCTCGTCGATCTCGCGCATCGCGAGGGCAGGGCGCTGGTGCTCGGCGTCAACAAATGGGACCTCGAGGAGGACAAGCAGCGCCGGCTCGCGGAAATCAAGGAGAAGGTCGAGCGTCTTTTGCCGCAGGCCCGCGGCGCGCCGCTCGTCGCGCTTTCGGGGCTCACCGGCCGCGGCCTCGACCGTCTGCGCGAGGGCGTGATCGCGGCGCACGCCGCTTGGAACGCCCGCGTCTCGACGGCCAAGCTCAACCGCTGGCTCGCCGATCAGATCGAGCGCCATCCGCCGCCGGCGCCGGGCGGGCGCCGGATCCGGTTGCGCTACATGACGCAGGCGAAGTCGCGGCCGCCGACCTTCGTCCTCTTCGCCTCGCGGACGGACGATCTGCCTGAGAGCTATTTGCGGTTCTTGATCAACGGCTTGCGCGAGAGCTTCGATCTCGGCGGCGCGCCGTTGCGCCTCGTCCTGCGCGCGGCGGAGAACCCGTACGCCGATCGCGCCAAGAAACGGAAGTAAGCAAGAATGCGCGGCGCGCGGTCGAAGCCGCGCGCCGCGGTCAGGCTCAGTTGAACGTCGAGCAGAGCGTGTCGATCAGGCTCGGGTTCTCCGGATAACAGGCGCGCGCATAGCCGCCGAGCGCCGTGGCTTCGAGGCTGTTCCAGCAGCTGTAGCGCTGGAACTGCAGCTGCTCGGCGACGGCGCCGTCCTCGTTCTCCAGCTGCTCGAGAGCGGCCGTCAGAAACTCGTTCGCGCCGTTGCGCAGCGCCTGCGCCAGGTCGATCTCCTCGGGGATGTCCTTGACGAACGCCAGGACCATCACGCGCTGGATCTGCGTGCCCGCGCCCGGCGCGCCGCCCGCCGACGCCGCCGCCGGAGCGTCGGCGCGATATTGGCCGAGCGCCACGCGGTAGATCGGCGCCGAGCTGCCGGCGTCGTCGCGCGTGTCGACCATGATGCCTTCGAACGCGCGCGCCCGACAGGTCGCCAGGCGCTCGTTGAACGTCCGGTCGCCTTCTTGGCTGGCGGTGCCGGCGACGAGGATGCCCTCGGCCTCGCGCAGATCGGTCGCGATCTTGGCCCCGAAAGCGTCCTGCGCCTCCGGCACGTCGACCGGGACGGTGCGGCGATATTCCCAAGCATAGGCGCGCCCGGGCGCGTAGATCGTGAAGGTCGCGCAGTTGCCGGCGTCGTCGCAGCCTTCGAAGCTGGTGCGGAACTCGCCGTCTGCGCCGATCTCCGTCTGCGTGTCGCGCAGCAAGAAGTACCAGGCGGCGAAGCCGATCAGCAGCAGAATGAGAATGGCGATCAAGAGCGTGCTGCGGCTCTTGCCTTTTCCGCCGTCGCTCTCAGGACCGGCGTTAGTGCTGGTGGTCATTACGGATCCCCCGAAGAATCTGGATATCCCTGGTCGGGCCGGCGCGCCCGTCGTCGCGATCGCCGCGTCGACGCGTCCGGCCGACGCCGCGTATAGCAAGACCTTGCGCGCCGCTCAAACGACCTTAAAGGGTTAAAATCGGGCGAAATTCCGGCGAATTCGACGCGCCCTCGCCCGCGGAGGTCGGGGCCGGCGGCGGAACGTCAGCGCCGTTGCAAGCGGTCACTCGGCGTCCTCGGGCGCGATGTCGTTGATAATACGCAGCCAAAGCGCGCTGTCGATCGCGCCGGGCGCGACATGCCGGCCGCCGATGACGAAGGTCGGCGCCCCGGTCACGCCGATCGAGCGCGCCGCCTCGTCCTCCGCCGCGACGACGTCGATCTCGGCGCCGCCGTCGAGGAGCCGCTCCGTCGCCTCGCGTTCGAGACCGCCCGCTTCGGCCGCCGCGAGCAGAACCTCGCGATCGGAGATGTCGGCGCCCTCGCGGAAGTAGAAGTTGAAGAGCGCGTCCATGACCGCGTCCTGACCGCCGAGCGGCTCGACCCATTTGAGGACGCGATGGGCGTCGCGGGTGCTCGGCGTGCGCGCGATCCGATCGAAGCGCAGCCCGAGCCCCTCGCGCTCCGCCGTCTCCTCGATCGCGCCGTAGACGCGGCCCGCGCCGTCCGGTCCGCCGAACTTGGCTTCGAGATAGGCGCGACGATCGACGCCCTCTTGCGGCATGTCCGGATTGAGCTGGAAGACCCGCCAGCGCCGCTCGAAGACGGGCCCGCTCCGCGACGCCTCGGCGCGGTCGAGGCGCGTCTTGCCGATCATGCACCACGGGCAAATCGGGTCGGAGAAAATGTCGAGCGAGATCCGCATGACGCCCTCTTTTCCACAGCTTCCCGGACGCGTATCACAATGCCGGCGCGCCGAGAACGCCGGGACCGCGACAAAAAAAAGCCCCGGCCGAAGCCGGGGCAGGCAATTGAGGCAGGTTTCAAACAGGCAAGAAACCTATCGAGCAGTAAGGTGTTGATAGCCTGGAGCGGGGTGTGATTTCAAGCCTATTCACACGCCGGATCGACTTATCCGCGCATTTTCAAACAGATGTGGCAAAAGCTTTAAAAAACTGCAACAAAGGAGGCGAGGGATGTCCCGAAGAGCGCGAGAACGACGCAGTTTCCCCAGGAGAATCGTCCACAGCGCGGCGCTCATCGGCCTTTGCGCCTGCTTATCCACAGGCGCCGCGCTCGGCCAGGCCGAACCTCGCCACGGGATCGCGAGCTACGGCGAACCGGCGCTGGGGCCGGATTTCGAGCATTTTCCTTACGCCGATCCCGACGCGCCGAAAGGCGGGCGCATCGCGCTCGGCTCGGTCGGAACCTTCGACAGCCTCGTTCCGCTCGACGCCGCCGGAAACGATCCGTGGCATTTGCGCTGGACCGTCTTCGAGCCGCTGATGGCGCGCTCTTGGGACGAGCCCTACGCCCTTTACGGCCTCATCGCCGAAAGCGTCGCCGTGCCGGAAGACAGCTCCTATGTCGAATTCACTCTGCGGCCGCAAGCCCGGTTCTCGAACGGCGATCCGATCACCGTGGAGGACGTCGCCTGGACTTTCGAGAAGTATCGCACGGAAGGCTTCATCGGCCTGCGCAACAACTATGAGAGCGTCGAGCGGGCGGAAATCGTCGGAGAACGCACGATTCGTTTCGTCTTCAAGCAGCCCGACCGCGAAATGCCGCTCAACATGGGCCTGATGCCGATATTGCCGAAATCCGTCTACGAAGACGTCGACTTCTCCGCCGCGAATATGGATCCGCCGGTCGGCAGCGGCCCCTATATTGTCGATGGCGTCGAAGCCGGTTCGTTTATTCGCTATCGCCGCAACCCGGACTACTGGGGCCGGGATCTGCCGGTCAACGCCGGTCGGCACAATTTCGACGTCATCGAGTACATCTACTTTCGCGATCAGTCGGTGATGTTCGAGTCGTTTATCGCCGGATCGATCGATCTCTACGCCGAGTCCGATCCGGCGCATTGGGCCGAAGCCTATGACGTTCCGCCGGTCGAGAACGGCGAGATCCTGCGGGCGGAAATACCGAACGCTCGGCCGGCCGGCATGCGCGGGTTCGTCTTCAACACGCGGCGCGACGTCTTCGCCGATCGCCGCGTGCGCGCAGCGATCGCTTACGCCTTCGACTTCGAGTTCGTGAACGACCGCTTCTATCGCGGCGGATTTCGGCGCATGAACAGCCTCTTCTACGGAACGCCGCTCGGGCATTCCGGCGCCGCGGCCGGTCTCGAGGCGGCGCTCCTGGCGCCCTTCTCGGACGCGTTGCCGTCGGGCGCGCTCGAGGCGGGCTGGACGCCGCCCGAAGGCGCGGGCGACGGCCGCAATCGGCGCAACATGCGCGCGGCGCAGCGTCTTCTGGAAGAGGCCGGCTGGACCGTCGTCGACGGCGTCCGCGTCAACGCCGAGGGCGAGCGGCTCGCCTTCGAGATCCTGCTGAGCGAGACGGCGGACGAGCGCGTCGCCGCCGTGCTCGCCGAGGCGCTCCAGCGCCTCGGCGTCGACGTCTCGATCCGACTGCTCGATCGGGCGCAGTATCAGCAGCGGCTGAACGCGTACGACTACGACATGATGGTGCGCCACTATGTGGTCAGCCTGTCGCCCGGCGTCGAGCAGCGCAGCTATTGGCGCTCGACAGGGCGCGAGGAGCCGAGGACGCGCAACTACGCCGGAATCGCCGATCCCGCCGTCGACGCGATGATCGAGGCGCTGATCGCGGCGCGGACGACGGAAGAGTTCCAGGCCGCGGCGCGCGCGCTCGATCGCGTGATCTCGAGCGGCGTCTATTTCATCCCGTTCGGATATCTCGAAGCCGATCTCGTCGCCTTTGACGCCGGGCTCCGCCGTCCGGACCGCGATCCGCTCTACGGCTACGTCTATATCGATACTTGGTGGCGCGCGCCGGAGTAGCGTTCTGGCGCCGAGGCGCGCCTGTCAGCGCTTGACGGGCGGGATGAGCGGATTGCGCGCGGCGCTCTCGGCGGCGCGCCCGGGCGAGACGCGCCCGTTGCGGGCGCTGAAGGGCCGGCGCGCGTCGGCGTCGGCCGGATCGGGCGCCGGCGGGTCCGCGCGCTCCGCCGGTTCGATCCCCGGCGCCGCGCCCTGTCCGTCGGTTTCCGCTTCGATCGCCGGGCGCGAGGCGGGCGGCGAGATCAGACCGGCCGAGATGACGAGCTTCGCCGCCTCCTCGATCGACATGTCGAGGAGGATGACGTCCTCGCGCGGGACGAAGAGCAAGAAGCCCGAGGTCGGGTTCGGCGTCGTCGGCAGAAAGATGCTCATCATCTCGCGGCCGTTCAGCGCCTTCGTCGGAATCTCGCCCTTCGCCGTGGTGCTGACGAAGCCGACCGCCCAGATCCCGCGGCGCGGATACTCGATGACGCAGGCGTGCTCGAAGCTGTTCGAGCTCTGCATGAAAATCGTCTCGAGGATCTGCTTGAGGCCATTGTAGATCGAACGCACAACCGGCATGCGCGCGACCCAGGCTTCGGCGATGCGGATGAGCTCGCGGCCGAAGAGGTTCTTCGCCAGCCAGCCGACAACGATCAGAAAGACGAGAAAAATCAGGAGCCCGAAACCCGGCACATGCACCGGCAGCGGGTTCTCGGGCAAGTATTCCTCGGGAACGAAGGGCAGAACGAGACTGTCGATCCAGCCGATGATCTCCCAGGCCAGGAAGATCGTGATCGAGAAGGGCGCGACCACGAGCAGGCCGGCGAGCAGGCTGGTCTTCAGCCGCTGCAGGATGGTCGACCGCGCCGCGGCCGGGCTGTCGTTCGACAGTCGGGAGTGAGACTTGTCCGACGTCATTGCGCGATCTGAACTCCGAGACTGCAAGGCGCGCCGATCCGCGCGGTCGCGCCGTCGCGCGCGTTCCGGGCGGAGAAACGGCTCCGCCTACTCCTGAACGTCTTCTAGAATCAATAACCTGACGCAACGTCAACAAGATCGGCGAGCGGCGCGCCGGCCTCATGGGCCGCAATCTGCGCCATCACGCGCCGCGCCGCCGTCTCCGGCCGCGTCACGCTGGCGACATGCGGCGTGACCAGGATCTTCGCGCACGACCAGTACGGATGGTCGGCGGGCAAGGGCTCGACGTCGAAGACGTCGAGCGTCGCGCTCGCGAGCCGGGTCTCGAGCGCGGCGAGGAGGGCCGTCTCGTCGAGGATCGGCCCGCGGGCGGCGTTGACGAGATGCGCGCCCTCGGGCAGGGCGGCGAGGGCGTCGGCGCCCAAGAGCCCGCGCGTCGCCGGCGTGAGCGGCAAGAGGCAGACCAGGATCTCGGTCCGCGACAGGAAAGGCTTCAGCCCGTCGGGGCCGGCGAAGCTCTCGACGCCGCTGACCGATTTCGGCCGCCGCGACCAGCCGGCGACCTGGAAACCGAGGCCGACCAGCGCCTTGGCGCAGTCGACGCCGAGCGCGCCGAGCCCGAGCACGCCGACGCGCCGGTTCCGCGCCAAGGGCGGCGCCAGGCTCGGATCCCAGCGCCGCTCCGCCTGGGCGGCGCGGAGCCTGTCGACGTCGAGATGCGCGCGCAGCACATGGCCGACGACATAGTCGCGCATGCCGTCGGTCAGGCCGGGCTCGACCATGCGCGCGATCGGGACGTCGGGCAGGTCAGGCCGCTCGAGGATGGTCTCGACGCCGGCCCAGAGCGACAGGATCGCCTTGACGCCCGCGTAAGGCGCCAGCGTCTCGATCGGGCCGTCGGGCGCGTAAAGAAGATAGTCGACCTCTCGAGGCGCGACGTCGTCCGGCGCGGCGAAGAGCGCGACCTCCGATCCGAGCTCCGCCGCCGCGCGCCGCAACGCGGCCATCCATTCGTCCCGCCCGGCCGCCGGTCCGGCGAACACCACCTTCGCGCCCATCTGCGTCTCCTTTGCCCGACACGCGCGCGCTCGACGCTTCGCGCCTCACCGTTCGAGGTTGCTGTCGCCGTGGATCTGGGCGCTCATCAGCAGGCCGAAGGCGAAGAGCAGCGTCAGCATCGAGGTGCCGCCGAACGAGACGAGCGGCAACGGCACGCCGACAACGGGCGTCAGACCCATCACCATCGCCATGTTGATCGCGAAAAAGAAGAAGAAAGTCGCCGCGACGCCGCCGGCGAGAAGCCGCCCGAAGGTCGAGACGATCCGCAGCGCCGCAAGGGTGGCGACGAGGATGATCGTCATATAGAGGCAGAGCAGCCCGATGCCGCCGCGGAAGCCGAACTCCTCGGCGAGCGTCGTGAAGATGAAATCGGTATGCGCCTCGGGCAGGAAGCTCAGATGCGTCTGCGAGCCCTGCATGAAGCCCTTGCCGTCGACGCCGCCCGAGCCGATGGCGATCCTTGATTGGATGATGTGATAGCTCGAGCCCGACGGATCGACCGACGGGGCGAGAAAGGCGTCGATGCGGCGGTACTGATAGTCCTTGAGGATCTGCCACTCGGTCCCGCGGCTCGCGAACACCGCCCAGACGCCGCCGCCGCCGCAAGCGAGGATCGTCGTGAAGAACCACCATCCCACGCCCGCCAGGAACATCACCACCAAGGCGCCCGCCATCAGCAGCATCGCCGTCCCGAGATCCGGCTGCAAAAGGACGAGCCCGGCCGGCGCCGCGGCGAGCAGGAGCGGCGGCATGAGCCAGAACGGCCGCGACACCTTCTCCGGCGCGAGCCAGTGATAGTAGGCGGCCAGCGCCATCACCAGGGCGATCTTCATCGGCTCGGAAGGCTGGAGCCGGAAGCCGCCGATCTCGAGCCAGCGCTGCGCGCCCTTGCCCTCCTCGCCGACGAACTGCGTCAGAACGAGGAGCGCGAAGGCGCCGACATAGGCGAGGATCGCCATCTTGCGCCAGAATTTGAGGTCCGTGATCGCGACCAGGATCATCGCGCCGAAGCCGATCGCGAAGATGATGATCTGGCGCTCCGCCCAGCCGTCGAGCGTGCCGCCCGCAACCGAGAACAGCATGAGAAAGCCGACGCCGGCGGTCGCCGCGAGCAGCGCCGCCAAGACCCAGTTGAACCGGAGCAGCTTGCGGCCGATCGTCAGCTCCGCCTCGGCGCCCAGTCCAAATCCCCGTCGCATCATCGCTCGCCCCTATGTCAGGACGCGGATCGGATCCGCGCCCGTCGCCCGCGCCTCTTCGCCGGCGGTCCGCGCCCGCTCGATCTCCGGCCGAACATGCGGCGGATAGGCCTCCAAGGGCGGCTCCGGGCCGTAGAGGAGGCGCATCATCACGTCGCGCGCCACCGGCGCCGCCGCGCGCGAGCCGCCGCCGCCGTGCTCGACCAGCACCGAGATCGCGTAGCGCGGCGCGCGCGCCGGCGCATAGGCGACGAAAAGCGCGTGGTCGCGCAGCCGCCAGGGCAGCTCCTCGTTCTCGCGCACGCCGGCCGCGCGCTCCTCCTCGCTGATGCCGCGCACCTGCGCGGTGCCGGTCTTGCCGGCGAGCGCCAGCTCCGGATCGTCGATCCGCGAGCCGTAGGCGGTGCCGCCCTGCTCGTTGCTGACCGCCCACATGCCGTCATGGACGATCCGGAGGCCCTCCTCGGAGACGCCGAGCGGCTCGAAGGGCGCGCGCTCCGGCGCGACGCCGTTGATCGTCTTGATCAGCCGCGGCCGGACCTGCTCGCGGCCGTTGGCGATCCGCGCCGTCATCACCGCGAGCTGCAGCGGCGTCATCGTCAGCGCGCCCTGGCCGATGCCGACATTGAGCGTCTCGCCGCCATTCCAATTGCGTCCCTGAGCGCGCGCCCATTGCGGCGAGGGCAACGTGCCGGCGCGCACGTTCGGCACGTCGATCTCCGGCGCTTGCCCGACGCCGAAGCGCCGCGCGACGTCGGCGATCCGCTCGATCCCGGCGGCCTGAGCGATCTCGTAGAAATAGACGTCGCAGGAGTTCTTGACGCCGGCGAGCATCCGGACGCGGCCGTGCCCCTGGCGCCGCCAGCAATGGAAGAACCGATCGCCGAAACGGAGCCGCCCGGTGCAGTTGAAGGCGGTCTGCGGCGAGATCTGGCCGGATTCGAGCGCCGCGAGCGCGGTCATCATCTTGAAGGTCGAGCCGGGCGGATAGGCGCCGGCGAGCGCCTTGTTCACCAGCGGCAGATACTCGTCGCCTCTGAGATCGTCATAGTCGTTCTGGCTGATGCCGAAGACGAACTTGTTCGGGTCGTAGCCCGGCCCCGAGGCGAGCGCGAGCAGGTCGCCCGTGAGCGCGTCCATCACGACGACCGCGGCGCTCTCGCCCGCGATCCGCTCCATGGTGTAGCGCTGCAGATCGAGATTGATCGAGAGCGTCAGATCCGAGCCCGAGACGCCCTCGACCCGGTTGATCTCGCGGATCTCGCGGCCGCCGGCGTTGATCTCGACGTCGCGGACGCCGGCGCTGCCGCGCAGGACCGTCTCGGCCGACCTCTCGACCCCGGTCTTGCCGATCCGCGCGCTCGGCATGCGCAGAATGGGATCGCGGGTCCGGTCGCGCTCGAGCTCCTCCTCGGTCACGGCGCCGACATAACCGACGACATGAACGAGCGCGTCCGATTCGGGATAGAAGCGCACCAAGCCGACTTCCGGAATCGCGAAGGGCAGAGCCGGCGCGTTGGCGTTGACGCGGGCGAAGGTCTCCCAGTCGAGATTCTCCTTGACGATCACCGGCACGAAGGAGCGGCGCGCGTCGATGCGCCGGCGCAGGCCGTCCATCTCGTTCTCGGAGAGCTCGATCACCCGCCTAAGATCGGCGAGCGCGGCCTCGAGATCCTCGGCGCGCTCGCGCACGAAGCGCACCGTGTAGTTCGGCACGTTGACGGCGAGCGGACGGCCGGCGACGTCGAAGATCTCGCCGCGCGCGGGCATGACCGGCTCGGATCTGATCCGGTTCTCCTCCGAGAGCGTGCGATAGGCCTCGTTCTCCTCCACTTGGAGCCGATAGAGCCGCGCGCCGAGCAGGCCGGCGACGGTCAGTTGAGCGCCGAAAAGAACGGCGGCGCGTCGCGTGAAGGTCCTATGGCGCGCGCGTTCGCGCCGATCGTCGAACATGACTCTGATCCTTCCCGATCGCGTCAGAATCGCAAATGGTCGAAGCGTCCGTCGCGCCCGCGCGCGCGGAACAGCTTCTCGAGCACATAGCATGTCAGCGGGTAGACGAGGATGGAGAGCCCGACCCGCTGTCCGACCGCCTCGATCGGCGGCGGCTCCGCGTAGGTCGCCGTCAAGAGCGCGAGGACGATCGCCTCATAGGCGAGCAGCGCGGCGGTGAAGCGCATCCACTCGGTCAGGAAGCTGAGCGGCGGCCGGCCGGCGGAGAAGCCGCGCAGCCCCTCGCAGATCACCAGCAGCGCGAAGAGCTCCGCGCCGACCGGACCTGCGCGCAGGAGATCCTGCATCAGCCCGAGCGCGAAGACGGCGATCGGCGCGACCGACGACGGGCGCCGCGCGCACCAGTAGCCGAGCACGACGAGGAGCCAATTCGGCCCCGCCGGCGTCGCCGCGGACGCGCCGATCGGCGAGAGCGCGAGGAACACCGCCGCGCCGCCGGTGAGCAAGACCCAAAAGACGTCGATGAGCCGCGCCCGTCCCATCGGCGGTCACCGTCCCTCGGCCGCGTCGTCCGCATCGGAGCCGGCGGCGAGCGAATCGCTCCAGACGCTCAGATCCGCGTCGACCACCGGATCGATCACCAACCCGCCCGGCGGCGGCGGCGGCTCGGTGAGCGCCGAGATGAGCACGGTGACGAACTCGACCTGCCTGAGATCGGCCGTCAGCCGAACGCGCGCCTTCTGATCTTCGTCCGGGAACACGCGGCCGACGGTGAGCCCGCGCGGAAAGACGCCGCCGTCGCCGGTGGTGACGACGCGCGCGCCGTCCTCGACCGGCTCGTCGTCGGTGAGATACTGCAGCACCGGCGCGCCCGTATTGTCGCCGACGAGGATCGCCCGGGCGCGGTCGGCGCCGACGGCGACCGGGATCCGGCTGCTCGGATCGGTGACGAGCAGCACCCGCGCGACGCCGTCGCCGACGCCGAAGACGCGGCCGATGAGCGCGCCTTCATGCATCGCCGGCGCGCCGTCCTCGACGCCGTCGCGGCCGCCGACGGCCAGCAGCAGCGTCTGGCCGTAAGGCCCGCCGGCGTCGCCGATCACCTGAGCGCGCACGAAGCGCAGATCCGGCGGCAGCGAGACGTTGTTGAGGAACCGAAGCCGCGCGTTCTCCTCCTCGAGGCGCTCCTTCTCCTCGGCGCTTTCGCGCAGGCGCTCCACCTCGGCCCTGAGCGCCTCGTTCTCCGCCTGAAGGCCCGAGAAGCTCTCCACGTCCTCGAAAAGCTCGGCGACCGCGCTCGACGGGCCGGCGACCGCCTCGAGGACCGGACGAACCACGTCGAGAACGGCCGCGCGCAGCCCCTGAAGCCTCGGATTCTCGGTGCGCCAGAGCACGAACAGCAGAAACGCCAGGACGAGCAGAACGCCGAAGAAGATCCGCACCGCCGTTCTCAGCGGGCCGCTTCGCGTCTTATCCATAGCTCGCCGTCCCCTCCGTCGCTCAGGCGGGCGCTTCGCGCCCGCGCGGCCGGCGCGATCGGCCCGTTCGGCCGCCGCGCTCCCCTCTCAGCCGTCGACCTTACAGGAGAAGTGTTACTCGCTCAGCACCTCGCGCAACGTCTTGAACTGTTCGAGAGCCATGCCGGTCCCGATCGCAACACAGGACAGCGGCTCCTCGGCGATCGTCACCGGCAGGCCGGTCTCCTTGCGGATCGCCATGTCGAGATTGCTCAGCAGCGCGCCGCCGCCGGTCATCATGATGCCGCGTTCGACGATGTCGCCGCCGAGCTCGGGCGGCGTCGCCTCGAGCGCGACCTTGATCGCCTCGATGATCGCGTAGACCGGATCGTGCAGCGCGTCGGCGATATGCGCCTGCGTGATCTCGATCTCCTTCGGCACGCCGTCGACGAGGTCGCGGCCGCGGATCTCGATGATGTCGCCATGGCCGTCCTCGGGGATCAGCGCGGTGCCGAACTCCTTCTTGATCCGCTCCGCCGTCGCCTCGCCGATCAGGAGGCTGTGCTGGCGGCGCATGTAGTTGATGATCGCCTCGTCCATCTTGTCGCCGCCGACGCGGGTCGAGTCGGCGTAGACGACGTCGGCCATCGAGATGATCGCGACCTCGGTCGTGCCGCCGCCGATGTCGACCACCATCGCGCCCGCGGGCTCGTCGATCGGCAGACCGGCGCCGAGGGCGGCGGCGATCGGCTCCTCGATGAGATAGACGCGGCGCGCGCCGGCTCTGAGCGCGCTGTCCTTGATCGCGCGGCGCTCGACGGCGGTGGCGCCCGAGGGCACGCAGATGATGACCATCGGCGGCGAGAACACCGCGCCGCCATGCGCCTTGCGGATGAAGGCCTTGATCATCTCTTCGGCGACCTCGAAATCGGCGATCACGCCGTCCTTGAGCGGCCGGATCGTCTGCATCCGTCCGGGCGTGCGGCCGTGCATGATCTTCGCCTCGTGCCCGACCGCCACGACCTCGCGGCGCGGCTCGGTGCGGAAGGCGACGATCGACGGCTCGTTCACCACGATGCCTTTGCGCTTGACGTAAACGAGCGTGTTGGCCGTGCCGAGATCGATCGCCATGTCCGAGCTGAACATGCCTGAAAGGCCGAACATCCGCTGATCCCTCATAGCGCGCGGCGGCGCGGGTGACTTGTTGGCGCGCGGCGACGCGCGGCTAAACCTGCGGCGCCGCTCCGGCGAGCGCGCCAACCATCGCGACGCGCGCGCCCGTGTTGCGGGCGGTTCTCGACGCCTTTCGGCGCGCCTCGCCCGGCGCGGCCGCGCGGCGATTGGCCGGAGAAGACGACGGCCGGACACGCGCCGTCGCCGCGTCAGACCCGTTCTCTATAGTCGCGGCGCGAAAGCTCCGTAAAGCGCCGATCGCTCCGGCCGCGGCGCCGCCGGCCACGATCGCTCACGGCCGTCCTGCATTCGCTACGCCGCGCCGGATCGACGGCGACACCGCGGAGATAGGCGCGGCCTCGGTCGGCGTCGAGCCGGGCGGTTTCCGTTCGCGCGCCGCCGCAGGCCCGTCGCCGACTCGGCGATGTTGCCGACCGCCCGCGATTCTGTTTAGCATCTTACGTAACGATTCGCGCCAACATCCAACAATTCGCGCCAATGCCCTCCGTCGCCCCTCAGAGCCTTTCCGACCGGTTCGAGACCAACGCCGGCGTCGGCCGAGGTCTGCCGGAATTCGCGCGGACGGTCGGCGTCGACATCGAGCCGGTCGCTTCCGCGCTCGGCGTCGACTGCGCCGATTTCCGCCGCCTCGGCGCGCGCATCAGCCTCGACCGCTTCTGCCGCCTGCTCGAGACGCTGGCGACTCTCTCGAACGACGAGACGTTCGGCCTCTCCTTCGCGCGCCGTTACGAGCTCGGCGGCACCGGTTCGTTCGGCTACGGCCTCATGTCGGCGCCGAATCTGGCCTCGGCCGTCGACTTCGTCGCGCGCTTCAAGAGCATGTCGGCGGACACCGCGCATTTCAAGCTCGAGCGCGGCGACGGCTTCGTTCGGTACGTCTGGGGCTATTCGCCGCTGATCACGCGGCTCGATCAGTTCATCGATCTCGCTATCGCGCTCTTTGTTCGCCACTTTCAGCTCAGCGCCGGCGCGACATGGTTGCCGATCGCGGCGGAGCTGCAACGCCGGGCGCCGCGCAGCAAAGGGCCGTATCGCAAGTTTATTTCACATCAGATCACCTTCGATGCGGATCAGAACACGCTCACGATCGACGCCGCCGCGCTCAAGCGGCCGAACCCCCATGCGGATCCCTTGCTCTTCGAGATGATGTCGTCGCATTGCGCCGATATCGTCGCGAGCCGTCCGCAGCGCCACGACTTCCAGAGGAGCGTCGAGGAGGAGATCCTCTCGACGCTCGGACAGAGCGCGCCCGTCGCCGCCCGGATCGCGGCGCTGCTCGGGTTGAGCGAACGCACGCTGCAGCGTCGGCTCGCCGAAAACGGCGTCGGATTTCAAGCGCTTGTCGACAAGGTGCGGCGCGAGCTCTCCGATCGGCTGCTGATCGACGAAGGGCTCAGCATCGCCGAGGTCGCCTATCGTCTCGGCTTCTCGGCGCCGAGCGCCTACACGCGCTCGGCGATGCGTTGGTACGGCGCGGCGCCGAGCGAAATGCGGCGGCGAATGCAATCGTCGCTAGAACGCTTGTCGGAGTAGCGCCGCGGGGTTTCCTGAGCGCGCCAACCCAGCCGATTTGTTGGCGGGCGCGGTTAACGCTAACGTCAACGGAATTATCTAAACATCCGGCCGTTCGGCCTTGTTGACGCGCGCGTCAATTGGGCGGTGAACAATCCTGCAGCAGAACGAGCAATGTTTGCGCTCGGCGAACAAAGGAGTCGTGGATGACGTCAAACGGGATGCATCATGAACAGGACGACAACAGCATGGACGCCGTCCTTTCTCGGATCGTCGATCCCGAAGTGCGCGCGTGCCTCATCGATCTCACGCACGCGATCGAAGCCTCGGAAGGCAACCAACTGGCGCGGCGGCGCTTCGAAGAACGTCGCCGCGCCAATGATCCGGACGCTTGATTCTTAGCGCCGAAGCGGCGGAACGCACGAGGACCGCGAAACCGCCGCCGCGCGCCGGCGCTAGGCCGGCTTGCCCTTCTCACGCCGCACGAAGAGCTTGTTGAGCGCGTTGACGTAGGCGCGCACCGACGCGACCATCGTGTCGGTATGGCTGGCGTAGCCCGTGACGATCTTGCCGTTCTCCTCGAGCCGCGTCGTCACCTCGGCCTGAGCGTCCGTTCCCGCCGTCACCGCATGGACCTGATAGAGCTCGAGCCGCGCCTCATGCGGCGCCAGGCTCTTGATCGCGTTGAACGCCGCGTCGATCGGACCGTCGCCCGTCGCTTCCGTCGAGCGCTCCGCGTCGTCGATGCGCAGCGTCATCTCGACATGCGGCGCGCCTTCGGTGCCGCAGACCACGCGCATGCGCTCGAGCGCGATCCGGTCATGCGCCGCGCGCGTGCCGGCGTCGTCGAGCAGCGCGACGATGTCCTCGTCGAAGATCTCTTTCTTGCGGTCGGCGAGCCGCTTGAAGCGCGCGAAGGCGTCGTTGACCGCGTTCTCGCCGAGCGCGTAGCCGAGCGCCTTCAGCTTGTCCTTGAAGGCGTGGCGGCCCGAATGCTTGCCCATGACCAGATCGGATTTCGAGAGGCCGACATCCTCCGGCCGCATGATCTCGAAGGTCTGCGCGTTCTTCAGCATGCCGTCCTGATGGATGCCGGATTCGTGCGCGAACGCGTTCTTGCCGACGATCGCCTTGTTGAACTGCACCGGAAAGCCGGTGACGGTCGAGACGAGGCGCGAGGCCGCCATCAGGCGCGTCGTGTCGACGCGGGTCGCATAGGGCATCGCGTCGGCGCGCACCTTGAGCGCCATCGCGATCTCTTCCAGGGCGGCGTTGCCGGCGCGCTCGCCGAGCCCGATGATCGTGCACTCCACTTGCCGCGCGCCGGCGGCGACGGCCGCGAGCGAATTCGCCGTCGCCATGCCGAGATCGTCATGGCAATGGGTCGAGAAGCGGACCTTGTCGGCGCCGACGACGTTCTCGCGCAGCATCGCGATGATCCGGGCGCTCTCATTCGGAATCGCGTAGCCGACCGTGTCGGGAATGTTGATCGTGGTCGCGCCGCAATCGACGGCGAGCTGGACGGTCGCGACGAGATAGTCGGGCTCGGTGCGCGTCGCGTCCATCGGCGACCACTGCACGTCCTCGCAGAGGCGCCGCGCGAGGCTCACGCTCGCCTCGATCTTGGCGAGCACCTCCTCTTTCGTCATCGCCAGCTGATGCTCGCGATGGAGCGGCGAGGTGCCGATAAAGGTGTGGATCCGCGGCCGCCTGGCGTGCTGGACCGCCTCCCAGCAACGCTCGATGTCGCCGCCGGCGGCGCGGGCGAGACCGCAGACGATCGCGCTCTCGACGACGCGGGCGACCTCGCTCACCGCTTCGAAGTCGCCCTCGGAGGCGATCGGGAAGCCGGCCTCGATCACGTCGACGCCCATCTCGTCGAGCAGGCGGCCGATGCGGATCTTTTCCTCGAGGGTCATCGACGCGCCGGGCGACTGCTCGCCGTCGCGCATGGTGGTGTCGAAAATATAGACGCGGTCGGCGTCGCTCTCGGCGCCGCTCGCCGTTTCGGAAACGGAGTCGGTCATGTCCGGTGGACCTTGTTCTGGAGTCGTCAGGGGCGTTCTCGGGTTCCGGCGGACGCGTCGATGGCCAGAAGCGCTCGAGATCGGCGCGCGGCGGGCCGTTTCACCCCTGACCACGCGCCGCCGGATCGATCGACGCGTTCAGGGGCGACTAAGGAGAAGTCGCGCGCTCCGGATGAACCCCAGCATTTCCAACTCCGTCTCGACGCGGCGGCCGGCCGCGCTCGCGGACACTGTCGCTCCGCTTTCCTTAACGCCGTCTCAACGCGCCGATCAAGCGGCAAGGCCCGACGCCCGCGCCGCGGGCGCGACCGAGCGGCTTATTCGTTCGCGGTCGCCTCGGCCTCCTCGCGAGAGCCGCGCTGGTCGCGGACCCAGTAGCCGCGATATTGCGCGCCGTCGGCGTATTGCATCGTGCCGAAGCCGTGGCGCTTGCCGTCGCGGAACTGGCCCTCATAAACGTCGCCGTTCGGATATTGCGCCCGACCCTCGCCATGGATCTGGCCTTCGCGCCAGGTGCCGGTGAAGGTGAAGTTGTCCGGGAAGGTGATGGTGCCGACGCCGTCGCGGTAGCCGTTCTCGAACTCGCCTTCATAGACGGCGCCGTCCGGATAGGTCGCGACGCCCTGGCCGTGCTGAAGGCCGTCGCGCCATTCGCCGACATAGGAATAGTCGTTCGGCGCCCGCATCGTGCCTTGGCCGTGATGCGTCGAGTCGCGGAACGCGCCTTCGTAGACGATGCCGTTGGCGTAGCGCGCGACGCCCTGGCCGTCGATCACGCCGCTCTTCCACTCGCCCGAATACTCGCCGCCGTCGGCGTAGCGGATCGTGCCGTCGCCATGCGGCGCGCCGTCGAGAAACTCGCCTTCATAGACGGCGCCGTTGGCGTAGCGGGCGATGCCGCGGCCCGTGATCTGGCCCTCGCGCCACTCGCCGGTGTACTCGTAGCCGTCGGGCAGGCGGAAAGTGCCTTGTCCGTGCTGGCGTCCGTCCTTGAACTCGCCTTCGTAGACGCCGCCATTATCATAGACTTCGCGACCGTCGCCCTGAAACTCTTCCGAGACGGTCCCGCCGTCCTCGTTCTGCGCCCAAGCTTGCGGCGCCAGGGCCAGCGGCGACGCCGCCGCGGCCGCGAGCGCCAGAACCGCGCCGCGCCGCAGAATCAGCGCGAGACGAAACTGCGTCATGACATTTTCCTCGTCCAACATGCGCGACTCTTGCGCCGTCGCCCTCCGGCGGCCTCACGGCGATTGCGCGCCGCTCGAAGGCGCATCCGCTCCCGAGCGAGACGCGACGCTTCGCATGACCCACCTAGGCTTGTAAAATCTCGCGACGAGCCGCGCAACATGCGGGCCGCCTTCCGCGCAGATGAGGTCTGGACCGCGGCGAATGGGCGCATACGTCCGTCACGCCGCCGCGGCGAATAGGTTGAGGCCCGCTCGATGCGGCGATCAGGAGAGAACAGAGTGACGACAAAGAGCCCCGCGCCCGGCCCGGGCGGCGCGCCAGAGCGGCGCTTTCGCCTCGCCGTCGCGCAGATCGACCCGATCGTCGGCGATCTCGACGGCAACGCGGCGCTGATCCGCGACGCTTGGGTCTCGGCGAAGAACGAAGGCGCGGATCTCCTGGCGACGCCGGAAATGGCGCTGACCGGCTATCAGGCGCAGGATCTCATCCTGAAGCCGGCCTTCCTCGCGCATTGCGAGCGGCTGCTCGGCGCGCTCGCGGAGGAGTGCCGCGACGGGCCGGCGCTCCTTGTCGGCGCGCCGCTGCGCGCGGACGGACGGCGCTTCAACGCCATGCACGTGCTCGACGCGGGCCGCCAGCGCTCGGCGTTCCGCAAGCAGATCCTGCCCGATTACGGCGTCTTCGACGAGTACCGCTTCTTCGAGCCGGCGCCGCCGCAAGGTCCGATCGAGATTCGCGGCGTCCGCGTCGGCGCGCCGATCTGCGAGGACGCCTGGACGCCGGAGCCGGCCGAGACCTTCGCCGAGAGCGGCGCGGAGATCCTGATCGTCGCCAACGGCTCGCCGTTCGCGCGCGGCAAGTTCGACCTCGAGCGCCTGCCGTTGATGGTCGCGCGCGTCGTCGAGACCGGTCTGCCGCTCGTCTACGTCAATTTGGCCGGCGCGCAGGACGACCAGGTCTTCGACGGCGGCTCCTTCTGCCTCAATCCGGGCGGCGCCCTCGCCGCGCTGGCGCCGTTCTTCGAGCCGTCGCGGCGTGTCGTCGACTTCGAGAAGACCGAGGCGGGCTGGCGCGCCTCGGACGGCGCGAAGGCGTCGCAGCCGGGCGAGACCGAGGCCGAATACCGCGCCATCGTCGAGGCGACGCGGGCCTATTGGCGCAAGAACGGCGCCGAGACGGCGCTGCTCGGGCTCTCCGGCGGCGTCGACAGCGCGCTCGTCGCCACGGTCGCCGCGGACGCGATCGGGCCGGAGAACGTGCGCTGCGTGATGCTGCCGTCGCGCT
>CAZPTD010000016.1:0-29260 GCA_964588915.1 uncultured Neomegalonema sp. | reverse complement strand
TCGACCATCCGGTCAGCCTCTACGCCGCCACCAAGAAGGCCAACGAGCTGATGGCGCACGCCTACAGCCATCTCTACGCGCTGCCGGCGACGGGCCTGCGGTTCTTCACGGTCTACGGGCCGTGGGGACGGCCGGACATGGCCTATTTCAAGTTCTCCAAAGCGATCTTCGAGGGACGGCCGATCCAGGTCTTCAATCACGGCCGGATGACGCGGGACTTCACCTATATCGACGACATCGTCGAGGGGGTGCTCAGGGTGACGGCGCGGCCGCCGACGCCGGATGAGGGGTTCGACCGTTCGGCGCCGCATCCGGGGCGCAGCTGGGCGCCGCATCGCGTGTTCAATATCGGCAATCGCCGGCAAGAGGCGCTGATGGACATGATCGGCTGGCTCGAAGAGGCGATCGGCATCGAGGCGCGCAAGGAGTTCCTGCCGATGCAGCCCGGCGACGTCGAGGCGACCTGGGCGGATGTCGACGATCTCGAGGAGGCGGTCGGCTTCCGCCCGGACACGCCGCTCAAGGACGGGCTGAAGACCTTCGTCGACTGGTACCGCGCGCGCTACGTCCGGGCGAATTCGAGCTGACGGCGCGTCGCGACGAAGGGCGAAGAGCCCTGAGGAGCGGGCCGTCTCGTCCCTGTCGCGCACGCCGGCTCATCGAGGCTCTTCGCCTCTCTTCGCGGCCCGCCGCGTCCGGAACGCCGCCGCGCGGTCACGCCGAGGCGTCGCGCTCCTTGCGCGGCCGGACCGGCGGCGTCGTCGGGGACGCGCCTGCGCCCGAGCCGGAGCCGGAGCCGGAGCCGGAGCTCGATCCCGCCTCCGACGCCGCGCCGGCGCTCTGGCGCGGACGATCGCTCGACGCGGCGGCGCCGCCCTCCTCCTCGTTGGCCGGCCGCGGCGGCTTCGACATGCCCTTGAGAACCATCGCGAGCCGCTCCTCCGCCGGACGCTTGGCGACCTCCGGATCGACCGGCTTCGGCTTGTGGATCTGGGCGAGATCGAACGCCTTGTCCTTCTCCTCCTCCCGCGCCTGTTCGGCGGCCTCGCGCTCGCGCGCCTCGATGCGCGCGGTCACGACCCGCGGCAGCTTGGCGAAGGCGATCGGGCCGAGCAGCACCAGGAGCGGCGTGAAGGCCATATTCGCCCGCGGCCGCGCCCAGAGGAACAGATAGGCCGAGGCGAGACAAAGGATCGCGACGAGAACCAGCACCCAGCGCGTCGGATCGCGGACGCCGCCGGCCCGGATCGTGAGCCTGAGCGCGCCGAGCGTCGCCAGAGCGAGGATCGCGAGATAGACGCCGTCGATGACGGAGGGCGCCGCGGCGCCCACCGCGGTCGCCTCGAACTCTCCGGGCTCGCGTCCCGGCCGTTGGGTGGTCGAATCGAGCACCTCGGCGGTCGAGTCCCAGACCTGCCGCATCTTCACCGTCATCGCGAAGACGAAGAAGCCCTCGGGATCCGCCGAAATCCGCTCCATCGCCGCGCCGCGGGCGGCGCGTTCGGCCTCGCGCAGCTCGACGCCCTGCGCGACGTCGAATCCGAAGGTCTGACTGTCCTCGGCGCTGTGGCCGCCGCTCGACTCGCGGTTGGTGCCATAGGCGAGTTCGAGCCCGATCGCCGGTCCCGGCGCGACGCTGACCCGCCCTTCGATCGCGTAGTTGAGCGCCGCCTGCGGCGCGACGCCGAGCGCGAAACCGCCGACGCAGGCGAGCACGGCCATGCCCATGCGCCAGCGGCCGGGCCAACGCTTCTCCCAGGAGAGCCCGACCAGGAGCACGGCGACGAGGCCGGCGACATAGCCGACGCCCGAGGGATGGGCGAGGAAGGCGAAGGCGCCGAAGACGCCGCTCAGAAACGCCGAGAGGCCGAGCCCGCGCCGCCGATGCGAGAGCACGAGCCAGACCGACATCAGCGCGAAGAACCCGAACACCGCCTCGACGCTCGGCACCGAGCCGAACACGACCACCGCCGGCGCGAGGCCGAAGAGCAGCGCCGCCGCAAAGCCTCGCGCGCGAAGCTCCGAGACCTCCTCGCAGATCCGCCAGACGAGCCAGGCCTGCGCCGTCCAGAGACCGGCCGAGAGGACGCGCAGCACCGAGAGATCTTCGCCGAAAAGCGCGATGGCGACCGCGTAGAGCATCGTCGCGCTGGGGCTCGGGCTCTCGTAGAGCTCCTGCGCCGCGAACTCGCCGGATTGCACGATCGAGAGCGCGACCGTCCGCGCCTGCAGGAGAAGGCTCTCGTCCTCGAAGATCGGCGCCGGCGAGGCCCATCCGGCCCAGGCGAGCTGCGCGACGAAGCTGAGGCTGAGCGCCAGCACGGCGCCGAAGCGCCAGCGCACCTGGCTCGCGAGCGCGACGAACGCCACCGTGGCGCCGGCGGCGATATAGAGCGTGACGTCGACGGTTCCGAAAGCCTTCGTGCCGGCGTAGTAGAGCGCCACGCCGAGATACGCCGCCGTGAGCGCCGCCAAGATCTGGATCATCCGCGACGGACGCACCGTGGCCTGCGTGGCGCCGTTCACGGACCCGATCCCGCCGGTCATGCGATACCCTTCAACCGCCGCGCCGCCCGCGCGCGCCTGTCACGCGCCCTCCCGCGCCGCTATCGCGTTACACCATTTCGACGGGCGGCGGAAACCATAAAGAAGCCGCCGAGGCGCGATTGACGCTTGCGTCGTCGCGCGCGAGCGCCGAGATCTGCGCGCGATGATGGTTGGAGCGGAGGCGATGAAACTAGAGGAAGAAGCCGCGAACGCGGCGCCGAAGCGAATCGTTCTCGAGGCCGGCGGCGGCGCCTTCGAGATCGGCCAGGATCGGCCGCTGGCGCTCATCGCCGGCCCGTGCCAGCTCGAGAGCCTCGAGCACGCGCTCATGATCGCCGAGCGCATGGCCGAGATCTGCGCCGAGCGGCGGATGGGCTTCATCTTCAAGGCGTCCTACGACAAGGCGAACCGCAGCGCGCTCGGCAGCGCCCGCGGCGTCGGCATGGGAAAGGGCCTCGAGATCCTCGCGGAGGTGCGCGCGCGGGTCGGCGCGCCCGTCTTGACCGACGTCCACGAGCCCGGCCATTGCGCGCCGGCGGCCGAGGCGGTCGACGTCCTGCAGATCCCGGCCTTCCTCTGTCGGCAGACCGACCTTCTCGTCGCGGCGGCGGAGACGGGCCGCGCGATCAACGTCAAGAAGGGACAGTTCCTGGCGCCCTGGGACATGAAGAACGTCGCCGCCAAGATCTCGGGCTCGGGCAACGAGCGGAGCATGCTCTGCGAGCGCGGCGCCAGCTTCGGCTACAACACGCTGGTGACCGACTTCCGCGGACTGCCGATCATGGCGCGGACGGGCCGGCCGATCGTGTTCGACGCGACGCATTCGGTGCAGCAGCCGGGCGGCCAGGGAACGACCTCGGGCGGTCAGCGCGAATTCGCGCCGGTGCTGGCGCGGGCGGCGGTCGCCGTCGGCGTGGCGGCGGTCTTCATCGAGACGCATGAAGCGCCCGACCGCGCGCCGTCGGACGGGCCGAATATGATCCCGCTCGACCGAATGCCGGCGCTGCTCGACGATCTCGTCGCCTTCGACCGGCTGGCGAAGGAGCGGCGGCTGAGCGTTTGACGCCGACGCGAATGAATAGGGAGCGACGCGCGCGACGCCGCTCCCTCAGAGCCCAGATCCAACGCTCGTCAGAAGCGAACGCTGATGCCGCCGCGAACAGACCAGAGATCCTCGACTTCGACGAAGTCGTCGTCATCGGCGTCGTCCGGAACGCCCGGCTCCAAATCGATTCTGTCTTCGGTGAAATAGTAGAGGCCTTCGACCCGCAGCGACACATACTCCGTCAACAGGTATTCCAGGCCGCCGCCGGCCACGGCGCCGACCGAGATCTCATCGAAAGTTGCGGTGTCGCTCGGATCATCGTCGTTGTTCTGAACGCGGAAATCGTAACCGACGAAGCCCACGCCGCCCGTCACATACGGCATGAAATCGTCGATCGCATAGCCGAGACGGCCACGAACCGAGCTGACGAAGTCAATCTCGCCTTCGATCTCTTCGAACAGCCCGCCCTCGAGGTCGTCCGCCGCGAACGCGTCCAAGTCGGCAAACGCCGCATCAGCTTCGAGGCCGACGACGATGTTGTTCTCGAACTGATACAACGCGCCGACATGGGCGCCGATCAAGAAGCCGATGTCGTCTTCGCTCAGAACCGTCTCGTCGCCGGCCTCGTCAAACAGGCCATTGAACTCAGTTGACGCAACGCCAACGTCGACGCCGATATAGAAGCCCGAGAAATCCGGCGCCGGCTCGACCATCGGCTCCGGCTCCATCATCACCTCTTCCTCGGCCGGGCAATCGGCGTAGGTCAGATCGCCCTTGTCGAAGCACTCTTCCTCATGGCCCTCGGCCAACGCGGTGGCGGTTCCCAGCGCAACGATCGCGCTGCTCAGCAACAACTTTCTCATATTGTCCATCCCTCGACTTCGTCGACGATACAATCGCCTCGGGTGCATTAATTCTAGCAATCGGCGCGCCAATACAGCCCGCATCGACCCGCCCGCCCAACGGCCCGAACGCCAGATGCAAATCGATCACAGGATACGTCCTATATCTCGTCAGGTTCGCTCGAGGGCTTCGATCGCCAAGCGCGTTGACGCGCCGGCCCGGCTCGGCCCACATGCGGCGACCCAAGCAAGCGGAGGGCAGCATGGCGGACGACCGCACCGAAACCTTGACCGCGCGGATCGGCGCGCCGCATCAGGAGGTCCGCGAGAACACGGCCGAATTTCTGTCCGAGCCGATGATCGTTCCGACCGGCTTCCGCGAATACGACGCGCGCTGGCGATATCCGGAGCAGATCAACCTCGTCGGCTTCCAGGCGCTCGGTCTCGGGCTCGGCACGCAGCTCTTCGAGTTGGGCGTCGAGCCGACCATCGTCGTCGGCAACGACTACCGCTCCTATTCGCTGCCGGTGAAGCAGGCGCTCGTGCTCGGCCTGATGACGGCCGGCGTCCGGGTGCTCGATATCGGCCTCTGCCTGTCGCCGACCGCCTATTTCGCCCAGTTCGATCTCGACGCGGCGGCCGTGGCGATGGTGACCGCGAGCCACAACCCGAACGGCTGGTCCGGCGTCAAGATCGGCGCGGACCGGCCGCTCACCTTCGGCCCGAAGGAGATGGGACGGCTGAAGGAGATCGTTCTCGCCGGCGAGGGCGTCGCGCGCTCGGGCGGCGCCTACGCCCGCGTCGAGGGCGTGCGCGAGCGGTATCTCGACGACCTGGCCCAGGACTTCCGCCTCGAGCGCAAGGTGAAGGTCGTCTGCGCGACGGGCAACGGCGCCGCCGGCGCGTTCGCGCCGGAGCTCCTCGAGCGGATCGGCGCCGAGGTCGCGCCGCTCCACACCGAACTCGACTACACGTTCCCGCATCACAACCCGAACCCGGAGGCGATGGAGATGCTCCACGCGATGGCGGACGCGGTGCGCGAGAGCGGCGCCGACCTCGCGCTCGGCTTCGACGGCGACGGCGACCGCTGCGGCGTCGTCGACGATACGGGCGAGGAGATCTTCGCCGACAAGATGGGCGTCATCCTCGCCCGCGACCTGATCAAGCTGCATCCGGGCGCGACCTTCGTCGCCGACGTGAAGTCGACCGGGCTCTTCGCCAGCGATCCGGAGCTGATCGCCGGCGGCGCCAAGGCCGATTATTGGAAGACCGGCCACAGCCATATGAAGCGGCGCGTCAAGGCGATCGGCGCGCTCGCCGGGTTCGAGAAGTCGGGCCACTACTTCTTCGCCGAACCGATCGGCCGCGGCTACGACGACGGCCTGCGCGTCGCGGTGGAGATCCTGAAGCTCCTCGACCGCAATCCCGGCAAGTCGCTCTCCGACCTCAAGAACGCGCTGCCGAAGACCTACGCCACGCCGACGATGTCGCCCGCCTGCCCGGACGAGCGGAAATACGCCGTGATCGAGGCGCTCACCGAGCGGCTGGTGAAGATGCGCGAGGCGGGCGAGACGCTCGCCGGCCTGAAGATGGAGGACGTGGTGACGGTGAACGGCGCGCGGGTGCTCCTCGAGGGCGGCGCCTTCGCGCTGGTGCGGGCGTCGTCGAACACGCCCAACCTCGTCGTGGTCTGCGAGAGTTCGCGCTCGGAGGAGGAGATGCGGGCGATCTTCCACGCGCTCGACGCGGTTATTCGCGAGCGGCCGGAGGTCGGGGCGTACGATCAGACGATCTGATCCGACCGCCGCGGATCGGAGCCGGGCCTCGGACGGATCGCGCGCCCGATCAGACCGCGCGCAGCACGCGGAAACGGCAGCGGATCGCGGGCGCCCGGATGAAGGGCCGGTCCTCGCCCCAACGCCTCACCCAGCGGTCCGGCACGAGATCGGTGCGGTAGAGCGCCGTGAGGAAGCGCGCCTCCGCCGGCTCGATCGAAAGCGGAAGGATGAGCCGCGCGATCTCGTGGCCCTTGCCGACCCGGCTCGAGCTGTAGGTCGGGCGCATCAACCGCGTCGCGACTTGGTAGGGCTCGAGCGCGATCGGCAGAGCCGGGCCGCGGAAGACCTCGGAGAACCGACGGCCGCTGAGGTCGACGCCGAGAAGGCGCTGGATCGCCGGGCCCGACCGCCAGACATGAACGTCGTCGGCGGCGCAATGGTAGCTCGCGACGGCGAGATGCCGCATCCACGGCGCCAGGCTCCCGAGCGGCGCCATGACGGCGCCGGACCGACGCGCGGCGCTCCAATGATCGAAGAGCGCGCGCCTCGCCTTCGGCGCGCCCGTTGGTAGATCCGCGTCGATGATGAATCCGGCGGTCATGCCTCGCCTCGACCGTCGCGCGTCCGCGCCGCAGCCCCCGCCCTCCGCCGCGCTAAGGTTGCGAACTTACCTTAACCAAGAGTGAAGGAACCGCGGGCTGCGCCGCCAAACCGAGCGCGCGACGCCGAGCCGGCTCCGACGCGCGCGGCGCCCGTCGCCGCGATCTCGACGCAATCGCCGGCGCAATTTGATCGCCGCGGCGGGACCGCTCGGCCGAGCGTCGACGTCTGGCCTATCGTCTGATCGGTTCTGATGGCGCCGACCTCGCCCTTGTCGTCCCGGATAAGCCTGCGGCTTTCCGGGATGACGGCGTCATCAGCGGCGCATCCGCCTAAACAGATCCTGCTCGAGGAGTAAGCGCAATGGCGGAATGGTACGAGAGCCTCTTCGGCTCGGAGCTCTGGGCGGCCTTTCATGCGCGGTCGCAAACGCCGTAGAAGACCGCGCTCGACGCCGACTTCGTCGAGCGCGTCGCCGGTCCGGTCGCCGGACGCGACGCGCTCGACATGCCCTGCGGCAACGGCCGCGTCGCCCTCGAGCTCGCCCGCCGCGGCGCGAACGTCGTCGGCGTCGATCTCTCCGAGCGGCTGCTCGAGGACGCGCGCGAGGCGGCGGCGGCGACCGGCGCGCCGCCCGACTTCGTCCGAGGCGACATGCGCGACTGGGCGCGCGAGGCGTCCTTCGATCTCGTTCTCTGCCTCTGGGGCAGCATCGGCTATTCCGACGACGCGGATGCGGCGCGGGCGTTCCGGAGCATGCGCCGGTCGCTCCGGCCGGGCGGACGGCTGGTCCTCGACACGCCGGTGCTCGACAGCTTTCTCGGCAAGCCCTTCGGCGGCTCGAGGGCGAGCGAGCATGACGGGCTCTTCGTCATGGAGACGCCGATCTGGAGCCCGGCGACCGGCCGGGTCGACAGCAGCTGGGTCTTCGCCCATGGCGGCTTCGTTCAGCGCGACCGCGTCTCGATCAGAATGTTCACGTATCGCGAGCTCGCGGCGCTCCTGACCGGGGCCGGATTCGGGCGCCTGGAGCCCTACGGCTCGCGCGAGCTCACGCCCTTCTCGGCCGGCGACCGGCTCTATCTGGTCGCGACGGCGGTCTGACAAAATAGCCCTTTCCTCGGGCGATTAATCGACTAAGGATTTCCTTCGAGATCTCGGGGGAGGTTCGAATGTCCAGCGACACGACGCTGGCGGTTTCGGAAAAGGCCGGCCGCGTTTTCATCTCCTACTCGCGCGTGGACGAGGCGTTCGCCGATCAGCTCGCGAGTGGGCTCGAGCGCGTCGGCGGCTACGACGTGCTGATCGACCGCATCGATATCAGCTACGGCGACCGCTGGGAAAATCGCCTCGGCGAGATGCTCCGCCAGGCGGACAGCATCGTCTTTGTCGTCTCGCCGGACAGCTTCGCCTCGGAGATCTGTCATTGGGAGGTCGCGGAAGCCCGACGGCTCGGCAAGCGGATCATCCCGGCGCTGTGGCGCGAGGTGGATTTCGGCCAAGCGCCCGAAGGGCTCGGCGCGATCAACGCCGTGCCGTTCCGCGGCGCCCAGGCTGTCACGGGTCTGAATAACCTGATCGACGCTTTGGAGGCCGATCTCGACTGGCTAAAGGGCATGACCGAGATCGGCGAGCGAGCGGCGCAATGGGAGCGCGAAGGGCGGCCGGCTGCGTTCCTGTTGCGCGGCGTCGCGCTCAATTCGGCGCGGGATCTGATGACGAACAAGCCGCCGACGGCGCCGGAGCCGACGGCGCTGCAGCGCGAGTATCTCGCAGCGAGCGAGGAGGAGGAAGCGCGGCTCCTCTCCGCCGAGCGCAAGCGGATCGAGGAGCTCGAGGCGGCGAACACGGCGGCGGTGGCGGCGAAAGAGGCCGAAGAGGAAGCGCGCCATCGCGAAGGCCGCGCGGCGAAGCGGGTGATCCAAAGGACCGTCGCGGGACTCGTCGCAGCGCTGCTTTTTGCGGGCGCCGCGGGCGTGCTCGGGTTTATTGCGCGCGAGCAAGAGAGGCGCGCCGAGGAGGAGGCGGCGCGCGCGGAGAGCGCCGCCGAAGCGGCGGAAGAGGCGCGCGATCAGGCCGAACTGGAGGCCGAGCGGGCAGCGGTCGCCCAGGCCGAGGCGGAGCGCCAAACCCTCGCGACGCTGAGCTCGCAATCGTTCGGCCTCACCGCCACGGCGCTTCGGTTCTCGACGACGCGGATCCAGGCGATGCGGCCACGGCGCTTCTGCTCGCGCTCGAAGGCCTGCCGGACGAGACGCTCGATCCAAATGGCGAACCGTTGAGCATACGTCCTTACTTCGACGGCGCGGCGCTGCCGATCAGCCTTGCGCGACGGCGCCTTTGGGAGCGGCAAGTCGTCCGCATCGACGCGCCCCTCGAAGCGATCGCGGCGCCCGGCCCGAATGAACGCAGCATCCATGTCTATGATCGACGCGAACTGACGCGCATCGATCTCGAGACCGGAGAGCGCAGCGTGATCGCCAGCGTGGTGGAGCCCAGCAATGATCAAGAATCGTTCATCGATCAGGAATTCGCCTTCAGCGAGAATGGCCGCCGCCTGATCGTCGTCGCGCCGGTGAGAGGCCGATGGCTCATCGACGCCGAGACCGGCGAGATCCGAGAGCTGCCGGGATCGACCCTGTCGGGCGTCAATGCGGTCGGCTTCAGCCCAAGCGGACGTCTGGCGTTCGCCGCCGACCGCGATGGCGAAATCCTCGTCTGGGATGCGACGACCGGCGAAGAGCGCGCCCGCTTCTCCGCGCCCGGCGGAAACGACGACTCTGCGGAAGCGGCGATTGGGCCCGACGACAATCGGATCGCCGCGATCTTTGGCGGCGATCTGCTCGCGATCGGCTCGATTTCCGACGGAACCTGGTCGACGACCGTGGACGTCGACATCAGCCGCCCGCGCCTCGCCTTCAACGGCGACGGAAGCTCCTTCGCGGTCGGCGACAACAAGGGCGCGATGCGGCTCTTCGACGCCGAAACAGGCGCGCTGATCGGTGCGCCGGGCTCAACGCGTCGCGCCTTCGTTCATCAGGTCTTGGCCCTAGCGGATGGGGATTACTTCGCCGTGGCTTCGGCCGACGACGTCCTGCGCATCTACAGCATCGACGATATGTCCTCGCCGGAAGTCGCTTATGCCGGCCACGGCTCCGCGATCATCTCCGTCGCGCCGTGGCCCACCGGTCCGGACGACATGATCACCGCGTCGCGCGACGGAACGGCGCGGATCTGGCGCGCGCCGGAAGGGACAGGCGCGTTCTATGCGACGGAGCCGTTGGAGGGCATTCTCGGCGCGGCGGCGCTAAGCCCAGACGGCCGGCGGCTCGTCTTGTACGACAGCGCCCGTCAGGCGCTCGCGTTCGAAGATTTGGAGACGGGCGAGCGACGCGTCCCGCTCGAAGGCGCCGCCCTGGTCGAGGCCTACGGAGGCGCGTTGACGCGTCTCGAGTTCTTTCCGGACGGCGGGCGCCTCGCCGCCGGCCTGGATCGCCGCGCGGGCGCGCTTCTCATTCTGGACGGTCGGACGGGCGCGGTCGTTGGCCGCCTCGACGACGCGCCGAATCTCGAGATAGCCAGGCTCGCGATCAGCGCCGACGGAAGCCGGGTCGCCGCGCTTTACGAGACCCGGGTCTTGGTTTGGGACGTCGCCTCGGGCGGAGCGCCGATGTTGGACCTGAGCGGCGACGAAATGGGCGAAGGCTTCGTAGTCGCGCTGAGCCCGGACGGCGCCCTTCTGGCGACCGGCCACCGCTCGACGCTTCGTCTCCACGACATCGAAACCGGCGTGCTCACGGCGTCGATTCCGGAGCTTGTTTCTCCGATTATCGAAGCCAACTTCGACCCGAGCGGAGAACGCATCGTCGTCGCGGACCGCGACGGCGTTCGCATCTGGAACTATGAAACGGCGACGCCGCTGCTTGCGCTCGATGTCGGATCGCAGCCGGCGCTCTACGCCCGCTTCAGCGTTGACGGCGCCCGGATGGCGACAGTGACCGTCGATGGCGTGGTCAAAGCCTGGGACGCGCGGCTCGGCGTCGAGCTCATTGCGCCGATTTCGATCCCGATCCAACTCAGAGGCCCGTCGGCCCTCGGCGCGATGTGGGCCGCGATCGATGCGGACGGCGCCCGGCTGGCGACGGTCGACCGCACGGCGGACCAGATCGAGATCTGGCGGCTGCCAGTGCGCGGGCCGGAGCTTGTCGGTCTCGCCAAATCCGCGGCCCCGCGTTGCCTCTCGCCCGATCAGCGCCGTCGATTTCAGCTCCCGCCCGAGCCGCCGCGCTGGTGCGTCACCGGCGTCGGCAACGAAGGCGAGACCGATCGCGCGAACTGGAAGCCGCTTTGGCCCTACGACCGCGAGGAATGGATCGCCTGGCTCGAGGCGCGCGATAGGGGCGAGGACGCGGATCCGCCGGCGCGGTGAGCGCGGGCGAAAACGAAGAAAGGACGCCGCATGGCCGACGCCGCGAGAGAACTTGTCGAAACGCCGCGTCTCAAGGTCGCCTACGAGCGGAGGGGGCCCTCCGGCGGCGCGCCGATGATCCTGCTCCATGGCTGGCCGGACGACGTCCGCACCTGGGATCGGGTCCTGCCGGCGCTGCACGACGCCGGCTTCGAGACCATCGCGCCCTATCTGCGCGGCTACGGGCCGACGCGGTTCCGCGACGCGGCGACGCCGCGCTCGGGCCAACTCGCGGCGCTCGGCCGAGATCTTCTCGACGTCGCCGACGCGCTCGGGCTCGATCGCTTCCGCCTCGTCGGTCACGATTGGGGCGCCCGCGCCGCCTATATCGCCGCCGTCGCCGCGCCGGAGCGGATCGAGGCGCTCGCCGGGATCTCGGTCGGCTGGGGCACCAATCATCCGAGCCAGGCGATGTCCTACCGGCAGAGCAAGAACTACTGGTATCATTGGTTTATGGCGCTCGATCGCGGCGCGGCGGCGGTCGAGACCGACCGGCGCGGCTTCACGCGGTTTCTCTGGCAGACCTGGTCGCCGAGCTGGCGCTTCTCCGACGCCGAGTTCGAGAGGACGGCCGCATCCTTCGACAATCCGGATTGGGCGGCCGTCACGCTCGGCTCATACCGTCATCGCTGGGGCCTCGCCGAGGGCGATCCGTCCTACGCCGACTTGGAGGCGCGGGTCGCGGCCGATCCGACGATCGCGCGGCCGACCTTGACGCTCCATGGCGACGAGGACGGCGCCAATGATCCGGAGACGTCCGAGGGCAAGGAGGCGCTCTTCTCGTCGCGCTACGAGCGGCGGCTGATCGCCGGCGCCGGGCATTTTCCGCAACGCGAGAAGCCGGAAGAGACGGCCGAGGCGCTGGTCGGATTTTTCAACGGCGGAGGATAGACGCGCGCCCGTTTTTTCGAGATGTCATACGCCGGCCCGCGCGCAACGAACGACCGGGCGACGACTTCGGGAGGGGCGATGAGCAAGAACGACCAGACGAACCTCGACGACGCGCTGCTGCGGGCGGCGCGGATCGACGCGCAGGCGCAGCAATTCTCGACCTACGTTCAGATGACCGAGGCGCTCACCGACCGGCAGGCGTCGGTGATCCGCTACTACATCTCGCTCCACACGGCGCTGATCGCCGCCGGCGGCGCCGCGCTCGTCAGCGCCTTCAGCGTCACGGATATCGGGCCGTCGATCTATCTCTTCGCCTTCGTGCTGCTCCTCTGCGTGACCGGCGGCTATTTCTGCCGGATCTGGAGCAAGACGCTGAAGACGCTCCGGTATTGGGAAGACGCCAAATACACGATCATCCGCAACGTCGAGGAGCGGCAGCCGGATTTCCTACGGCTCTACTCGGAGGAATGGCGCGCCGACGGCGACCGCGCGTTCGAGACGAAGCGCTACGCCCGCGACCGCGTGTTGGCGCTGCCGAGCATCTTCGCGTTCTTCTACTGGTCCGTCGCGCTGATCATCGCCTGCGCCCTGATCGTGCAGGTCGACGCGCAGTTCTTCGACGCGCAGCTGCTCGAGCATATCGACGGCTACGTGCCGGGCGTTCGCAATCTTCTCGACGGTTCGCGCGCGCCGACGCGCGGCTGACGTCCGGACGCCGGCCGCGCCCGGCCTCGACGCGGCCGACGGATGAGCGTATGGACCGGCCAATCAGGGAGGCCGCCATGCAGGGTGATCCGCAGCGCAATCCGCATCTTCTCGGCGTCGCCGAATTGGACCGCGCCGAGATCGACGCGATCCTCGACCGGGCCGATCAACTGGCCAACATGAACGCCGCGCGCGAGCCGGTCGCGCGGACGATGAGCGACCGCACCGTCATCAACCTCTTCTTCGAGGACAGCACGCGGACGCAGGCGAGCTTCGAGCTCGCCGCCAAGCGCCTCGGCGCCACCGTCATGAACATGTCGATCAAGCGCTCGTCGATGTCGAAGGGCGAGACGCTGCTCGACACCGCCACCACGCTCAACGCGATGCTGCCGGACTTCCTGATCGTGCGGCTCCTTGATTCGGGCGCGGTGCGGCTCCTCGCCGAGAAGGTCAACGCGGCCGTGGTCAACGCCGGCGACGGGCGCCACGAGCATCCGACCCAGGCGCTCCTCGACGCGCTCACCATCCGCCGCGCCTTCGCCGCCCGCCGCGGGCCGGACGCGCCGGCGGCTCGGCTCGAAGGGCTGACCCTCGCCATCGTCGGCGACGTCGCCCATAGCCGCGTGGCGCGCTCGAACATCTTCCTGCTCTCGAAATACGGCGCGCGCATCCGCGTCGCCGCGCCGCCGAGCCTGACGCCGGCCGGTCTCGACGCGCTCGGCGTCGAGACGCATTACGACATCAGCGACGCGGTCGACGGCGCCGACGTGGTGATGGCGCTTCGGCTCCAGTCCGAGCGGATGCACGGCGCGCTCATCGCCACGCAGCGCGAGTACTACCACAATTACGGGCTCGACGCGCAGGAGCTCGCCCGCGCCGCGCCGGACGCGCTCGTCATGCATCCCGGCCCGATGAACCGCGGCGTCGAGATCGACAGCGAGCTCGCCGACGATCCCTATCGCTCGCTGATCGCGACCCAGGTCCAGCTCGGCGTCGCCGTGCGCATGGCGGTGATGGAGCGCTCCTCGAGCCTCCTGCCGCATGTCGCCCGCCCCTCCGAGCGCGACCCGACCGCGAAGCCGGAAGGCCGGTTCGTAAGCGCCGAAGCGGCGGAGTCGCGGCCGATCGTCCTCTACAACGCGCGCCTCGTCGATCCCGAGGCCGGCGCCGTCGAGCCCGGCGCGCTTCTCGTCAAGGACGGCAAGATCGCCGATCTCGGTCCGAGCGCCCTGGCGGAGACGGCGGCGCCCGAGATGGAGCGGATCGATTGCGCCGGCGCCGCCCTCGCGCCCGGCCTCATCGACATGCGCGTCTTCATCGGCGAGCCGGGCGAGCGGCATAAGGAGAGCTTCGGCTCGGGCGGCGAGGCGGCGGTCGCCGGCGGCGTCACGACGATCGTGACGCAGCCCGACACCAACCCGCCGGTCGACGATCCGGCGCTCCTCGAATTCATCACGCAGCGCGTCTACGAGGAGAGCCTCGAGCATGCGATGCCGCATGTGAAGACCATGGCGGCGCTCACCAAGGGCCTCCAAGGCAAGCTGCTCGCAGAGTACTCCTTTCTCCTCTCCGCCGGCGCGATCGCGCTCAGCGACGGTCCGAACGTGATCGCGAGCGCCGCGGTGATGCGCCGTTGCCTCGAGACGGCCGTCGGCCATGACGCGCTCGTCGCCTGCGCGACCCAGGATCCCGATCTCTCCGCCGACGCGTCGGCCACCGAGGGCGCCTTCGCGACGCGGCGCGGCTTGCCCGCGGCCCCGGCCGCGGCCGAGACGATGGCGCTCAAGCGCGATCTCGCGCTCGTCGAGCTCACCGGCGCGCGCTATCACGCGGCGCAGATTTCGACCGCGGCGAGCGTCCAGGCGATCCGCCGCGCCAAGGAGGCGGGCCTCGACGTCACCGCCGCCGTCTCGGCGCCGCACGCGACGCTCACCGAGCTCGATATCGGCGACTACCGCACCTTCATGAAGCTGTCGCCGCCCTTGCGCTCGGTCGCCGATCAGCAGGCGATCGTCCAAGGCCTCGCCGACGGCGTCATCGACGTGATGGTGTCCTCGCACCGGCCGCAGACCGAAGAAGCGAAGCGGCGCCCCTTCGCCGAAGCGGCGAGCGGCGCCGTCGGGCTCGAGACCCTGCTCTCGGCGTCGCTCGAGCTCGTCCGGTCGGGCGCGCTCGATCTGCCGCGCCTCTTCGACCGGCTTTCGCGCGCGCCGGCGCGGATCCTCGGCCTCGACGGCGGGCGTCTGGCGCGCGGCGCGCCGGCGGATCTCGTGCTCTTCGATCCGGACGCGCCGCGGCGGATCAACCGCTATCGTCTGCGCTCGAAATCGAAGAACTCGCCCTATGATCGACGCGAACTCCACGGAAGGGTGCTGAGAACGCTGGTCGCAGGGCGCGTCGTCTTCGAGGGCGCCGAGCCCGGCGATTCGGCCGGCTGACCGCGGCGAACGCCGAGGCTCCGACCACGCGCAGGCAAGGCCGCGCCCGGAGGGTTCGAGATGCTGCCCGACACGATCAACTTCGAGCGCGCCTGGCCGTTTCTCCGGGACGCCTTCGTTCTCGGCTATTTCATCGGCGCCGTGCCGTTCGGGCTCCTGCTCGGGCGGCTCTTCGGCATCGGCGACGTGCGCCGGCGCGGCTCGGGCAATATCGGCGCGATCAACATGATGCGCCTCGGCGGCCTGCCGCTCGGCGTCGTCACGCTCCTCCTCGACGCCGCCAAAGGCGCCGCGCCGGTGCTCTGGGTCGTCTATGGCTGGCAATACGGCCCGCTGACCGCGACCGTCGCCGGCTTCGCCGCCTTCGTCGGCCATTGCTTCTCGGTCTTCCTGCTCTTCTCCGGCGGCAAGGGCGTCGCCACCGGTTTCGGCTTCATCCTCGCCTACAGCGTCGCCTTCTCCTCGGACGCGCTGCCGCTTTGGCCGATCGGCCCGATCTGCGCCGGCGTCTGGCTCGCCGCGGCGCTCACGGTTCGGATCGCGTCGGTCGCCTCGTTGTGCGCCGCCCTCGCCGCGGCGATCCTGTTCCCGCTCTATGAGCTTTGGGACGCGGCCTGGGCGGTCTTCGCCATGGGCTTGATCACGCTCTACCGCCATGCAGGCAACATCAGGCGGCTCGTCGCCGGAACGGAGCCGCGGATCAGCCTCGGGCGCGGGCGAAGCGGCGCGGAGGGAGACGCGAGATCCGACACCCGGACGCGCCCGGAGCCGCGGTCTTGAGCGCGCGCGCGGATCTCGATTGGCTGCGCCTCGCGAGGAGCCCGCGCGTCGGCGCGACGACGTTTCGACGGCTCCTCGCGCGCTACGGCTCGGCCGAGAAGGCGCTCGCCGCGCTGCCCGATCTCGCGCGCCGCGGCGGCGCCGGCGAGGCCTACGCGCCCGCGCCGATCGAGACCGCCGAAGCCGAATACGCCGCCGCGGAGGCCGCCGGCGCCCGGCTGCTCCGGCTCGGCGGACGCGGCTATCCGGCGCTCCTCGACGAGATCCACGATCCGCCGCCCGTCCTTTGGGCGCTCGGCGATCCGGCCGCCATCGCCGCGGCGGCGCCCGCGCGCCCGATCGCGATCGTCGGCTCGCGGACGGCGACGGCGAACGGCGCGCGCTTCGCCGAGTGGCTGGCGAAGTCGCTCGCGGAGGCCGGCTGTCCGATCGTCTCCGGCCTCGCCCGCGGGATCGACGCGGCGGCGCATCGCGGCGCGCTGGCCGGCGGCTGCGCGGGCGCCGCGGTGGTCGCCGGCGGCGTCGACCATGTCTATCCGACCGAGAACGCCGGCCTCCGCGCCGAGCTCGTCGAGAAGGGCGCGGTCTTCTCCGAGATGCCGATGGGCCTTCATCCGCAGGCGCGGCACTTCCCGCGGCGCAACCGAATCATCTCGGGTCTCGCCGCCGGCCTCGTCGTCGTCGAGGCGGCCGAGCGCTCGGGCTCGCTGATCACCGCCCAGGCGGCGCTCGAGCAGAACCGCGAGGTGATGGCCGCGCCCGGCCATCCGCTCGACCCGCGCGCGGCGGGCGGCAATCGGCTGATCCGCGACGGCGCGACGCTGATCCGCGGGCCGGACGACGTGATCGAGGCGCTGGCCTCGAGCTATCGCCAGAGGCGGAGCGACGATCCGCAGGGCGCGCTCTTCGACGCCGCCGAGCCGGCGGAGGCGCCGGACCGGCTCGCCGAGCGCGTCGCCGCCGCCCTCTCCTACGAGCCGACGCCTTTCGACGCCCTCGTCCGCGCTTTGGCGGCGCCGGCCGGCGCGGTGTCGGCGGCGATTCTCGACCTCGAGCTCGCCGGCCGCGCCGAGACGCATCCGGGCGGCGGCGTGTCCCTCTCGACCGGCGAGGCGCCGCCATAAGCGACATCGGGACGCACCTCGCGGCATGGACATGCGCCGCTGTCGCCAGCCGCGCCGCGGCGCAAGCGTAGCTTGGCGCGACAAGAGCGCGCCGCCCATCGGCCGCCGGGGCGCCCGATAAGCGCCGGCGCCGTCCGATCTGCCGAGTTGACACCGGCGCGGGCCGACCACATCTTCCGCCGCCGTGAAGCAAGAGTGGAGGGCGCCACATGGCCGTCGTCGTCGTCGAGAGCCCGGCTAAGGCCAAGACGATCAACAAATATCTCGGCTCCGGCTACACCGTCCTCGCCTCTTACGGCCATGTGCGCGACCTCCCGAAAAAGGACGGATCGGTCAAGCCGGACGAAGACTTCGCGATGGAGTGGGAAGTCGACACGGACGGCCGCAAGCGCGTCGCCGCCATCGCCGAGGCGATCAAGTCGGCCGCCGAGAAGGGCGACGACAAACTCATCCTCGCCACCGACCCGGACCGCGAGGGCGAGGCGATCTCCTGGCATCTGCTCGAGGCGCTGAGGAAGCGCAGGGCGGTGCGCAAGACGACCGCGGTCGAGCGCGTCGTCTTCAACGCCGTGACCAAATCCGCCGTCACCGAGGCGATGAAGAGCCCGCGCGACATCGACCAGCCGCTGGTCGACGCCTATCTCGCCCGGCGCGCGCTCGATTATCTCGTCGGCTTCACGCTCTCGCCGGTGCTCTGGCGCAAGCTGCCGGGCGCCAAGTCGGCCGGCCGGGTGCAGTCGGTCGCGCTGCGCCTCGTCGTCGAGCGCGAGATGGAGATCGAGAAGTTCCGCCCGCGCGAATACTGGTCGGTCTCGGTCGAGATGACGACGCCCTCGGGCCAGACCTTCACCGCGCGGCTGGCGGAGCTCGACGGCGAGAAGCTGGACAAGTTCTCGCTCGGCGACGAAGGCGCGGCGAAGACGGCGGTCGCCGCGATCGAGGCGCGCCAATTCGCCGTCGCGAAAGTCGAGGCCAAGCCGGCGACGCGCAATCCGTTCCCGCCCTTCACCACCTCGACGCTCCAGCAGGAGGCGAGCCGCAAGCTCGGCTTCTCGCCGAAATCGGCCATGGCGACGGCGCAGAAGCTCTACGAGGCCGGGCGAATCACCTATATGCGGACGGACGGCGTCGACATGGCGCCCGAGGCGGTCGCGGCGGCGCGGGCGACGGTCGCGAAAAACTTCGGCGACGCCTATGTGCCGGAAAATCCGCGGATCTACAAATCGAAGCAAAAGAACGCCCAGGAAGCGCATGAGTGCATCCGGCCGACCGACATGGGCCTCAAGCCGGATCAGGCCACCGATCTCGAGAAGGACGCGCGCGCGCTCTACGAGCTGATCTGGAAGCGCGCGATCGCCAGCCAAATGGAGAGCGCGCGGCTCGAGCGCACGACGGTCGACATCAAGAGCCCGGACCGCGCCGTCGGCCTGCGCGCGACCGGACAGGTGGTGAAGTTCGACGGCTTCCTCAAGCTCTATCAAGAGGACAAGGACGACCGCGCCGCCCAGGACGCCGACGAGGACGAGGAAAGCGGCCGCCTGCCGGCGATGACCGAGGGCGACGCCCTGAAGCGCGGCAAGATCGATCCGGCGCAGCATTTCACGCAGCCGCCGCCGCGCTACTCGGAGGCGGCGCTCGTCAAGCGCATGGAGGAGCTCGGCATCGGCCGGCCGTCGACCTACGCCTCGATCATCTCGGTGATCCAGGACCGCGAGTACGTGAAGAAGGACAAGAGCCGGCTCGTTCCCGAGGACAAGGGCCGGCTCGTCACCGCCTTTCTCGAGAACTTCTTCCGCCGCTATGTCGAATACGGCTTCACCGCCAATCTCGAGGAGAGCCTCGACGACGTCTCGGGCGGCCGCGAGGATTGGAAGGAGCTGCTGCGCCGGTTTTGGAAGGAGTTCAACGAGACCGCCGAGGGGACCTTGAAGCTGCGCAACGCCGAGGTGATCGACAAGGTCAACGAGGCGCTCGCCGACCACATCTTCCCGGAGCGCGCCGACGGCGCGCCGCCGCGGCAATGTCCGCTCTGCAACACGGGCCAGCTCTCGTTCAAGCCCGGCCGGTACGGCGCGTTCATCGGCTGCTCCAACTATCCCGAATGCCGCTACACGCGCCAGCTCGGCGGCGAGGAGACGCCCGCCGAGGCGGCGTCGCCCGACGGCAAGCTGCTCGGCCAGCATCCGGAGACCGGCGAGGACGTCACGCTGCGCGCCGGCCGCTTAGGCCCTTACGTCCAGCTAGGCGAGCCCGAGGGCAAGGAGAAGCCGCGGCGAAGCTCGCTGCCGAAGGGCCTCGCGGCGGACGACGTGACGCTGGAAATCGCGGTCGAGCTGCTGTCCCTGCCGCGCGAGGTCGGCGCGCATCCCGAGGACGGCGAGCCGATCACCGCCGGCATCGGTCGCTACGGCCCGTTCGTGAAGCACGGCGCCACCTACGCCAACCTTCCGGAATGGCGCGAGGCGCTCGAGATCGGCGTTAACCGCGCGGTAATTCTGATCGCCGAGAAGCGCGAGAAGGGCGGCGGTGCGACCAAGCTGCTGCGCGAACTCGGCGCCCATCCCGAAGACGGCGAGCCGGTCGCTGTTTATTCCGGCCGTTTCGGCCCCTATGTGAAGCACAAGCGGACCAACGCGACGCTTCCCAAGGGCGTCGACCCGCAAGAGATCACGCTCGACGCGGCGGTGACGCTCATCGCCGAGAAGACGAGCAAAGGAACGAAACGAAAAGCGAAGAAGAAGACCAAATCCGCCAAGGCGGACGGCGCGAAGGCCAATGGCGACGCGTCGGAGGACGGCGCGCTCATCGACTATGACGACGGCGACGACGGCGCGGCGGAGCCGCGGCCCGTCAGGCGCGCCGCCGGCGCGGAGAAATAGAGCGCCCATCACATTTTGGGATGGCCGTCCTTGGTTCCGCAAGATACGGTGCGTGACGACGGCGACGCCTGAGCGAAATCAGGCGCCGAGCGCGCCGCGGCGAACACCGCGCGACGAGCGTCGCGGGTTCTTCTTCGCGCAGTCGGGAGCACGACATGCCATCCCCATCGAAGAACCGCGGCTCGCGCCTGCCCAGCAAGGACGAGCTGCTCGACTACATCAGGAGCCAGCCGGACGGAACCGGCAAGCGCGACATCGCCCGCGCCTTCAAGGTCGCCGGGCCCGAGCGGATCGAGCTCAAGCGCATGCTGCGCGAGCTCCAGGACGACGGCGCGCTCGAAAAGGGCCGCCGCCGCTTCTCGAAACCGGGCGCCGGCCTCGCCGAGCTGCCGCCGGTGACCTTGCTCGAAGTTTTCGAGATCGACGCGGACGGCGAGCTGATCGCCCGGCCCGCCAACTGGCGCCGCGACGCGCCGCCGCCGCGGATCGTCGTCGCGGAGCATCACCGACACGAGCCCGCGCTCGGCCTCGGCGACCGGTTCATCGGCCGCCTGCGCGCGGTCGGCCATGACGACGCCGATCGCCACGTCGCCTTCGAGGCGCGGCCGATCAAGAAGCTCGGCCGCCAGACGGAGCGCGTGCTCGGCGTCTCCCGCCAGCACGGCCGCGACGGCCGCCTCGAGCCCGTCGAGAAGGGCGCGGCCGAGGCGTGCGTCGTCGAGGCGCAAGACTCGGGCGGCGCCGAGGACGGCGAGCTCGTCGAGGCGGTGATCGAGCCGGGCAAGCGCTTCGGCCTCCGCCGCGCGCGCGTCGTCGAGCGCATCGGCGACGCCGACGCGCCGCGCGCGATCTCGCTCATCGCCATCCGCGAGCAGGGCCTGCCGGTCGAGTTTCCGGACGACGCGCTCGCCGAGGCCGCGAGCGCCGGCGCGCTCGACGACCTCTCGGGACGGCTCGATCTGCGCGACGCGCCCTTCGTCACCATCGATCCGCCCGACGCCCGCGACCATGACGACGCCGTCTTCGCCGAGCCCGACCCCGAGAGCAAAGGCGGCTTCCGCCTCTGGGTCGCGATCGCCGACGTCGCCCACTACGTGCGGCCCGGCTCGGCGCTCGACCGCGCGGCGCGCACGCGCGGCAACTCCGCCTATTTCCCCGACCGCGTCGTGCCGATGCTGCCGGACCGGCTCTCCGGCGAGCTCTGCTCGCTCCACGAAGGCGTCGAGCGGCCGTGCCTGGTCGCGGAGATGCGGATCTCGGCGAAAGGCGCTCTGCGCGACGCGCGCTTTCATCGGGCGGTCATGCGCTCCGCCGCGAGCCTGACCTACGATCAGGCGCAGGACGCGATCGACGGCCGGCCGGACGCGACGACCGAGCCGCTCCTCGAACGCGTCATCGAGCCGCTCTTCGCCGCCTACGAGGCGCTCAAGGTCGCGCGCGAGGCGCGCTCGCCGCTGGCGCTCGAGCTGCCCGAGCGCAAGGTCGAGCTCGACGAGAAGGGCGACGTCGCCGCGATCCGCATGCGCGACCGCTTCGACGCGCACAAGCTCATCGAAGAGTTCATGATCCTCGCCAATGTCGCGGCGGCCGAGACGCTCGAGAAGAAGCGCATGGCCTTCCTCTACCGCGTCCATGAGGAGCCCAATCCGGAGAAGATCGAGGCGCTGCGCGAGACGCTCGACAGCGTCGGCGTGCCGCTCGCCAAGGGCCAGGTTCTGACGACCAAGCTCCTCAACCGCGCCCTCGCCGCCGCCGCCGCCACCGAGCACGCCGAGCTCGTCAACATGTCGATGCTGCGCGCGCAGACCCAGGCCTACTACGCGCCGGAGAATTTCGGCCATTTCGGGCTCAGCCTGCGCTCCTACGCCCATTTCACCTCGCCGATCCGCCGCTACGCCGACCTCGTCGTGCATCGCGCGCTGATCTCGGGGCTCAAGCTCGGCGCGGATCCGCGCGCCGACGGCCAGACGCCGGAAGAGGCCGATTGCCTCAAGGCGACCGCCGAGCACATCTCGATGACCGAGCGCCGCGCGATGACGGCGGAGCGCGACACCATCGACCGCTATCTCGCCGCCTATCTCGCCGGACGCCGCGGCGCCGAGTTCACCGGCCGCATCGCCGGCGTGCGCCGCTTCGGGCTCTTCGTGAAGCTCGACGAGAGCGGCGCCGACGGCTTCGCGCCGGTGCGCTCGCTCGGCCCCGACTATTTCCGCTATGACGAGCCCGGACAGCGTCTGATCGGCGAGCGCAGCGGCATGGTCTTCACGCTCGCCGACCGCGTGCGCGTCCGCCTCGTGGAGGCGGCGCCGATGACGGGCGGCCTGCTGCTCGAAGTGCTCGAGGTCGAAGGCGCGCGCGTCGAAGGCGGCGCCGCCGCCGACGACCGCCGGATCGCGCGCCGCGGCGGCCCGAAGGGACCGGTGAAGAACCCCGCGACGAGCGGGCGCCGCGCGGGCCGGGCGAAGATCGCCCGGATCAAGGAGGCGCGCAAAGACAAGCGCAAGCGGGCGGCGAAGAAGAAGAGGTAGCGCCGTCGGCGGTCGGACGCCGAGCGAACAGACCGTCGACCGGCGACGGCTCAGAACCTGTCGATCAACCGCATGAGCTTTCTATCGAAAACCTTGAGCACTTGCGCAAGCTCGCGGCCGCGCTTGAGAACGCGGCCGTCCGGGCCGATCACGGCGTAGGCGCCCTGCCGCTGCGCGAGTTTCGGCCGCTTCTCGATTCGGTAGATCGGCGCCTCCGCCGTCCGACGAAACACCGAAAACAACGCCGCTTCGCGCAGATGGTCGATCGCGTAGTCCCGCCACTCGCCGGCTGCGACCATTCGCCCGTAGATAGAGAGGATGGCGGAAAGCTCGCGGCGGTGAAAGGTGACGATCTGAGGCGCGGAGGCGGGTTGGGGAGGCTGATTCGGCCCGTCCGGGCCAATTTCAAAGGGTAGGATCGGTGCGCTCATCCGGTGATCATCCCTTCGCTGCTGGGATTTGCAAGCCCTGCGCGGCTCTTGTGCGTCTGCGAGATCACAATCAATTATAAATTAACTCTTGCAAGCGCGGTTAAATGAAACAATCTGAGTCCTGCGCATCCCTCGCGCATGTCCGGCGTCGGCTCCCTATCGGGGCCCCCCCCCAAGCCGGCGGCGGACGCGTTCCCGTCCCACCCATCCGGCGCCGGCGCCGCGGCCGTTCGAGCGGCGCGCCGTGATGCGCCCGCCGCGGTTGAACGCCGGCGCCGCGCGCGCCTTCATCGAAAGCGAGACTCGCGTCCTCGCGCCGCCGCTCGCGCCCGAGCTCCGCTTCCACGGCGTCGACGACGCGACGCGGCTCTGGTCGGCCACCGAGGACGCGCTCGAGGAGATCGGCTTGCCGCCGCCCTTCTGGGCCTTCGCGTGGCCCGGCGGCCAGGCGCTCGCGCGGCTTCTTCTCGATCAGCCCGAGCGCGCCGCCGGCCGACGCGTGATCGCCCTCGCCGCCGGCGCCGGTCTCGAAGCGATCGCCGCCGCGAAGGCCGGCGCCGCCTCCGTCGTCGCGAACGACATCGACCCGGTCGCCTGCGCCGCCGCCCGCCTCAACTCGGAGTTGAACGCCGTCCGCGTCGAGACCGACGCGCGCGACCTCCTCGACGGCTCGACCCAGTCCGCCGCGGCGCTGGCCGAGGCCGACCTCCTCCTTGTCGGCGACGCCTTTTACGAGCGGCCGCTCACCGAGCGCCTCGCCGCCGCCGTCGAAGCCGCCTGCGCAGGCGGCGCCGAGGCGCTGATCGGCGACGCCGGCCGCGGCGGCGACGCGGCCGCGCCCTTCGTCGCGCGCTGCGAGGTCCTCGCCGAGTTCCGCGTCGCCGCCAGTCTCGATCTCGAGGGCGTCGACGAGCGGCGCGTTCGCGTCCTTCGGCGAGCGGCCGGCCGACGCGACGCCGGGCGATAATCGCTCGCCTCCAGCGCGCAACTTCGCTAAACGGGCTCCGGTTTGCGCGATGTCGGAGACGCGCGCGCGGCGCACGGGCCTCAGGGCGACGCGAAGGGGGAGTGAGCATGAACCGAGTGGTGTCGAGGCTGTTGGGCGTCGTTGTCGTTCTCGGAGGCGGCGCCGCCGCCGCGCATTTCGGCGGTCAATCCTACGTCCGAGGTCAGATCGAGACGGCGATCGGACAGCTCCAGCGCGCCGGCGTCGAGATCACCTACGCCTCGATCGACATCTCGGGCGCCGTCGTGCCGGAGCGCGGGGCCGTCACCGAAGTCAACGTCTATATTCCCGCGATCCGCTGGCGCTTTTCGCTGCCCGAGGCCGACAGCGCCCTCTCGCTCGACGAACTCGACCGATTCGCCTTCTCGCTGCCGGACGAGGTCGCCATCGACATCACCGACGCCGAGGGCGCGACGACCGGCCGGCGCCTTCTCGTCTCCGGCTCGGACCTCGAGGCGGTGCTGACGGCGACGGAGGAAAACGTCTACGATTTCGCGATCAGCGCCGAGCGCGCGGAGATCGTCCAGGAGGGCGGACCGAGCGCTGGCGAAGAGAAGTTGACGCTCGAGGAGCTCTCCGCCGCGGGGCGGGTGGAGGTCGACCAGACGGCGAACACGGCGACGGCGGCGATCTCCTTCGACCTCGCCGGGCTCCGCTTCGATCAACCGTCGCCGTTCGCCGGGTCGCCGGCCACGGAAGCGTTCGAGATGTACGATCTGCGCGGACGCGCAGGCCTGGACGCGACGAGCTTCCAATTTTCCGCGGCCGTCGGCTCGAGCTCGGTCTCGCCCATGCTGCTGATCGGCGCGCCCGACGGCGAAGTGACGCTCGAACGCCTGGAGTTCTCGCTGGAGGTCTCGGCGCGCGAAGCGCTCGACGTCTCTTCGCTGCTCGACGGGCCGGGCGGTCTGAATTTCTTCCAATCGATGACGGAGGTCGGCGTCGAGACGGTTCTGGCCGGCGGCCGCATGGACCAGGACTTCAAGATCGGCCTGCTGCGCGTCACGGCGTCCGCCGGCGCCGACCAAGGAACGCCCTTCGAGTCGCTCGAACTCTCCGAAGTCGGCTACCAGATCGACCTCGGTCCGGAGATCATGGGCTTGACCATCTCGGCCGGCGGCGTCCGCGTCGAGGGCGGCCCGACCGATCTTTTCGCCGAGTACGAGGACGTCGAATTCGTGATCGCGCTGAACGCCGGGTCGAACGGCTTCGACTTCCCGGCGCTGGCGACCGTCGGCGAGCGGGACCCGGACGCGGCGATCGCGGAAGTGATTCGGCAGTTCGAGGAGGGCGGCGACGCCGTCGTGTCGCTCGCCAACGGCCCGACCGCATTTCGCGAGCGCGCGCCCGCCGATCCCGGCGTCGCGGCGCTGATCGGCGCGACGAGCGGTCCGGGTCTGATCGAGTTCCGCCTCGATCGCGAGCGCTTCCGCGCCGCGCTCAAGAGCGAGGACACGGTGTTCCAACTCGCCGGGGAATTGGGCGGCGATGTTTCGATCGGCGGGTTCAATCTGGAGCTCGAGTGGCCGGTCGCGGCGTCGGAGGAGCTTCAGACCGCGCCGTTCCTTCTCGAGATCACCGACGTGACGCTCGGACCGAACATCTGGGCGCAGGTCGATCCGGCCGGAGACTTGGATCACGCGATCAACCGGATCGCCGCGAACATCGAGTTCGGTCTTTTCGTTCCGATCGGCCTGTTCGAGAATCCGGAGCTCTTCATCGCCGGCCCGACGCCGGCGCGGGTCGACTTCAAAGAGGTCACGCTCGACCTCGCGGGCATGACCGCGACCATGACCGGCGGCGGCGACCCGGGCGTTGGGGCGCCGCCGGACAGCGTCAACGCCGCCGTGACGATCCGGGTCGAAGGCTGGCGCAAACTGCTCGACACGCTGATCCTGTCGCCGCTCCTGCGCAACGGCGACGCCGCTGCCGACCTTCTGATGCTCGAGGGCGTGATCGTGGAGTATGGCGCGCCGGGCGACGCGCCGGGCGAGACGGTCTTCGAGATCGTCGTCGAAAACGGCCGGGCCGCCGTCAACGGCGCGCCGGTCGACGAGCCGCCGCTTCCCGAGCCCGAGCCGACGCCGCAGCCGGAACCCGAGCCGACCCCGCAGCCGGAACCCGAGCCGACGCCGCGGCCGGAGCCCGAGCCGGCGCCGGAACCCGAGCCCGAGCCGACGCCGCCGCCGGAGCCAGACGGCGGCGACCAGTAGCCCATGCGGCGCCGGTCGCGCGGCCGGTCCTAGCGCAGGATCTGTTGAGGTGGACGCAACGCTGATGACGCCGTCATCCCGGGATGACGCCGTCATCCCGGAAAGCCGCAGGCTTATCCGGGATCCAGGGCCGGTTCGCCGCACGCTCGGCCCCTCGGCGCTGGATCCCGGCTCGGCGCGCGTCGCGCTTGGCCGGCATGACACGGGCGAGGTCGGCTCCATCGGAACCGTTCAGACGATAGGCTCGTCGCCGGGCGGAGCGACGCCCGAGCAGGCGCGCTCGGCGGCCTCCGTTTCGGTTTCTCGCGCACGGGCGCGCCAGCGGCGTCCGCAATGACGGCGCGTCTTTCGCCAGCCCGCTAATGCTTGTGGATCGGATCGAGCGCGTACTGGCCGTCGGCCAGCTCGCCGAACAGGCGTTCGACGTCGGGATGCCCGACCGGCAGCCCGGTTTCGTCCGGCGTCAGATTCTGCTCCGAGACATAGGCGACGTAGTAGCTCTCCGAATTCTCGGCCAAGAGATGGTAGAAGGGCTGATCGCGGCGCGGCCGCACCTCTTCCGGGATGGCGTTGTACCATTCCTCGGTGTTCGCGAACTCCGGATCGACGTCGAAAATCACGCCGCGAAACGGATAGACTCGGTGCTGCACGACCTGCCCGATCCGAAATTTCGCGATCGCGCTGCGCCGGTTTTTCTCGGTGTCGAATGCGGACGTCATTGGGCAAATGCGACGCGGCGTCGAACGCCTGCGGCTCTCCCTCGTTGAAACTGCGCCTCGTGGATCAGCCGCCTATCGCACGCTCGAAAACGACGCTCCGCGTCTGACGCGGCGCGACGAAAAAGGGCGTGATCCGCACAGGATCTCGCCCACCGCCCCGTGCTCATTGCGGCGCTCACGCGCGCCCGGCGTTCATCTGTTCCCTCTTGACCCTAAACGATAGGATCGCCGCAGCGCCGATGCAAGGGCTGGGCCGTCCGCGCGGACGGATCGGGATCGGCCGTTGCAGCGGTCGTGCAAGCCGCGACTATTTCGCTGCAATTTTAGCGGACAGGTTGGAATGAACGCCATCTGGACCTACTCTACGACCTGCTCGCCACCACCTGCGACCGCCCCACTGCAAGTTAACTCGTTTTCTTTTTTCTAATAATAAATCTTGCGACGATATTAAGGCGCGCTCTCGTTTATTGTCGTCATCGCAGCTGTGCGATGGGTGAGACCTCGACAATGGAGACGGGAATGTTCTCGAAGTTTCTCAAAGACGAAAGCGGCGCGACCGCGATCGAATACACGCTTCTCGCCGCTCTGATCGCCGTCGCTCTGATCGGCGCTCTGCAGCTCCTCGAAGACCAGATGACCGAGACGCTGGACACGGTCCAGGAGACCCTCGGCGAAGCGACCGCCGCCGAGTAATCGGCCGCAATCGCAGGCGCGCCGCCCACGGGCGGCGCGCTTCGCGCGCCATCGGATCCGGCGCGCTTAACCGGAGCGAAAGCCTCCGGCGCCATCTTGGAGCCGAATCACAACGGCGGCTCTCGAATTTGGATCCGACATGCTCGCAGCACTCGAGGCGCTCTTGCTCGCGCCGCTTCCCTTCGCCCTGGTCTGGGCCGCCGCGAGCGACGTTCAGCGCTTCATCATTCCGAACCGCGCCTCGCTTCTCTGCGCCGCCGGCGCGCTGCCGGCGCTCCTCTGCTCCGGGCTCGACATCGGCGCGATCGGCCTGCATCTGGCCGTCGGCGCCGGCGCGCTCGCGATCGGCTTCGCGTTCTTCGCGCTCGGGCTCTGGGGCGGCGGCGACGGCAAGCTCCTCGCGGCCGCGGCGCTCTGGTTCGATCCGGCCGCCGCGCTCGGCTTCGGCTTCGCGGTCACGCTCATCGGCGGCCTGCTCGGCCTCGTCGCCGTCGCGTCGCGCGGCTACAACGCCAAGATCGCGCTCGCCTACGGCCTGAGGCCGATCACGCTCGGAAAATGGGCGACGCACGCGCCCTACGGCCTCGCTATCGCCGGCGGCGCGCTTGTCGCCTTTCCGGACTCCGCGCTCTTCGCCGCCTATCTGGGCTAACGCCGCCGCGCAGGCGCCGGCTCAGTCCGACACGTAGGTCGACGCCTTGAGATTGAACGCGGCGTCCATCAGCGCCTTCGTGTAGTCGGTCTTCGGCCTGTCCATGACGTCGCCGGTCGCGCCCTGCTCGACGATATCGCCGTTGCGCATCACCAAGAGCCGATGCGACATCGCGCGGACGACCCTGAGATCGTGGCTGATGAAGAGATAGGCGAGGCCGTAGCGCTCCTGCAGCCCGCGCAACAGGTCGATGATCTGGGTCTGGACGGTCATGTCGAGCGCCGAGGTCGGCTCGTCGAGCACGATCAGCCGCGGCCTCAGGATCGCGGCGCGGGCGATGGCGATGCGCTGGCGCTGCCCGCCCGAGAACTCGTGCGGATAGCGGTCCATCATCTCCGGATCGAGGCCGACCTCGCTCAGCATCTCGCCGATGAGCGTGCGGCCTCCTTCGGGATCATCGGCCGACGCGGACGCGCCCTCGGGCGCGCCATGCACCTCGAGCCCTTCGCCGACGATCTCGCCGATGGTCATCCGCGGGCTCAAGGAGCCGTAGGGATCCTGAAAGACGACCTGCATCTGCGCGCGCAGCGGCCGCAGCTCGGTCTTCGAGAGCCCGTCGATCCGCTTGTCGCCGAACGCGATCTCGCCCTCGGACGCAACGAGCCTGAGCAGCGCGAGCCCGAGCGTCGTCTTGCCGGAACCCGACTCGCCGACGACGCCGAGCGTCTCGCCCTTGCGGATCGTCAGGCTCGCTTCGTTGACGGCCTTCACATGGCCGACGGTGCGTTTCAGAAGCCCGCGCTTGATCGGGAACCACACCTTCAGCTTCCGCGCCGACATGATCTCGGGAGCATGGCGGTAGGCGGGCCGCGGCAAGCCACAAAGAAGCGCCGCGCGAAACAAAAACGGAGTATAAGTAGT